>NZ_QEQT01000049.1:0-178316 GCF_003311655.1 Prauserella sp. PE36 | reverse complement strand
GTTCGGCTACCGGCTGATGGTGTTCGCGACGATGGGCATCACGGCGCTGTCGTTCGCCGTGTGGGCGCACCACATGTTCGCCACCGGGGCGGTGCTGCTGCCGTTCTTCTCGTTCCTGACGTTCCTGATCGCCGTGCCAACCGGCATCAAGTTCTTCAACTGGATCGGGACGATGTGGAAGGGGCAGCTGAGCTTCGAGACGCCGATGCTGTGGTCGATCGGGTTCCTCGTGACGTTCCTGCTCGGCGGGCTCACCGGCATCATCCTCGCCGCCCCGCCGCTGGACTTCCACATCCACGACAGCTACTTCGTGGTGGCGCACTTCCACTACGTGCTGTTCGGCACCATCGTGTTCGCGACGTTCGCCGGCATCTACTTCTGGTTCCCGAAGTTCACCGGGCGCATGCTCAACGAACCGCTGGGCAAGCTGCACTTCTGGCTCACGTTCGTGGGCTTCCACCTGACGTTCCTCGTGCAGCACTGGCTCGGTGACGCGGGCATGCCCCGCCGCTACGCCGACTACCTGCCCTCGGACGGCTTCACCGAGATGCACGTGGTGTCGACGATCGGCGCGTTCGTGCTGGGTCTTTCGATGCTGCCGTTCCTGTGGAACGTGGTGCGCAGCTACCGCTTCGGCGAGCCGGTGAACGTGGACGACCCGTGGGGCTTCGGCAACTCGCTCGAATGGGCAACGAGCTCGCCGCCCCCGCGGCACAACTTCACCGAGCTGCCCAAGATCCGTTCGGAGCGGCCCGCGTTCGAGCTGCACTACCCGCACATGGTCGAGCGCATCCATTCCGAAGGTCACATCACGCTCACCGGCAAGGTCAAGCCACACGACTCCTCACCGAAGCCGCCGGAGAAGACGGCCTCCGAAGCCACCGAGCGCAACGACCAGTGACCGCGGTGCAACACTGACGAGCGTGAGTGACCGAGACCGGGACGAGGAAGGCCGCGCCCGCAACGCCCGCCCGAGGGATGGCCTCGGCAGGCCGCTGCCCTACGGCGCGGAGGGCGTCGAGCGGCAGCCGGAGGGCGTCGTCCGCGCACCAGAGGAGTCGCTGGCGGAGGCGCAGCGGCTGCTCGACGAGGGCAAGCCCTTCCACGCCCACGAGGTGTTCGA
The DNA here is from genome assembly GCF_003311655.1 of Prauserella sp. PE36. Taxonomy (NCBI): domain Bacteria; kingdom Bacillati; phylum Actinomycetota; class Actinomycetes; order Pseudonocardiales; family Pseudonocardiaceae; genus Prauserella; species Prauserella sp. PE36. The sequence continues at coordinate 177,193 of NZ_QEQT01000049.1, read as the reverse complement.
GGACGCGTGGAAGTCGGGGCCAGAGGAAGAGCGGGAGCTGTGGCGGGGGCTCGCGCAGCTCGCCGTCGGCGTGACCCATGCGGCCCGCGGCAACCTGACGGGCGCGGCCTCGCTGCTCGACCGGGGCGCGGGCAACATCGAGCCGTTCGCGGCGCGGCGGCCACACGGTATCGACGTCGAGGGCCTTGGCGCGTGGGCGCGCACGCTCGCCGCGAGCCTTCGTGAGCAGGTGGCGCCGCCGGACGCGAGCACGATCGTGCCCCGGCTGCGCGAGCCGGGGCACGACCGCTGATTCCCTGGTACTACACCTAGGCGGGAACCATCCCATGCGGGTCGAGCACGAACTTCTTGGCCGCGCCGTGGTCGAAGTCCTCGTAGCCCTGCGGAGCGTCGGTGAGCGGGATGACCGTGGCGTTGACTGCCTTGGCGATCTCCGCCCTGCCGTTGAGGATCATGTTCATCAGCAGGCGGTTGTACTTCTTGACGGGGCACTGGCCGGTGGTGAACGAGTGCGATTTCGCCCAGCCGAGGCCGATTCGCACGCCGAGCTGGCCGATCTGCGCGTTCTCGTCGACCCCGCCGGGGTCGCCCGTGACGTACAGGCCGGGAATGCCGAGCGAGGCGCCCGCCCTGGCGATGGTCATGATGTCGTTGAGCACCGTTGCGGGCTGCTCACCCGCGTCCCGGCCGTGGGCGCGTGCCTCGAAGCCGACCGCGTCCACCGCCGCGTCGACCTCCGGCTCGCCGGTGATTTCCTTGATCATGTCGGCGAGCTCGGCCGACTCGCGGAGATCCACTGTCTCGCAACCGAAACTGCGGGCCTGCTGGAGCCGCTCCGGGATCATGTCGCCGACGATCACCACCGACGCGCCGAGCAGCTGCGCGGCGTGTGCCGCCGCGAGACCGACCGGTCCCGCTCCGGCGACGTACACCGTGGATCCCGTGGTCACGCCCGCCGTGAAGGCGCCGTGGTAGCCGGTCGGGAAGATGTCCGACAGCATCGTCAGGTCGAGGATCTTCTCCAGCGCCTGGTCGCGGTCGGGGAACGGCAGCAGGTTGAAGTCGGCGTACGGCACCATCACGTACTCGGCCTGGCCGCCGATCCAGCCGCCCATGTCGACGTAGCCGTACGCCGCGCCGGGCCGTGCGGGGTTGACGTTCAGGCAGATTCCGGTCTTGCCCTCGAAGCACATGCGGCAGCGGCCGCACGCGATGTTGAAGGGCACCGAACAGATGTCACCGGGTTTGACGAACAGCACGTCGTCCCCGGCTTCGACCACCTCCCCGGTGATCTCGTGCCCGAGGGTCTGACCGACGGGCGCGGTGGTGCGGCCGCGGACCATGTGCTGGTCGCTGCCGCAGATGTTGGTGGTGACGATCTTCAGAATCGCCGCGTGCGGAGCCTTCTTCGGCAGGCCCAGTCCTTCGACGACGTCAGTAGGTAGTTCGAGCTTCGGATAGTCGATCGACTCGACGGAGACTCGTCCCGGCCCTTGATACACGACAACATGGTTATCCGGCATGTCCAAACCCCTTTGTCTGATCGCCGGTTCTGAGTTCGTGGGCGTATCGCGAACGTAGCTCCTACCAGTTGGTATTTCCAGGTATCAGCAGGTGTAACTCATTCACTCGCGAAGCGCTGCTCCAGTTTCTGGATCTCGGGCAGCCCGATGAGATCGGTGAACTCGCCGAACGACGGCAGCCCGTCGAGTGCCGACTGGGGGGTGCCATCCGCGCGCAGCACCTCCAGCAGCGAGCGGATCCCCGCGGTCGCGGCGAGCAGCGTGCCGATTGGGAAAAGCACGAGCGAGAAGCCGAGCTCCCCGATGCGGCGCAAGGAGATCGGCGGGGTGCGGCCACCTTCGGCCCAGTTGAACACGAGCGGCGCAACACCGCGTAGCTCCTTCGCTACGCGCTCGATGCTCTCCTCGCTCGTTGGCGCCTCCACGAAGAGCACGTCGGCGCCAGCGTCGGCGTACGCCTTGGCGCGGTCGATCGCGTCGTCCAGCCCGTGCACCGCGGCGGCGTCGGTGCGGGCGATGAGCACGAAGTCGGGGTCCTGCCGGGCGGCGACGGCGGCGCGGAGCTTGCCGGTCATCTCCTCGCGCGAGATCACCGCCTTGCCGCTCATGTGCCCGCATTTCTTCGGCGTGACCTGGTCCTCGAGGTGGATGCCGGACACCCCGGCCTGCTCGTAGGCCCGCACGGTGCGCACGACGTTGATCGCGTTGCCGTAGCCGGTGTCGGCGTCGGCGATCACCGGCACGTCGACGGCGGCGACGATGCGGCTCGCGTTGTCGACCATCTCGGAGCCGGAGAGCAGGCCGACGTCGGGCCTGCCGATGAGCGAGGCGCTGGTGCCGAAGCCGGTCAGGTAGACGACGTGGAAGCCGGCCTGCTCGACGAGCCTGGCCGAGAGGGCGTCGTACGAGCCGGGCGCGACGAGCGGCTCCCCTGCCGTGAGCAGTTCCCGCAACCGGGCGCGCGGCCGTCGGGCGGTACCGAGCAGATCTCCCACGACAGCCTCCTTGCATACAGAAGCCTCGAACTTGTGCGTCACCCTTTGCGGTGGAATGCCCGCCGTCCTAGATTGCACACAATCTGGGATTGAGGTGATTCATGACACAGACTTCCCCCTCCGTGACGGGCCGCGAGAAGGCCGTCGACGCGCTGCGCGAGCTGATCCTGCGCGGCGACTTCCCGGCGGGCGCCCGGCTGGGCGAGGTGGAGCTGGCCACTCGGCTCGGGGTCAGCCGGACGCCGGTGCGGGAGGCGCTCACGCGCCTGGCCGCCGAGGGCCTCGTCGAGCTGGTGCCCAACCGCGGCGCGCGGGTCAGCGAGTGGAGCGTCGAGGAGCTCGAAGGCGTGTTCGACCTGCGGACCGCGCTCGAACCGGAGCTCACGGCGCTGGCCGTGCCGAACGCGGGCCCCGAGGACGTCGAGGAGCTCGACCAGCTCGCGCGGCGGATGGTCGAGGTCGGCGGCCCAGGACCGGCGCAGGACCTCGACGCGCTCGTGCCGCTCAACCGCGAGTTCCACGGCAGGCTCGTCACACTCGCCGGTCACCCCGCGCTCGCGGGCGCGCTCGCCAGCGCGGTGCACGCCCCGATCGTGCTCCGGAACTTCCACACTTACGACGAGACGTCCCTGCGGCGCAGCCTCGCGCACCACGCCGAGATCGTCGCCGCCGTGCGGGCGGGCGACCCCGAGTGGGCCCGTGCCGTGATGACCGCCCATATCCGCAACGCGCGGGCCGTGATGGTCCGCGCGGCCAGGGAGCAGGAGAGGGCATGAGTTACCGGCTCGGAGTCGTGGGTCCGGCCACCACCACGGGCTTCCGGCAGCTGCTGCAGATCGGACGGTCCTACCTGCTGCGCGGGCTCGCCGGATGGATCATCCGGCCGAAGCCGGAGTCATGAGCACCGGGCCGCGCGGGACGGCGTTTCCCCGGCAGGGTCGGCTGGGGTGAGCGCCCGCCGTGCCGGCGATCGACCTGGTGCGTGCCCGCCTCGGACACCGACGCGCTCCCACACGACTTCCGGCCGCAGGTGGTGCGCCGACCGGTCCACGCAGCCGCACGACGCGAGCCTGACCGATCTGGACGCCACGTACGCCGATGTCACCGACCTGGCGGAGGCCCTTCGCCGGCTGCGGTCCTGAACTCCACCTCCGGGTAGCGCGCGGACGGACCGTCGAGGATCGGCTGCTCCTCGCCCTTGAGGAAACGCAGGAAGAAGGCCGACGTGTAGTCGAGCAGGATCCGCTGCGATGGCTCGTCCCCGATGTCGTCGAAGTTCGCCGTCCAGACCTCCGGCGGCATCACCTCGCGCATGTTCCAGCGGTCGGCGCTGCCGCCCTGGTCTACGAATCGGTAGTGGCCCGCGTCGCGGACCCGCAGCCACTGGTGCCAGCCGGTGAGCGCCGGCAGGAAGTCGGCCCACGTCGGATCAGCCTTGTCGTCGTGGTAGTCGCTGCCCAGGACCAGGAACGGCTTGTCGAGGCCCTCCGTGCGAACCGGGCCCACGACGAGGCCGTCGAGGTTGACGCCCGCGCGCAGCCTCGGGTCCTCCAGCATCGCCTGCGCCGCTGTGGAACCGCCGAACGAGTGCCCGTAGATGCCGGCGCGGTCGACGTCGGCCGAGCGGGCGACGCCCGATGGCAGCGGCAGCGTCCCCGCCTCAAGTCCGTCGAGTACGAACCGGACGTCGGCGACCCTGGCCTCCTGCAGGCGGTTGAGGATCGCCTGGTTCTCCGTGCTGAAGTCACTGGCCGCGGCACAGAACGTGGGGTCGGCGGTGGAGACCGTCCGGCCGCCGGGGAACTCCACCAGGTCGGACTCGTGGGTGCTGCCGAGCGCGACGACGACGAAACCCAGGCTGGCGAGGCGTTCGTTGACGGCGGTCGTGTCGGTCCGGCTCGCGCACAGACCGTGGTAGAAGATCACCACCGGGTGGTTCCCCGGCAGCGCGGGCGCGTCCCGCCTGCTGTTGGTGACGGCGCCTTCGAGCGCGCCGTCGGGCAGCACGTAGAACTCCTCCTGCCGTGCGGCCTCCTTCGGGGACGCGTAGTCGGCGCGCTCATACCAGGGCAGTGGCAGTGCCGGGTACCAGACCTGCGCCATCAGCTCCCTCGGTCCGCCCTCGGGGTCGAGGCCGTCGATGCGGCCCTCGTCGACGAGGTGCAGCAGGCTCGTGCCCGGCGCGTGAGGCCCCTCGGGTTGGGGCAGGTGCACCTGCTGCGGCGCCGCGTTCGCGGGCGGCGCGACCAGCACGGCCGACAAGGTCACTGCGAGCGTTCCGGCCACGAGCCGGAAAAGTCCGGATTTCCCCACACCTAAGGTCTACACCACACGAGCAACCCCCGCCTGGGCGACTGCCCCCCAAGGCCACCTTTGTCGCGTTGAACGCACCAAAGGTGGCCTTGGGGACCGTCAGTCGGCCCGTTCTCGGCGCACGGCTCTCCAGGTGAGGCCGCTGGAGGTCCACAGCAGCGCGCCGGTGACCACGAAGACCGAGGCGACGCCTGCCGAGCCCGCGATGGCACCGGCGCCGAGGGGCACGAGCACCTGGCCGAGCCGGTTTCCCGTGAGCCGCAACGACAGCGCCGAGGCCCGGCTGCGTTGCGACACCAGCGTCACCACCCACGTCATCGTCAGCGGCTGCCCGATGCCCCAGAAGAAGCCGACGATCACGAGCAGGATGCCCATCAGGACCGGTTGGTGCGCAAGGGGAAGCAGAGACATCGGCAGCGCCGAGCACAGCGTCGCCGACAGCAGCAGCCAGCGGCGCGACACCACCCGCAGCAGGGCTGGCAGGAACGCGCGGGACACGATCGACGAGCCCGTGCGCAGCATGAGCAGCACGGTCACCAGCAGGACGCTGAAGCCGTACTCCTCGCCCAGCACCGGCAGGAACGCCGACAGCACGTCCATCGACGTCAGCACCACGAGGCTGCTGAACACGGCTGGGCACATGCCGGGGATGCCGAGCATCGTCACCATCGACTGCGCGGGCTCCTCGGTGGGCGGCCTGCCCATGGCCCGCCTCGGCACGGGCAGCAGGAACGACGAGGGCCCCGCCAACGCGACGAGGCCGGCGAGCGCGAGCAACGCACCCGTGGTCGCCACGCCGTCGCCGGTGCTGCTCGCCGACGACACCAGACCGGCTACCGGCAGACCCACCGTCTGTCCGATGGAGACGGCCAGCGACCAGCCCGCGAACCGCTTGTCCAGCTCGTGCGGCTCCGACAGCAGCGGGATGAACCCCTGCGCCGCCACGACCACGAGAACCTGCCCGAAGCCCAGCAGCGCGTTTCCGATGCCGAGTATCACGAGGTCGCCGCTCACCGCGATCACGAGCAGCGAGACGGCGGTGAGCAGCACACCCGCCCGCAGCATCCCGGCGGGGTGACCGTTGTCCACGGCCCTGCCGACGTGCACGGCCACCACGAGCGGCAGCAGTGAGAACAGCGCCGCGATGACGCCGAGGGCCACCCCGTCGGCGCCGAGCCCGAGTGCGCGGTAGGAGACGAGCATCCTGGCCGCGTTGAACGCCGCCTGGGACAGCGCCGTGGCGACGCACAGGTGGGGATACCAGTGCCGCATGTCCACCTCTGCCGAGAGGGGCCGCCGAGGGCGGCCTCGATGCCAAGGAGCGCATGCCCCGGCCGCTCTACGGAAAGTCTCGTTCACGAAGACGGGCGTCGGCCACCTGAGTGACTCTCTTGCCCTTGAGCTGGGAAGTCGTCCATGGTGATGCGAACGGTTTTCACCACCGGTCAAGCGCGACCGACCGATGGAGGTCTCAGGTATGAGCGGACGCGACGTGCTCGTAGGGACCCCCTCTTTCGAATCGTGGTCGGTCCCCCCGGAGGAGGACTCGATCGAGTACGGAGTCTTCTCGCTGCAGAGCGGTTGCCTGGAAGTCGGCATGTACGAGCACCAAGAGGCCAGGAGAGCGGCGGCCGAATGGCGCGCGCGAGGCGAGGTGACGGCCTACGCGGCGGAACTGTGCCCCGAACACGAGGCCCACCCGCGCGAGGACTGTGCCCTTTTCGCCCGCTTCGACGCGATCGCCTGACCACATCGAGTGTGACGTTGTCCTCCCCTGTCGCTGCCGTGGATACGGACGGCGACCGGAGATGATCATGGGGTGAAGACCCCCGCCCTCGTCGTCGCCCTTGCCGCCGCGTTCACGCTCACCGCGTGCGAACTGCCCGAAGCCCCTGCCGAGACGCCCGCCCCATCGGGAGCGCTCCCGCAGCTGCGGGTGGCGCCGGAGGACACGGGCGCCCGCTACGACCGCGACGACTGGCCGCACTGGGACTACCTCGGCGACGGCTGCGACGTACGCGACCAGATCCTGCAGGACCAGGGCCGCTCCGTCCGCGTCGGCGACAACTGCGAGGTGACGGGCGAGTGGACGAGCGTCTACGACGGCGAGATCGTGACCGACGCCGGCGATCTGGACATCGACCACATCGTGCCGCTCGCGGAGGTGGCCCGCTCGGGCTCACGTGACTGGACCGAAGCCGAGCGGGAGGCGTACGCGAACGACCCGGAGGTGCTGGTCGCCGTGACGGCCAGGAGCAACCGCCAGAAGGGCGACCAGGACCCGGCGACGTGGCTCCCGGACCAGGATCGCTGCGGCTACGTGACCCGCTGGGTCCAGACGAAGGCCAAGTACGACCTGACGGCGGACCAGGCGGAAGCGGAGGCGATCAACGCGATCCTCTCCCACTGCCCGAGCTGATCCCACTGCCCGAGCTGACGCGCCGGTCCTTCGAGGAGGGTCCGCGCTCAGGAGTCCCGGAGCTGGTTGCGCAGGATCTTCCCCGACGCCGACTTGGGGATCGCTTCGACGAACTCCACCGCACGAACGCGTTTGTGGGGCGCCACCCGGCCGGCCACGTAGGTCATGACGGCGTCCTTGGTGACAGTGCTCCCCCGGCGTCGCACGACGAAGGCCTTGGGCACTTCCTCTCCGTCGGCGTCGCGGGCCCCGACCACGGCGGCGTCGTCCACGCACGGATGGCCCAGCAGCACGTCCTCGAGCTCGGCGGGTGCGACCTGGTAGCCCTTGTACTTGATCAGCTCCTTGATCCGGTCGACGATCTTGATCTCACCGTGCGGACCGAGCGTCGCGACGTCCCCGGTGTGCAGGTAGCCGTCCTCGTCAAGGGCGGAGGCCGTGGCCGACGGGTTGTTCAGGTACCCGGACATGACGTTCGGTCCCCGCACCCACAGCTCGCCCCGCTCTCCCGGCCCGGCGTCGACGCCGGTCGCCGGGTCGACGAGCCGGAACTCGATGCCGGGCAGTGCGAGCCCGCAGCTCGCGGGGTCGATGTCGGGGCGGTCCTCGGGCGCCGCGTGCGACACGGGCGACATCTCCGTCATCCCGTAGCCCTGCATGACCGCGCACCCCAGCCGTTCCGCCAGCGTGGCACTCAGCCCACGGTCGAGCGGGGCCGCACCGGAGAACACCATTTCCAGGCTGCTCACGTCGTGCTGTTCCACCACGGGGTCCTTGGCGAGCGCACGCACGACCGGCGGCGCCACGTAGAGCTTGCGCACCCGGTGCTCGGCCACCAGGCGGAGCAGCTCGGCCAGGTCGAACCGCGACATCGTGACCAGCGGCGCGTGGGTGTACAGGCTGTGGTTCATCAGCACGGTCATGCCGTAGATGTGGAACAGCGGGAGAACGGCCAGCTGGGTGCTGCCCCGCGTCAGCGGCACCATCCGGTCGAACTGCAGGACGTTCGCGACGACGTTGCGGTGGGTGAGCACCACCCCCTTGGCCTGGCCCGTGGTGCCCGAGGAGTACGGCAGCACCGCGATGTCGTCCGGCCCGGTGGTCAGCACCGGCGCGGGCCCGGACTCCGCCGCCAGCTCGGCGAGGCAGGAATGGCCTTCGACCGGCTCCAGGGTGAACACGGCGTCCGGCCCGATCCCGGCCTTCTCCGCGGCCGCCGCGACCGACTCCAGCTGCGCCGCCGCCGCGATGGCGAAGCGGGCGCCCGAGTCGTGGAGCTGGTGAGCGAGCTCAGGTGTCGTGTACGTGGGGTTCGCGGCCGTGACGACGCCACCCGCGCGGAGTACGGCGTGGAACGCCGACACCCAGTCCGGCGAGTTCGGGCCCACCAGACCGACGACGTCACCGGTGCGCAGTCCACGCCCGCGCAACCCCGCCGCAATGCGCTCAACCCGTTGGTGCAGCTCGCCGAAGGTCGTCACCGCGCCCGTGCGGCCGTCGACGAGCGCGGTCGCGCCGGCGTGCTCGCCGGGACCGTCGCCGAACAGCAACGTGGTCAGTGAGACGTCCGGAACGGTGACGGCTGGATACGGGCTGGAAATCGGCATCGACGGTCCTCACTCGTGGGTGCCGCGCACGCGGCCGCAGGCGTGGCCCGCCGCGCGGTAGGCGTACGTGTAGTTCCGGGCGTTCGCCAGCCCGGTGACGTAGCCACGCAGTTCCCGCGTGGCCGCGGCGTTTCCGGTGGCGTACAGGCCAGGGATCGGCGTGCCGTCCCGTCGCAGCACGCGGGCGTGCCGGTCGATCCACAGACCGAGCGTGCCCATCCCGAACCCGACCACGGTCAGGTCCAGCGCGTAGAACGGCGGCGTGCGCAGGGCGCCGAGGCACCCATTCGGCTCGTGGGCTGCGTCGCCGTAGGTCCGCAGGACGAACGGCAGCGTGCCTCTGCCGAACTCCGGGTCCTCGCCGCGATCGGCCCCCTCGTTGAACGCGGTGACGGTGCGCTCGAGCCCGTCGGGGTCGATGCCGGTGAGCGCAGCCAGTTCGGCGAGGCTGTCAGCCCTCGGGATCGAGTGCGGCCATTCCTGTCCCGCCGCGTACGGCCCGAGCGGGTAGCGCTTGCGGTACTCGTCGTCGACGAGGAACCAGCACGGCAGGTTCGCCCAGCGGCGGCGACGACCGTCGAACCGGCGCAGCGCACCGATCAGTGCCCCGTAGTAGCTTTCGTCGCCGAACCGTCGCCCGTCCCGGTTGACGATCATCGAGTGCGGCAGGCCCAGGTGGGCGAGCAACGGCCGGACGAGCGGAACGTCCGTGCCGGGGTGGACCTCGCCGGGGAAGCCGTACCCGACGCTGAAGAACGGGTCGGCCCCTCGGACCAGGCCGGCTCCCGCCTGTTCCGCGAGGGTCGCCGAGTCGCCCTCGACGACCGGAGGGGCGCATTCCACGAGCTCGGGCACGTCCTCCAGCTCGGCCGCGTGCGAGGTCCAGCCGTAGCCGCCCGCCGCGATCAGCACGCCGCCACGCGCCCTGACCGCCACGCGGCCGCCTGGCCCGTCCAGCACCGCGCCGACCACCGCCCCGTCCTCGCGCAGCAGTTCCACCGCCCGGTGCCCGAGCAGGCATTCGACGCCGCGTCGCACCAGCGTCTCCCTGACGAACCCACCGGCGAGCCCCACTCCGTGGGTCAGGCGGTCCTCGGCAGGCGCGGCACCGTCCGGTGTGGCCGGTTCGGTGTACCGCTCGGCCCGGGTGACGCCGATGTCGTAGTAGGGGCCTGGCCGCAGCCGTGGCCGCCAGGCGCCCAGCTCAGCGCCGTCCAGCACGCATTCCAGCAGCCGCCCTTCGCTCGTGGAGCCGGGCGCGGGGTGGTAGAGGTCGGGAGCGTCCGGGATCACGCGCAGCGGTACGCCGGCGTCGGCGAACCAGGCCGTCGCCTCGACCGCGTCCAGCAGGTACTCCCGGCGTGCGGCGCGATCGACCGGACGCTCCCCCTGCACGTGGTCCAAATAGGACTCGACAGCCTCGATGGGGTCGGCGGCGGAGGAGGAGAGCGGATCGCCACCGACCCAGACGAACCCACCGCTGTAGGCGGCGACACCACCGACCAGCGACGACCTTTCGGCCACGAGCACCTCGGCGCCGAGCTCGTGCGCCCGCAACGCCGCGGCGAGCCCACCCAGCCCGCCGCCGACGCAGAGGAGGTCGACCTCCCGAACGCCTGACACCGTCAGGAGTCCTTCACGTCGATGCTCACGTTGATGTTGCCCCGCGTGGCGCGGCTGTAGGGGCACGTCTTCTCCGCCTCGGCGAGCAGCGGCCGCACCTGGCCGACGGAATCCGAGGGCACCGTGACGACGATGTCGACCGCCAGCTCGAAGCCACCGTCGTCGGCCCGATGCAGGTGCACCTGCGACGTGGCGGACACCTCGGGCAGCTTCGTACGGGCCCGGCGAGCCACGGCGCCGAGCGCGCTGAGGTAGCAGGCGGCGAAACCGGCGGCGAAGAGCTGCTCCGGATTCGTTCCTGCGCCGTCTCCGCCGAGTGCGGCGGGTGGCGCGAGTGCCACGTCGAGTTTTCCGTCGTCGCTACGTGCCGCACCGCCCCTGCCGTTGGTGACGTGCACCGACGCGGTGTAGAGGGGTTGGGACAAGGCTGCTCTCCTCGGGTCGTGTTGCGGTGGCCGGCTCGGTCACACCGGCAGGCGTTCCCTGCCGGTCTCGCGGAACGTCAGCACCGTCACGATGCCCACGAGCGCGACACCCATGACCCAGAAGGCGGGCGCCATCGGGTCGCCGGTGCTCTCCACGAGCTGAGCGGCGATGTACGGGGCCGAGCCACCGGCGATGATGGTGCCGATGTTGAAGCCGAGCGCGACACCGGTGTACCGCATGCGCCGCGGGAACAGCTCGGTGAACTGCGGGAACGCCGGAACCTGCGCGAGTCCGTTGAACGACATGTAGACGATGTAGACCAGCGCCACCACGACGATGCTCGACGTCGCGCCGAGGATCGCGAATGCGGGCCACGCGATCACCAGGTACCCGATGTACGCGGTGAGCAGCACGGGACGCCGCCCGAACCGGTCCGCGAGCGCACCCGCCAGCGGGAACGTGGCACAGGCGAGCGCGATGCCGATCGCGGAGGTCCAGTAGACGTCCTGTTTGTCGAACCCGAGATCGATGAGGTAGACGTTGAAGTAGGTCAGTCCAATGTAGCCACTGCCGTTCATGGCGATCGCGATGCCGACGACCCGCGCGACACTGCCCGGCCGTTCCTTGATCACCTGACGCAGGGGGCTGCGCACGATCTCCCGCTTGCTGGCCATCTCCGCGAACTCGTCGGTGTCCTCCAGCCGCACCCGCACCCACAGGCAGAGCAGCGCGAGCGGAAGCGAGATGAGGAACGGGATGCGCCAGCCCCAGGACGTCATCTGCTCGGCCGTCGTCAGCGTGCTCACCAGACCGACCACGGCCGCGGACGTGGCGAAACCGAGGGTCGAGCCGAGCGCGGTGACGGAACCGTAGAAACCACGGCGCTTGGTCGGCGCGGACTCGGCCACGTAGGTCGCTGCGCCACCGATCTCACCGCCCGCGGAGAACCCCTGGGCAAGGCGGAGCAGCACCAGCAGGATCGGGGCGGCGATGCCGATCGAGGCGTATGTCGGCAGCAGTCCCAGCAGGCCGCAGCAGATACCCATGGCGACGACCGTCACCACGAGCGCGCTCCGGCGGCCGCGGCGGTCGCCGAGGCGACCGAAGAACCAGCCGCCGATGGGCCGCATGACGTAGCCGGACCCGAAGACGGCCAGCGCGACGAGCACCGAGACCGCGGGCTCGCCGCTGGGGAAGAACAGCGGACCGATCGTCACCGCGAGGAACGCGTACACGCTGAAGTCGTAGTACTCGATCAGGGTGCCGACTCCACCGGCCAGCGCGGCGCGCTTGGCCGTGGCCGGCGAGGGCACGGTGGGGCTTTCGGTCGACGGGTGTGAGGTCGTCTCGGACATGGTGCTCCTGGTCCGTCGTCGTTGACTTGGCGGAGGGATATCAGGCTTGGTCTGCTGGTTGGTGGGCGTGCTCGGCGAGCAGCAGCTTCAGCGAGCCGCCCGCCTCGATGACGCGGCGGACGCGGTCGCTGGGCGGGGTGCCCCGCAGCTCGGTGCCGTCGTCGAGCCGCACGGTGGCGGCGCGCCAGTCCACTGCCACGTTGTCGCCCTTGGTGACCCCGGTGCTGATGCCGGGCACGGTCAGCAGCGGCATCCCGTTGTAGGTCTCCCCTCGCCAGAAGCCGGGGGAGAACGATTCGGCCAGCACCGCGGCGATGCCGAGGTCCCGCAGTGCCACCATCGGCGGGTAGTGCGGGTGGCCGTAGCCGAAGTTGCGGCCGCCGACGATCACGTCACCGGGCCTGACGCGGTCGGCGAACGTGGGGTCGAACTCCCGCATCACCTTGCTGCGCAGGAAATCCGCGTCGTAGGACTTGATGTTCTCGACCCCGATCACGAGGTCGATGTCGAAGTCGTCACCGAAGATCCACGCCACGCGGCCGCGGATCACATCCGGCGGCGGCGGGTAGTCGCGGAGTGCGCTCACGACCTGGCCACCCCCTCGGCCGACGAGATCGTTCCGGCGACGGCGCTGGCCGCGACCGTGTAGGCCGAGCCCATGTAGATGTTCGCCTCGGTGCTGCCCATCCGGCCCGAGATGTTCAGCACGCCGGTGGAGATGCAGTTCTCGCCGGGCTGCAACGGCTTCTGGTAGCCGAAGCAGAAGTCGCAGCTGGAGCGCGCGATCTGCGCGCCCGCGGCGCGCAGCACGTCCAGCAGGCCCTCCCGCTCCGCTTGCTGGTGCACCGAATCGGAGGTCGGGACGACGTTCAGTTCGACGCCGGGAGCGACCTTGCGTCCATCCAGGATCAGCGCGGCGGCGCGGATGTCCTCGATACGGCCGCTGGCACACGAGCCGATGAACGCCTTGGTCACCGGAGTGCCCGCGAGTTCGTCGACCCCTCGGGTGTTGTCCGACCGCGCCGATCCGGGCAGCACCACCCTCGGGCGCAGTTCGGACAGGTCGATCGTGTGCACGGCGGCGTAGTCGGCGCCCTCGTCCGGCAGCTGCGGCGTGAAGCCGGTGCTGGCGACCCGGCGGGCGTAGGACAGCGCGGCCTCGTCGGGCTCGAAGACCGCGGAGACCGCGCCGGTGAACATGGCCATGCCACAGAGCCCCTGCCGCCGGTCGATCGACATACCACGCGCGCCGGGGCCCGAGAACTCCATGACCTGGTGCGCACAGCCGTCGGCACCGTACTCACCGATGATGTGGTGCACCAGATCACGGCTGTCCACGCCGTCGGCCAGCTCACCGACCAGCTCGAACCGCGTCGTCGCCGGGACGTCGAGGTAGATCTGCCCGGAAACCCACGCCTCCAGCAGGTCGCGGCGCACACCCCAGCCGAGCGCACCGAACGCGCCCGCGCCGGAGATGTGCCCGTCGAAGTGGATCAGGAAGTTGCCAGGGAGCGCGTAGCCCAGTTCGGCCATCACCTGGTGACCGATGCCGCGAGCTTCGTGCAGCTCGATGCCGTAGAACTCGCACCAGTCCCGCGTGACCTGGTGGACCTCGCGTTCCTGTTCCGTGCCCTTGGTGAGCATGTGGTCGATGAACACGACGTACCGGTGCGGCTCGGCGAGCGTCCGGATGCCGAAGTCGTCGTGCATCTGCTTGAACATCACGTCCGTGTAGCCGGGAAAGTCGTAGGCGATCATGTAGTCCGGGCGCACGGGGAGGTTGTCGCCTGCCTTGACGACGTCGACGCCCGCGGCCCTGGCCAGTATCTTCTCGGCGATTGTGCTCGGCATGCCGCTCCTTACACCGGCTCCGCGGCGGGCAGGTACGCCTGCTGGAGCCGCTCGATCTCGGGCATTCCGATGAGGTCCACGAAGTCGTGGTGCGAGGTCGCGTCCGCGCTGACGTCGGCCGGGTTCTCGCCGGATGCGAGCCTGCGCAGGCAGTCACCGGCGGCGCGGGTCACGGCCATCAGCACCTGCGTGGGCAGCAAGGCGATGCGGACACCGATCTGCCGCATCACCTCGGGCGTGAACTCGCGTTCCGTCCACGCCGACGCGGTGAGCGTAGCCATCAACGGAACACCGGTGACCTCGTGGCAGCGCCGCCACTCCTCGACGGTGCTGAACGTCTTGGTCACCGGCATGATCAGGTCCGCGCCCGCCTCGACGTACGCGTCGGCGCGGCGGAGTGCCTCGTCGCCGCTGGCGTCGGTCCTGGCGATCACGAGCATGCCCGAGTCCTTCGCCGCGTCGACCACGGCGCGGATCTTGCCGGTCGCCTCCGGCACGTCGAGCAGCTCGGGTGCGGAGCCAGGGATCAGCGGGCACCGCTTCGGCGAGCGCTGGTCCTCCATGAACACGGCGGCCACTCCGGCGTCCGCGAACAGGCGCGCCGTGCGGTGTGCGTTGACGGCGTTGCCGTAGCCCGTGTCGATGTCGGCGATGAGGGGCAGCCCGCTCGCCTCGCGGATCGTCCGCACGGCCTGCAGGTTCTCCGACATCGAGTAGAGCTCGGCGTCCGGATAGCCAAGCGCCGCCGAGATCGCGAAGCCCGACGCGCACAGCGCGGGGAAGCCCGCCTGCTCGGCCAGCCGGGCGGTCAGACCGTCCCAGACACCGGGTGCGTAGACGAGTCGCTCGCTGATCAAGTCGCGCAAATCCACTGATCACTCCCTTGTGTATCGTGATGCGATACGCGTTCCGAAACTTTGCGGGAAGGACACCGAGCATGTCAAGGAACCGGCGCGAACTCATCGCTAACCTGAGTCCAGCAAGCACGCGGCAGGTGAGGTGAGCGGTGACGCAAGAGGCACTCCAGGACGGCTCCGCGGGGCGGGAGACGGTCACCTCGGTGCTGCGCGCGTGCCAGCTGCTCAGCCACTTCAGCGCCGACCGGCCGGTGATCACCCTGGCCGAGTTGACGGCCACCACCGGGCTCAACAAACCCACCGTGCACCGGCTCATGAGCTCGTTCGTCGAAGCGGGCTGGGTGCACCGGGAGCACACGGGCGCGTACCGGATCCGGATGCCCGTGTTCACGATCGGCGCCGCGGCGCTCGCGGGGTTCGACCTGCGCACCGAGGCCAGGCCCGAACTCGAGGCGCTGGCGCAGCGGTTCGGCGACACCGCGTTCCTGATGGTCCCCTCCGACGCCGGCGCGGTGTGCATCGACCGGGTCGAGGGCGGGAAACCGATGGCATTGGCGGCCATCAGCGTCGGCTCGGTGCTGCCGTTCCACGCGGCCGCCGCGCCGGTGGCGATGGCCGCGTTCGATCCGGAGATCCGCCGCCGGGTCCTGAAGGGCCGGCTCGAGGCCTTCACCGAGGAAACGCACATCGACCCGGCCGCGCTGGCGAGTCACCTGGAGCGGGTACGGACCGAGGGCATCTCCCGCAGCCAGGACGACTACCTGCGCGGCGTGTCCGCCGTCGCCGCGCCCGTCCTCGGCCAGTACGGGGCGCTCGTGGGAACGATCAGCCTCGGCGGGCACAGCGAGGACTTCGCGGGAGCCGAGGGCGAGGCCCGCGCGGAAGCCGTACGCGCCGCCGCGGACCGGCTGAGCACCACGGTGCGCGCCTCACGTCTCTGAGTGGGCCGATCCGGCCCGATATCCGAAAAACGCCCCGAGACCTGATCGAGCAGGTCATCGGGGCGTATCGGCTCGTGTGGCGGGTGAGGGATTCGAACCCCCGAAGGCAGTGCCGTCTGATTTACAGTCAGATCCCTTTGGCCGCTCGGGCAACCCGCCTCGGCCGGGCTCGCCCGGCCGAGAAACAGAGTACCCAATGCCACTGGCCTGCCCACGCCGGGGGTTCGCGGTCACTAAGGTGGACCCATTCCAACCAGCAGACTACGAGGTGTATGACGTGGCCGATCCATCGTTCGACGTGGTGAGCAAGGTCGATCACCAGGAGGTGGACAACGCGCTGAACCAGGCGGGCAAGGAGCTGTCCACCCGGTTCGACTTCCGCGGCACCGGCGCCAAGATCGAGTGGTCCGGCTCCGACGGCGTGGTGCTCGAGGCCGAGACCGAGGAGCGGGTGCTCGCAGCGGTCGAGGTGTTCAAGGAGAAGCTGATCAAGCGGGGCATCTCGCTCAAGGCGTTCGACGCGGGTGAGCCCGCTGTCTCCGGCAAGGTCTACAAGGTCCAGGGCAAGATCATCGAGGGCATCGCCTCCGACAAGGCCAAGCAGATCGCCAAGTTCATCCGCGACGAGGGCCCCAAGGGTGTTCAGGCGCAGATCCAGGGCGACCAGCTCCGCGTCTCCGGCAAGAAGAAGGATCACCTGCAGGAGGTGATCTCGCTGTTGAAGAACAAGGACTTCGAGATCGCCCTGCAGTTCACCAACTACCGCTGACGCGCCAGCGCTGACCTGCGACAACTCACTCCGAGTCGGTCTCGGGTACAACCCCGGTACAACCGAGTGCGGAGTCCACGAGCGAGCGGGTCTGGTCGACGGCGTCGGGCCAGTAGCCGACGTAGGTGTTGAGCGTGACGGTCGGGGTCGTGTGCCCCATCGCGAGCTGGACCGTCTTCACGTTTGCGCCGCCGAAGATCAGCACGGTCGCGAAGTAGTGCCGCAGGTCGCGCAGGCCGAAGCCACTCGGCAGGCCCGTGACCTCCCGGAGGGCTATCACGCCGCGTCCAGGGGCAAGCTTTGGGAAGGCCTGCACAACTTCCGATACAGGTTGCCCCCTGGACCCAGCGTGATTGGGCTGCGCCAGGTCGACGGCATGGAACAAAGGCGGCCCACTCGGAGGGGTCGGACGAGTGACATAAGCGAAGCCCGACATCCGCAAAGGACTGTCGGGCTTCGCCGTAGCTCATAACCGGGAGACTTGCACAAGCAGAGGCCGCACCGGTCTTCGATGAAGAGTGTAGCTTAGAGTAGCCGACGTGCCAAACTCGGACGTCTTTGCCACCTTCGAGCTCCGGGCGCAACGGCTGTCGCCACCCCGGATGGCCTCCTATCTTCACGCTGCTCAGAACGACCGGAAACGGGCGTTGCAACTGTATGAGTGGAACGTGGCTGCGTCTGGTGCAGTGTACGAAGCTCTCGCGATCGTTGAGGTGGTAGTTCGTAACGCGATTCACGATGAGCTCACAGCATGGCATGAACGCGAGCAACGTCCCGGTACCTGGTTGGACGACCCCGCAAATCTCCTGGAAAAGCGCGCGAAGGACGACATCGCGAAGGCCGTTGAACGAGCCCAAGTATGGCGCCGGGTAAAGGGGATCCGGCGCCCCACCAAGCCGAAGCCGCCGGTCGGTGCTGTTGTTGCCGAGCTTTCCTTCGGCTTCTGGCGGTACCTCCTGGCAGCCCGGTATGAGCACACGCTGTGGCTTGAGTCGATTCGGCACGGATTCCCCCACGTCCACGGACGACGTACCGCAGTGGACGAGCCGATGCGCCGACTGCATCAGCTCCGCAATCGAATCGCGCATTTGGAACCGATCATCAACCGCGAGCTCCACCGAGATGCGGCGGACATCCACGCGGTAGTCCACGCAGTGTGCCCGAAAACCGCAGAGTGGGCGGCATCGTTGCGTCGGGTCGATGCTGTACTCGCGGCAAAACCGTAGAGCGGTCACCGCTCGTCAGACACCCACCTAGCACGGCAAACGGTGCCGGTCGCCATTCGTCGCTTCAACTCTGGCCCCGCAGTGCTAACCCATGGCCGGGTACAAATCCGGTACAGATGGCACCGGCCAGCGACGATCACCAACGGCAGACGACCACCGATAAGCGCAGGCCAGAGCCCTCGCTAGACGCGTCGACACAGGTCAGGCGCAGTTCACCAACTACCGCTGACGCGGCAGCGCTGACGGTGTCCGGCGGACCCGCCGGACACCGTTGCCCGCAGGCCGCGAAGAGTGCCAGAGAAGAAGCCGCCACGACGCGACGCACAAGATCACGTCATGGTGTAATCCCTCCGTCACAGCGCGAAGGGATCACCATGCGCAAGGTCTGCGTCCTGCTGTTCTGCCTGCTCACGCTCTCGGGGGTCGTCGCGCCCGCGGCGGCCGCCGAGCGAGAGCTTCTCCACGACGGGCTCGGTTCCTACCCCCGGCTGATCCGCCTCGAGCACAGCGGGCTGCTCGGCAACGGGCGCATCCTCGCCTCCGTCACCAGCAGGGACTCCGCCGGCAACTACGCGCCGATCTTCGAAAGCACCGACGAGGGCCGCACGTTCACCAGGGTCGGCGCCGTGCGTGATCCCGCCGGGGCCGCTGGAATGTGCTGCGGCACGCTCTACGAGCTGCCGGAACGCGTTGGGCGGCTGCGGGCCGGGACGCTGCTGTGGGCCGCGAGCTACCGGCAGAAGGCGGGGCCCGATCGGCGCATCGGCATCCGCGTGTGGGCCAGCCGTGACCTCGGTCGCAGCTGGAGCTTCCTCGCCGAGCCCGTTCGCTCCCACAACTACGACGGCGTGTGGGAGCCCGAGTTCACCGTCGACGTGGGCGGCAACCTCTGGATGCACTACGCCGACGAGACCGAGGCGCCCCGCTACGGCCAGGTTCTCAACCGCGTCGCCAGCACCGACGGCATCAACTGGGGCACCAAGCAGCGCACGATGGCCATCCCACCCGACCGCGTGCGTCCCGGCATGCCGATCGTGCGCAGGCTGCCCGACGGGCGGTACTACTTCGCCTACGAGATCTGCAACTACGGTGACCGCTTCTGCGACCCGTACTTCAAGATCTCCCCGGACGGCGCCAACTACGGCGACCCGAAGGGCCCTGGCACCAGGGTGGACACCGCGAGCGGCAACCACTTCCAGCACGCCCAGACCATCACGCTGTTCCCCGGCGGCCCCACGGGCACCCGGATTCTCATGGTCGGCCAGATCTACGTCGACCGGAACGGCAAGCCGCTGCCCGGCAACGGGCGGACCCTGCTCGCCAACGACCACCTCGGCGCGGGTGACTGGTACGAGGTGCCCGCTCCCGTCCACGTGCGCAGGCCCTACGACAACTGGTGCCCGAACTACAGCTCCACGCTGCTGCCCGTGGACGACAGCGAGAACGTGCTGCAGATCGCCGCGGACTACACCAACGGGGTGTGCAAGGCCTACTTCGGCAGGGGGCCGGCCCGCTGACCGCCGCGATACCCTGGCCATTCACGACCGAGTGACGGCAGGAGTAGTTGATGAAGGGCATCGTGCTGGCTGGTGGCAGCGGCACCCGGCTCCACCCCATCACACAGGCGATCTCCAAGCAGCTGCTCCCGGTCTACGACAAGCCGATGATCTACTACCCGCTCTCGGTGCTCATGCTGGCCGGGATCCGCGAGGTGCTGGTCATCTCCACGCCCACGGACCTGCCGAACTTCCGGCGCCTGCTCGGTGACGGCAGCCAGTTCGGGCTGGAACTGAGCTACGCCGAGCAGGCCGCGCCCAACGGGCTTGCCGAGGCGTTCGTGATCGGCGCGGACTTCGTCGGCGACGACGACGTGGCGCTCATCCTCGGCGACAACATCTTCTACGGCCAGGGCTTCTCGCGGACCCTGCAGGAACAGGTGTCCACTCTGGACGGCTGTGTGCTGTTCGGCTACCCCGTCAAGGACCCCCAGCGCTACGGCGTCGGCGAGATGGACGCCGACGGCAGGTTGGTCTCCATCGAGGAGAAGCCGGAGCGGCCGCGCTCCAACCGCGCCATCACCGGTCTGTACCTCTACGACAACCAGGTGGTGGAGATCGCGAAGGGCCTCACGCCCTCGAAGCGAGGCGAGCTGGAGATCACCGACGTCAACATGGCCTACCTGCGCCAGGACCGCGCGCGGCTCGTGGAGCTCAGCCGCGGTTTCGCGTGGCTCGACACCGGCACGCACGACTCGCTGCTCGAGGCCGCCCAGTTCGTGCAGGTGCTCGAACACCGCACCGGGGTCCGCATCGCGTGCCTGGAGGAGATCGCGCTGCGCATGGGCTTCATCACGGCTGACGAGTGCTACCAGCTGGGTGCGAAGCTCGCCAAGAGCGGCTACGGCGACTACGTGATGGACGTCGCCATGGCCGCGGGCGCCTCCGGCTGAGCCGCCTCAGTACCGCCTGCGGGCCAGCTCCTCCAGCCTGCGCACGCGGTCCTCGATCGGCGGGTGCGTGGAGAACAGCTGCGAGAGCCGCTGACCCGGCCGGAACGGGTTGGCGATCATCAGGTGCGACTGAGAGACGACCTTGGGCTCCGGCGCGAGCGGCAGGGCTCTGGTGCCCCGCTCCAGTTTGCGCAGCGCCGAGGCGAGCGCGAGCGGGTCGCCGGTCAGCTCCGCGCCCGAGGCATCGGCCTGGTACTCCCGCGAGCGGCTGACGCTCATCTTGATGATCCCGGCCGCGATGGGGCCGAGGAACACGAGCAGCAGCGAGACGAGCGGGTTGCCCCCCTCGCGGTTGCCCCCGGTGAACAGCGCCAGGTTCGCCAGCACGCTCACCACGCTGGCCAGCGCACCGGCCACACAGGAGATGAGTATGTCGCGGTTGTAGACGTGGGACAGCTCATGGCCCAGCACGGCCCGCAGCTCGCGCTCGTCGAGGATCTCCAGGATGCCGGTGGTGCAGCACACGGCGGCGTTGCGCGGGTTGCGGCCCGTCGCGAACGCGTTGGGCGCCTGCGTGGGGCTGATGTAGAGCCTCGGCATGGGCTGGCGCGCCTGGGTGGCCAGCTCGCGAACGATGCGGTACATCGCGGGCTGCTGGGCCTCCGACACCGGCCGCGCGCGCATGGCGCGCAGGGCGAGCTTGTCGGACTGGAAGTACGCGTAGGCGTTCATGCCGATCGCGATCGCGAGGCCGATGAACAGCGCGCCGCGGCCGAACAGCCCGCTGATCGCGATGATGATGGCACTCAGCAGGCCGAGCAGCATCGCGGTCTTCAGCCCGTTGCGGTGCTTGTGCACGTGCTCATGCCTCCCTTCGAGTGCCGGCCGTTGGGCGCCGGCTCCACTAGATCGAACGCCGTCGATGCTTGCGAAGTTCCTGGTGAACGTCACTCGGCAGGGGCGAAGCCGCAATCACACTCGCATTTCAGCCGACGTTCAGCCTGCCCTCAGGTTACGGTCCGACCGACAACAGCGCAGAAACGTGGAGGAAAAACAGGAGGTCGGAGTGGCCGAGCCGAGGTGGGCGCGCCGCGTGGTGCTCGGAACGGCGATGGCCGCGCTGGCCTCGCTCCTCCCGACGGGAAGGGCCGGAGCGACACAGGTCACGGCCGTTTCCGTGGGCCGGTCGCCGTCGTGCGTGGCTGTGAACTCACTCACCGGATCGGTCTACGTCGGCTGCGAGGGCGACGGCACGGTGTGCGTGCTCGACCGCACGGGCGCGTTGCGCGCGGTGGTGCCGGTCGGGTCCACGGTGAGCGACGTCGCGGTGAACGAGGTCACCGGCCGGGTCTACGCGAGCAACCGGCTGGCCGGGACGGTGACCGTGTTCGAAGGGGCCACCGGCCGGGTGCTGACCACGATCGCGGCGGGGCCCGGGGCGGCGGCGCTCGCGGTGGACGAAACCACCGACACGGTCTACGTCGCCAGTGAGGCGAGCGGAACGGTCACGGTGCTCGACGGCGCGGCAGGGTCGTTCGCGAACCTGGTGCCGGGCGAGTCGGACGCCCTCGCCGGGATCTGCGTCGATCCCGGAAGGCGGCTGGCGTACTGCACGAGCGTGGGCGAGGCGCGGGTCGAGGTGCTCGACCTGCATACCGAACGGTTCACGGGCTCGATCCCGGCAGGCCGCTCCCCGGCAGGGGTCGCGGTGCACCGGCTGAGCAACACCGTCTACGTCGCCAACGCCGGCATCCACCACCTGTCCGTGCTCGACGGTTCCAACCGCACCGAGAAGGCGACGATCCTGCTCGGCAGCGCCGCCTCGGCCGTCGCCGTGCACCAGGGCACCGCCACCGTCTACGCCAACGGCGGGGCGAACGGGCTGGTGCGGATCGACGGGGCCCAGGGCGAGCGGACGGGAGAGCTGGCGCTCGGAATCAATCCCGGCGCCGTGGCCGTGGACCAGCGCACCCGCGTGGTCTACGCGACCGACCCGGTGCGCGACTCGGTCTGCGTGGTGCGCGACTTCTGAGTGGGCGCCAACCGCAGTGAAGGCCACCTTCACTGCGTTGAACGCAGGCATGGTGGCCTTCACTGCGGCTGGTGGCTGAATTGTGGGAACGGTTGGTCCACTTCGGATCGGCCACCATTTTCCGGGCGAGTGCGTTGTTCACCGACAAGCGCATTCGCTCGATTCTTTTTCACCGGATCTTTTCGACATCACCACTCGATAAATCGCGTAACGACCTCCACTCGCCCAGCGAATCAGCAGGAGAGTCGCGGCCGCCCGGGCAGGCGGTGGCGGGAGGAGAGCCACATGAAGATCAGTGTCTTCGGGCTCGGCTACGTGGGCTGTGTGTCCGCCGCGTGCCTTGCCGACCGCGGTAACCAGGTCATCGGCGTCGACGTCAACCCGATCAAGATCGACTTGGTGCGCGCAGGCAAGGCGCCCGTCGTGGAGGAACGCATCGGTGAGCTGACCGCGCAGGTCGTGGCCTCGGGCGCGTTACGAGCCACCACGGATGTCGCCGACGCGATCGCGAACAGCGAGATCTCCCTGGTGTGCGTCGGCACGCCGTCAGCCCCCAACGGCAGCCTTTCCACGGCATACCTCGAGCGCGTGACCGAGGAGATCGGCATGGCGCTGGCCGAGGTGGACCACCGGCACACCGTGGTCTTCCGCAGCACGATGCTGCCCGGCACGTGCCTCGAACTGCTGGTGCCGATCCTGGAGAAGGCATCGGGCCGCACGGCCGGGGTCGGCTTCGGCGTGGCCGTGAACCCCGAGTTCCTGCGCGAAGGCAGCAGTGTCAAGGACTTCTTCGACCCGCCGAAGACGGTGATCGGCGAGTTCGACACCGCCAGCGGCGACGCTGTGGCCGCGCTGTACGAGGGCCTGCCCGGCGAAGTGTTCCGCGTCCCGGTGCCCGTTGCCGAGATGACGAAGTACGCCGACAATGCCTTTCACGGCCTCAAGATCGGCTTCGCCAACGAGCTGGGCGCGATCTGCCGGGCACTCGGACTCGACTCCCACCGCGTGATGGACGTGTTCCTCGCCGACCGCAAACTCAACGTCAGTCCCGCCTACCTGCGGCCCGGCTTCGCTTTCGGCGGCTCGTGCCTGCCGAAGGACCTGCGTGGCCTCGTCCACGCCGCGCACAGGGCCGACGTGTCCGTGCCGATCCTGTCGCACGTGCTGCCCTCCAACGAGGAGCACCTGCGGCGCGCCGTCGACCTCGTGGTGCGCACCGGGAAGCGGCGGGTTGGACTGTTCGGGCTCTCGTTCAAGCCCGGCACCGACGACCTGCGCGAGAGCCCGCTCGTGGAGCTGGCGGAACGGCTGCTCGGCAAGGGCTACGACCTCAGGATCTACGACGCCAACGTGAGCCTCTCGCGACTTCTCGGCGCCAACCGGGAGTACATCGAGAGCCGGCTGCCGCACCTCGGTCAACTACTCGCCGGATCGGTCGAGGAAGTGCTCGAGCACGCCGAGGTGTGCCTGATCGGCAGCACGGACTCGTCGGTGCTGGCAGCACTGCCGCACGGCGGCGAGCGCGTGCTCATCGACCTCGTCCGCCTTCCCGACGCCGACGTGCGCAGGACCGAAGAGGGGTATGTTGGCCTTGCCTGGTAAGAAAGCTCTGGTCCTCGTCGAGAACCTCTCCGTCCCGTTCGACCGGCGCGTGTGGCAGGAGTGCACGACGCTGCGCGACGCGGGCTGGGAGGTCCACGTCATCTGTCCACAGGGGACCAAACGGGACACCGAGCGCGAAACGATCATCGATGGTGTGCGCATCCACCGCTACCCGCTGCGCGCCGCGACGGGCGGGCCGGCCGGGTACGTCGCGGAGTACGGATCCGCGCTGTGGCACACGTTGCGGATCGCGCGGCGTATCGGCCGCGTCGACGTGGTGCACGCCTGCAACCCGCCCGACCTGCTGTTCCTCGTGGCCCGCATGCTGAAGCGGCGCGGCGCGCGGTTCGTGTTCGACCAGCACGACCTGGTGCCCGAGCTGTATCTCTCCCGCTTCGACCGCGGCAAGGACCTGCTGTACCGGGGCGTGTGCGCGTTGGAGCGGGCGACCTACCGCGCGGCGGACGTCGTGATCGCCACCAACGAGAGCTACCGCGCGGTGGCGCTGACCAGGGGCGGCAAGTCTCCCGAGGACGTGTTCGTGGTGCGCAGCGCGCCGGCGATCGAGCGGTTCCACCAGGTGCCGCCCGAGCCGGAGCTCAAGCACGGCAAGCCACATCTGCTGTGCTACCTCGGCGTGATGGGCCCGCAGGACGGCGTGGACTACGCGCTGCGCGCGCTGGCCTCGCTGCGCGACGACCTCGGCCGCACCGACTGGCATGCGGCGTTCATCGGCTCGGGCGACACGTTCGACGCAATGGTGACCCTCTCGCGCGAGCTCGGGCTGGCAGGCCACGTGGAGTTCACCGGTCGTATTCCGGATACCGACCTGGTTCGTTATCTCTCCACGGCCGACGTGTGCCTCTCGCCGGACCCGCTGAACCCGCTCAACGACGTGTCCACCATGAACAAGATCATGGAGTACATGGCGATGAGCCGCCCGATCGTCTCGTTCGATCTCAAGGAGGCGCGGGTCTCGGCGGGCGACGCCGCCGTCTACGCGCCGGCAAACGACGTTCGCGAGTTCGCCAAGCTCACCGCGCGGCTGCTCGACGATCCCGAGGAGCGGGCCCGCATGGGCGCGCTGGGGCACGAGCGGGTCAACGGGCCGCTCTCGTGGCGGAACTCGGCCAAGGCGCTGCTCGCCGCGTATGCCGCCGCAAGCAAATAACTCATTACCGAACGGTTTTCCAGGTCGCGTTTTGAACAAGACTGCGCCGTGGTTGTAACCAATGGCCTAAAAACCGCGACCTGGTGGGTGAATACCAGTCCGATACGGCACTCGATAAACGAGAGGGGAGGCTCCGGCGTTGAGTGATGAACCGGTTCGGTTGTCCATGGTCTGGGAGGTCCTCCGCAGGCGGTGGCGGCCGCTCGTCGTCCTCGCCGTGCTCGGTGGGCTCGTCGGTGCCGGCGCCTCGGTGGTCTTCTCCCCGGGATACGAGACGACCACGAGCGTGCTGTTGCAGGGCCCGCGCGAGGAGAACGAGCTGCTGACGCAGGAGCAGGTGGCGATGAGCTCGGCGGTGCTCGACCGCGCCGCGCTCGCGCTCGGCAGCCCCGGCGGGGGCAGCGAGCTGCGGGACTCGGTGACGGCGGAGGTCGTGGACGGCGGCGTCATCCAGATCACCGGCAGCGCCGACGATCCCGCACGGGCACAGCGCATCGCGGACACCGTGGCCGAGGAGTTCGTGCGCTACTCGGGCCAGCTCGCCAACAACTCGAGCGACGCGGCCAGCAGGCTGGTGCGCCAGCAGCAGGAGACGCTTCGCCGGCAGGTCGCCGAGACCAACCGCCGCATCACCGAGCTGCACGCGGCCGCGCCGAACCTGACCGTCGAGGACGTCCAGATGCGCACCGACCTCGAAGCGCTGC
Source organism: Prauserella sp. PE36 (assembly GCF_003311655.1). Classification (NCBI taxonomy): domain Bacteria; kingdom Bacillati; phylum Actinomycetota; class Actinomycetes; order Pseudonocardiales; family Pseudonocardiaceae; genus Prauserella; species Prauserella sp. PE36. The sequence continues at coordinate 151,330 of NZ_QEQT01000049.1, read as the reverse complement.
GCAGCTCCCTGGCCCAGGCCATCACCACGCTCAACGAGACCGAGGCGACCTCGAGCCGCTCGAACATGGTGATCATGGGTCCCGCGCCCATGCCGTCCGGCCCGGCGAGCCCGACGATGCTCCACTTCGTCGGCGGTGGCGTGCTCGCCTTCCTGCTCCTCGGGGTGTTCGGCCAGCTGCTGGCGATCCGCACCGACCGGCGGCTGCGCCGCGAGTCCGACATCGCGGCCGCGCTCGGCTCACCGGTGCTCGGCATCGCCGACGTGCCCGGCGACGGCAGGTCGGTCCAGCGGCCGGAGGCGAGCGGGTGGGCGCGGCTGCGCAGGCTCATGTGGGACGACCAGCCACTCGACCTGGCCCCGCTGCTGCTCACCGGTGACGAGGAGAGCAGGAGCCTGCGGCTGCGGCGCATCCTCGCGAAGCTGCCCGAGGGGGGACGGACGGGGCGCCTGCTGGTGCTCGCCGCCGACGACGACGGCCCGGCGCAGGCGGCGGCAGCCGGACTCGCCGCCGCGGCCGAGGCCCGGCCGGGCGGGCACAGGACGACGCTGCGGGTCATCGACGTGTCCGCGGGCAGGCCGACCGTGCCGGACCGCACCGAGGCGGACGGCGTGCTCGTGGTGCTCACGGCAGGCAGCCGCACGGGCTGGGAGCTGGTCGGCATCGCTGAGGCGTGTGCCGACGCGGGACACCGGGTGATCGGCGCGGTGGTCACCTACCGCACGCGGGCGCAACGCGAGCGACAGACGCCCGAGCCCACTACCGATGATGCGATGGCGGGGTCAGTGTGACGGCGACGGAGAACACCCAGACAGCCCAGCCACTGCTCGATCTGCAGCGGCTCGGGATGACCGTTCGCAGGCGCAGGCGCTTCTGGCTCTCGCTGGGGCTGCTCGGCTTCGTGCTCGGCGCCGCGCTGGCGGTGCTCATGCCCCCGCCGCCGTCAGCGGCGACGCGGCTGCTGGTGGTGCACGAGGCGGACACCCCGACCGACAGCGGCACGCTCGTCGCGACCGACGTGGCGCTGCTGGAGACCACCCGGGTCGCCGAGGAGACCCTGCGCAGGCTCGGCGCGAACGAGTCGCCCGAAGCGTTCCTGAAGACCTACCAGGGCACGCCGGTCACCAACAACATCATGGAGATCAGCGTCCAGGCAGCCAGCGAAGACGAGGCGATGAGGCGGGCGCAGGCGCTCGCGGACACGTTCATCGCCGACTACCGGGAGCGGGTGCGGACGGCGGCCGACGCCGAGGCGCAGGCCCTGATCGACCAGCGTGACCGGGCGCAGGGCGACCTCGACCAGGTGAACGGCACGGTCGCGGAGCTGACCGCCAGCGGTGACGCGAGCGCCGCCGCGCACCTGGAGACCCTCTACGCCCGGCGCGCCGAGCTGGAGTCGCAGATCTCCCAGCTCAACGAGGAGGCGGAGCAGGCCAGGATCGGCGCGCCCGGCGTACTGGCCGGCACGCAGATCGTGGACGCGCCGAGGCCGGTCACCGCGTCACTGGTCGCCGCCGTCGGCATGAACGCCCTCATCGGCCTCGCGTTCGGGCTCGCCGCGGGGCTCGGGCTCACCGCCGTGCTGAGCGTCGTGCGCGAGCGGCCGGTGCTGCGCAGGGAGGTCGCGGAGGACCTCGGCGCGTCGGTGATCGCGGAGCTGCCGCCACCCCACCGGGGACCCGCGAAGCTGTGGCGGCACTCGCGGACCGTCCAGGACCGCAAGCGGGTAGCCGGGACGCTCGCGCGGCTCGTGCGCGAGGACTCCGAACCGGTGTCGGTGCTGGAGTTGGGCTGCCCCGAGACCGCGGCGGCGCTGGCGTTGGACCTGGCGATGGACCTGGCCGCCGACGGCAAGGTCGTGCTGATCGACGACCTGCCCGGCGGCAGGCTCGGCGACCTCGCGGGCGACGGTCCACACCCGTACCGGATCGTCGACGCCGCCGACCTACCGCTGCCGGTCTGGCCGGAGGAGCTGCACGTCGGCGTCGGCTCCGTGTCGCCGGGCACCGCGTGGACCGACCTCGCGCGGCTCGGCACCGAGACCGTGCTCGTGGTCAAGGCCGGGCACGCCACGAGCCTGTGGCTGCACACCGTGGCCAGGCAGCTGGCCGACGCGCGGATCCCGATCATCGGCGTCGTGCTCGTCGGGCCGGACCCGAAGGACCGCTCCGACGGGACGCTGTGGGACGGCCTGCACACCGCGCTGCGCGGCCGGGCCGGGCGCGAGCTGCCCGCCGCCCGCGCGGAGCGCGCGATACCCGCCAGGGCCACCGGGCAGGAGACCGAGGTGTTCGGCCCGGTCCAGCCCGAGAACGGGCTGTCGCACGTCGACGACCTGCCCACCAAGCGGTTCGCCCCCGTGCGGCCGAAGGACGCGGAGGTGTCCTGATGTGCGGTATCGCGGGGACGTACCTGTGGCCGGACGGCGGCCCACTGACCGACCGGCTCACCAAGCGGCTCGCCCACCGGGGGCCCGACGGCTCGGGCCGGTACGCGAGGGCGGTCGCGGACGGCGAGGTGCACCTCGGGCACCGCAGGCTCTCGATCCTCGACCTCTCGGAGACCGGCGCGCAGCCCATGATGCTCGACGGCTTCGCGCTGACCTACAACGGCGAGTTGTACAACGCGCCCGAGCTGCGGGCGGAGCTGGAGAACGCGGGCGTGCGCTTCCGCGGCACGTCCGACACCGAGGTGGTGCTCCAGGCGTGGCGGCGCTGGGGCGCCGACTGCCTGCCCCGGCTGCGCGGGATGTTCGCGTTCGGTGTCTTCGAGGAGCGCACCGGTGAGCTGACGCTCGTGCGCGACCAGCTCGGCATCAAGCCGCTGTTCCTGCTGCGCCGCGGCAGGGGCGTGGTGTTCTCGTCCGAGCTGAAGGCACTCGCGACGGAGCTCGGGGGCTCGTTGCGGGTCGACGAGACCGCGCTCGTGGCCTCGCTGCTCTACTACTGGGTCCCCGATGGGCGCTGCGCCTACCGCGAGGCGGAGAAGCTGCCGCCGGGCACATGGTTGCGGTGCCTGCCGGACGGCAGCGTGCGGCGCGGGCGCTACTACTCCATTCGCGACGTCGCCGAGCAGGCCGCGCAGGGGCCGGAGGCCGACCTCGCCGAAGTGGTGGCCGAATCCACCCGCAAGCACCTGCTCTCCGACGTCCCGGTGGCGACGTTCCTCTCCGGCGGCCTCGACTCCAGCTACCTGACCGCGCTGGCCGCTCGAGAGCAGCCGGGGATCTCCGCCTACACCATCGGTTTCCGCGCCGAGGACGCCAAGTTCGAGGCCATGCCGGACGACCTGCGCTACGCGCGGCAGGTGGCCGCGCGCTTCGGCGTGAACCTGCACGAGATCGAGATCGCGCCGCAGGTGCTGGACCTGTTGCCGCGCATGACCTACCACCTCGACGAGCCGATCGGCGACCCCGCGGCCATCAACACGTTCCTCATCTGCACGGCGGCGCGCGACGCCGGGGTGAAGGTGATGCTCTCCGGCATGGGCGCCGACGAGCTGTTCGCCGGCTACCGCAAGCACCTGGCGAACGTGCTGGCCCTGCGCTACCAGCGGGTGCCACACGCGGTACGCGCGCCCGTGCAGTCCATTGTGGATCGTCTGCCGGTGGCGACCGCGAAGCGGGGCCTGCGCTCGGTGCGCTTCGCCAAGCGGTTCCTGTCGTTCGCGGAGCTGCCGGAGGAGACGGCGTTCCGGCGCAGCTACACGATGTACGACCGCACCGAGCTGCTGGACCTGGTGAACCCCGACCTCGCGTCCGCCGTCGACGACGTGCTCACCGAGCACGCCGACACCTACCACGACACGGCGCTCACCGACTTCGTCAACCGCATGTGCCTCACGGACTCGCGGCTCTTCCTGCCGGGACTGAACCTCGCCTACACCGACCGTTCCAGCATGGCCGCCTCCACCGAGGTGCGGGTGCCGTTCGTGGACGTCGATGTGGTGCGGGCCGCGTTCAGCCTGCCCGGCAACCGCAAGATCGTCGGCAGGCAGGGCAAGGTCGCGCTGAAGGACGCCGCGTCGTCGATCCTGCCCAGCGAGATCGTGCACCGGCCGAAGGGCCTGTTCAGCGCACCGCTGCGGGCATGGATGAGCCGTGACCTCGCACCGCTGGTGCGCGAGGTCGTCGACGAGGGCGTGCTCGTGAAGTCGGGGCTGCTGCGGCGCGAGGCACTGCGACGGCTCGTCGCCGAGGACGCCTCCGGCCAGCAGGACCGCTCGAAGCACCTCTGGCACATCTTGACTCTCGAGTACTGGTATCGCGGTGCCACAGAAGGGGCGTCTTCGTGAAGCAGGTCGTGCAGAACTACAAGAGCGGAGAGCTGACACTGCTCGACGTGCCCGCACCAGCGTGCAAACCGGGTGGCGTCCTCGTGCGAACGGTGTACTCGCTGATCTCCACCGGCACCGAGCTGATGAAGGTATCCGAGGCCGGAATGTCGTTGCTCGGCAAGGCGAAAGCTCGGCCCGACCAGGTCGCAAAGGTGATGCAGAGCGTCGCCACGAACGGTGTTTCGGCCACCTACCGCAAGGTGACGAGCAAGCTCGACTCCTACACCCCGCTCGGCTACTCGCTGTGCGGTGTGGTGGAGGAGGTCGGCGCCGGGGTGAACGACGTCGCGGTGGGCGACCTCGTCGCCTGCGCGGGCAACGAGCACGCGCTGCACTCCGAGCTGAACTGGGTACCGAAGAACCTCTACAGCCGCGTGCCCGAGAACGTCGAACCCCGGCACGCCGCGTTCGGCACGGTCGGCTCGATCGCGCTGCAGGGCGTGCGCCGAGGCGAACCGCGACTCGGTGACGTCGCGCTGGTGATCGGGCTCGGGCTCATCGGCCAGCTCGTGGTGCAGCTGCTGGTCGCCTCGGGCGTGCGGGTGGTGGGCGTCGACCCGGCGGCCGCGCGCTGCCGGCTGGCCGAGCGGCTCGGGGCGCTCGTGTGCGCCGACCCCGGCTCTGGGCTCGTGGACACCGCGGTCGGTGAACTGACCGGCAGCCACGGCGTCGACCAGGTCTACCTCGCGGCGGGCGGAGGCAGCAACGAGCCGGTCGAGCTGGCCGCGAAACTCGCGCGCGACCGCGCCACCGTGGTCGACATCGGCAAGTGCAGCCTGAACCTGCCATGGAACGCCTACTACGAGAAGGAGCTGGACGTCCGGTTCTCCCGCTCGTACGGGCCCGGTCGCTACGACCCGGAGTACGAGTTGGAGGGGCGCGACTACCCCATCGGCTACGTGCGCTGGACCGAGCGCCGCAACCTGGAGTGCTTCATCGACCTGCTCGCGCGTGGACGGCTCGACGTGGAGCCCCTCGTGTCGCACGTCGCCGACTTCGGCGACGCCGTGGAGACCTACCGGCAGCTGTCCGAAGGCGAGCTGAAGGCCGTCGCCGTGCTGTTCCGCTACCCCGGCGCTGCCCCGGCCCCCTCGGAAACGGTCACGTCGGCCACGGTTCCGCGCCCCGCGCCCGCTCGCGTGGCACCGAAGAACCGCATCCGGGTCGGTTTCGTCGGCGCGGGCAACTACGCGTCGTCGATGCTGCTGCCGCACCTGGCCGAGCGCGAGGACGTGGAGCTGCACCGGGTGGTCACCACCTCGGCTCTCTCGGGCGCCAACGCCCAGCGCAAGTTCGGCTTCGCTGAGGCGTCGACCGACACCGCCGCGCTGCTGACCGACGGTGCCGTGGACGCCGTCTTCGTCGTGACCCGGCACAGCTCGCACGCGGAGCTGACCCGGCAGGCCCTCCTGGCGGGCAAGGCCGTGTTCGTGGAGAAGCCGCTCGCGCTGAGCGAGACCGAGCTTGAGAAGGTGCTCGCCGCCGTAGAGGAGTCCGGCAACGACCGCCTTCAGGTGGGCTTCAACCGCCGCTTCGCGCCGCTGCTGAACCAGGCCCGCAACCGTTTCGGCACGCGCGTGGGCCCGGCCTCGGTGCGCTACCTCGTCAACGCGGGGCGGCTGGAACACGGCAGCTGGTACAACCAGCAGGACACCGAGGGCTCGCGCTTCGCGGGCGAGGGCGGGCACTTCATCGACACGGTGAGCTGGCTGCTCGGCGCCGATCCGGTCTCGGTGTACGCGTGCGCGACGCCGGGCCAGGCGGACCTGCAGATCCTGCTCCGCTACGACGACGGCTCCACCGCGTCGATCGGGTACACCACCTCCGGCGCGTCGACCTTCCCGAAGGAGACCATCGACGTCACCGCCGACGGCAAGGTGCTCCGCTTCGACGACTTCCAGCGCGCTTCGCTCTACGGCCGCAAACGCTCGGTGAGCCCGAAGCTGCCGCAGGGCAGGGACAAGGGGCAGGCCGCGGAGCTGGGCGCGTTCGTCGAGGCCGTGCGCTCCGGCGGGCCGATGCCGGTGCCGCTGTCGTCGCTCGTCTCCACCACGCTCGCGACCCTGGCCGTGCACACGAGCCTCGCGACCGGAGCGCCCGTGCGGATCGAGTCGCGCTGATGACCAGCGCGGGGTGGTACCTGCGACGGCTCTCGCGCATGGGGCCCGCCGAGGTGGCGGGCCGCGTCGGCGACGCCGTGCGCAGGCGCCGGTGGCGGCGGGTGCTGACCGCGCCCGTCGCGACGGTGTGGCACGAGCAGCGCCGGTTCGCCGCCACGGTGCCGGGCGCGGCGCTCGCCTCGGTCCCACCCGCCGCGCGGCAGCGGCTCGTCGCGAGCGCCGATCGGATCCTGGACGGCTACGCCGAGTACTTCGGACGCACCCGCGACGACCTGGTGTCCCCGGACTGGTCGTTCGACCCCAAGACCGGGCGCAGGGCACCGGCCGACGTCTACGCCTTCGACGTCCCGTACCGCGACGAGGAGGCCATCGGTGACGTCAAGCAGATCTGGGAACCCTCACGGCACCAGCACCTCACCGTGCTCGCCGCCGCCTACGCGGTCACCGGCGAGGACCGCTACGCCGAGCGGATCGCCGACCACCTCAAGTCGTGGTGGGCGGCCAACCCCCCGATGTACGGCGTGCACTGGGTCAGCGGCATCGAACTGGGCATCCGGCTGCTGTCGTGGGTGTGGGTGCGCAGGCTGCTCGACGGCTGGCCCGGCGCGGCGCAGCTGTTCGAGCACAACCCCGTCGCCCTGCACCAGATCTACTGGCACCAGCGCTGGCTCGCGACGTTCCGCAGCCGGGGCTCGTCGGCCAACAACCACGTGATCGCCGAGGACGCGGGTCAGCTCGCCGCCGCGTGCGCGTTCGGCTGGTTCCCCGACTCCCCGCGCTGGCGCTCCGACGCGCTGCGCTCGCTCGACGAGCAGCTGCGGCACAACACGTTCGGCTCGGGGCTCAACCGCGAGCTGGCGACCGAGTACCACGGGCTCGTGCTCGAACTCGGGCTCGCCGGGCTCACCGAGGCGAGCCGCGCCGGAATGGCCGTGCCCCGGTCGGCGTGGCTGACGCTGCGCCGGATGACCGACGCGCTCGCGGCCGTTGTGGACACCCGGCTGCGGCCACCGAGGCAGGGCGACGCCGACGACGGCTACGGCCTCGTGCTCGACGGCGAGGGCCGCGACCGCTGGGCCGCCCTGCTCACCACGGGCGAGGTGCTGTTCGGGCGGCTCGGCTGGTGGCCGAAGGTCGCCGATGCCGAGGTGTTCACCGCGCTCGTGGGCTCGCTCGCGGCCCCGCCCGAGCTGACCGGCGACCGCCCCGCCGGGCGGCCGGCGCACTTCGCCGACGCCGGGCTCACGATCCTGCGCGCCGGTGCCGGGAACGAGGAGATCTGGTGCCGCTGCGACGGTGGCCCGCACGGGTTCCTCTCGATCGCGGCGCACGCGCACGCCGACGCGCTCTCGCTGGAGGTGCGGCACGGCGGCGTCGACATCCTCGCCGACCCGGGCACCTACTGCTATCACTGCGAACCGGAGTGGCGGCGGTACTTCCGCTCCACGCTCGCGCACAACACTCTGGAGCTCGACGGCGCCGACCAGTCGGTCTCGGGCGGCCCGTTCCTGTGGACGCGGCACGCCGAGAGCCAGGTGCTCGTGGTGCACACGCCCCGCACGGGCGTCGCCAGGTGGTGTGCCGAGCACGAGGGCTACTCCCACACCAACGGCCCCGCGCTGCACCGGCGTTCCGTCGAGCTGGACGACGCCACGGGCGAGCTGCGCGTGCTCGACGAGGTGCTGGGCTCCGAGCGGCACCCGTGCCGGCTCGCGTTCCACCTGGGGCCCGCGGTCGAGGCCGACCTCGACGGCAGCACCGCGCGGCTGCGCTGGCCGGGTGAGGACGGCGAGCGCACCGCGGTGCTGGAGTTGCCGCCCGAACTGAGCTGGACCTGGCACCGGGGCGAGACCGACCCACCACTGGGCTGGTACTCGCCCGGCTTCGGGGTGCGCGAGCCCGCCGTGACGCTGCTGGGCACGGGCACCGCCGAGCCCGCCACCGGCCTCGCCACGACCCTGCGTTTCGAAGGGGCCCGGGAATGAGGATCGTCGTGGTGCACAACCGGTACCGCTCCGAGCACCCGAGCGGCGAGGACCGCGTGGTCGACCAGGAGACGGCGCTGCTGTCCTCGGCCGGGCACGAGGTGGTGCTCTTCGAGCGGCGCAGCGACGACATCGCCGGGATGTCCCTCGCCCGCAAGGCCGCCGTGCCGTTGCTGGTGCCGTGGAATCCGGCCGCGCGGACCGAGCTGAGGCGCACACTGCTGGACGTGCGGCCCGACGTGGTGCACCTACACAGCACGTTCCCGCTGCTCAGCCCGTCGGTGGTGGCCGCGTGCGCTGACGCCGGTGTGCCGTCGGTCGCGACCCTGCACAACTACCAGCAGGTGTGCGCGCCCGGCACGCTGTACCGCGACGGCCGCATCTGCACCGACTGCGTTGGCGGCACGCCGCTGCCCGCCGTCAGGCACGGCTGTTACCGGGGTTCGCCGCTCGCGACGGCGCCGCTGGCGCTGAGCCTCGCGGTCAACCGGCGGCGCTGGTGGTCGGGTGTCACCCGGTTCTTCTGCATCTCCGGCGCGCTGCGGCGGGTGCTCGTGGAGGCCGGGATGCCCGCCGAACGGCTCGCGGTGAAGTACAACTTCGTGGCGGAGCCCCGCCGTCGGCGCGACGGCGACGGCGAGTACCTGCTCTACATCGGACGGTTGACCGAGGAGAAGGGCGTGCGCCTGCTCATGGCGGCGTGGGACCTGCTCAGGGCGCGCGGCGGCGTGGGCCTGCCGCTCGTGGTGGCCGGCTCGGGGCCGCTCGACGGCGAGGTGGCCACGTGGGCCCGCGATCGCACCGACGTGCGGTACCTGGGCCTGCGCACCCGAGAGGAGTGCGCCGAGCTGACCGCTCGCGCGGCGGCGCTCGTGGCGCCGTCGCAGTGGCTGGAGGGCTTCGGCCTCGTGGTCGTGGAGGCCATGGCGGCGGGCGTGCCGTCGGTCGCGGCGGGACACGGCGCGTTCGTGGAGCTGGTCGACGACGGCGTGACCGGGCTGCTGCACCGGCCGGGCGATGCCGAGTCGCTCGCCGAGGGCCTGCGCCGCATCGTCGACTCGCCGGAGCGCAACCGCGCGCTGGGCGCGGCGGCCCGCAGGCGCTACGAGCGTGACTTCGACCCCAGGGCGGGGCTCACCGGGCTCATCGCGGGCTACCGCGCGGCCATCGGCACACCCGCCTTTCCCGAGCGGGTGTGACGATGGCGAACTCAGGAGATTCAGCCCAGCGGCTCGGCCTGGCGGTGTGCGCGCTCCCGTTGCCCCGCGACGATCGTCTCGACCAGGATGGGCACGTCGAGCTCCACGGGCGCGGCGTCCTCGGCCCGCTCACCGCTGCCGATGCGCACGCGGCTCGCCGCCCAGTGCGCGAGGTGCCCGTAGCACTTCCAGCGGTCGGCCTGCGAAAGCGGCGTCCGGCGGATCGCGTCGATGAAGCCCCACACGTACTCGCCGAGCAGCCGCACGGTGGGGTGGCGCAGCCGGTCGGCCCGGATCGGGTCCATGTTGGCGCACCGGGCGCGGATGGTCGGCTTCGCCCGTTCGGCGCGGCCGGGGTGGTCGCGGCGGAAGAACAGCAGCTCCGGCACCTGGTGGAACCGGCCGAGCAGGGCGAGTTCCGCGGTGATCGTGCGGTCGGAGTGGTGGTAGCTGCCGTTGAGCGGGGTCCTGCGCAGCACGTCGGTGCGGATCACGCCGTAGAAGTCGTCCCCGCCGACTCCGAAAAGGACACTCCGGAACCGCTCGGGCGCGCTCGGCGAGTCCGTGGTGAGCGTGTACTCGACGGGCCGCGTCACGGCGCCGTGCTCGTCGATGAGCGCCTTGTACGAATGGGCGAGCACCACGTCGGGACGTTCGTCGAGCGCGTCGACGCACACCTTCAGCAGGTCCCTGCCGTAGAGGTCGTCGTGGGAGGCCCACTTGAACAGCTCGCCGCGTGCCTCGTGCACGGTGACGTTGTGGTTCGGGCACGCGCCGATGTTGGTGCGCTGCCGGAGGTACCGGATCCGGCCGTCCCGCGCGGCGTACTCGCGGCAGATCTCCTGTGTGCCGTCGGTGGAGGCATTGTCCGAAATGATCAGCTCGAAGTCCTCGTAGGTCTGCCCCAGCAGCGCGTCGAGGGACTCGGCCAGGTAACGCTCGCCGTTGTAGATGGGTAGGCCGATGCTCAGCCGCGGAACAGAACTCACGAGCCCTCAATCCCTTCGCCGCACAGAGGGAGATTCCCTTGCGAGGTGTCACAGGCACAGTCGGCTGCGAGCGGCGAGCCGTTACGCGGGCACCCTTCCGGGCTGTAACAAGCGGTGCGGCGCCACGACTTCACCTAGGTCGGGCAAACACAGAGACGAAGGCCGGCCGTGACAGCTTCCACGAGCACCGCACGCCCACTGGCTGAGCCGGATTTTCCGGGCCAGCGCGGCGTTTCCTGGGTGATCGGGCTGATCTGGGGCCTGCTGGTGATCAACACGCTCGGCTCGCTCGGCGTGGACACGATCGTGCCGATCCCGCGCAGGCTGCTGCAGGTGATCACCATGGGCTCGCTCTGTGTCGCTTTCGTGCTGGCCCTGTTGCTCAATCGCAAACTGCGCATCCGCCCGAACGCGTTCTTGTTGTTGCTGAGCCTGCTCGCGGTGGTCAGCTTCGTCTCCAGCTCCTTCCTCGACTCCGGTTTCGGCGCGTTGTTCCGCTGTGCCCGGCTCGCCGTCTTCATCGCGACGCTGTGGCTGCTGACGCGGTGGTGGGACGGGGGCCTGGCGTTCGTACGCCACCACGTGCGGGCGCTGACCGCGGTGCTCGCGGTGGTGGCGGCGGGCCTCGTGCTCTCCCCCGGCACCGCGATGCCCGCCGACTTCGACGGCCGCCTCGTCGGCGTGCTGTGGCCGATCACCGCGACCCAGGTGGCCGACTACGCCGCCGTGGTCGCCGGGCTCACACTCGTGCTGTGGCTGGGCCGCGCGACCACGGCCAGAAGCGTGCTGTTCATCGCCGTGCCCGCCGTGTTCCTGCTCCTGCTCACCCACACCCGCACGGCGACCGTCGGCCTGCTCGCCGGCGTTCCGGTGGCCGGGCTGACGCTGGCACTGACGAATGCCCGCGCCCGCAAGACGATCGCGGCGATCACCGTGGGCGCGACCGTGCTCGCCGTGGCCTTCTCCACAGCGCTGACGGCATGGTTCCAGCGCGGGCAGGACGACGACTCGTTCTCCAACCTCACCGGGCGGCAGTTCGTGTGGGACGCGCTGCTCGCCGAGGACCGGACGGTCCGCGAGCAGATACTCGGCGTCGGGCTCACCGACAAGTCCTTCGGCGGACTGCCGATCGACAGCACGTGGCTTGCCGTGTACCACGAGCAGGGCATCGTCGGCATCAGCATCGTGGTGCTGATGCTGCTCGGGCTCCTGTTCGCCATGGCGACCCGGCCGCCGTCGCCCGCCCGCGCGTGCGCCGTTTTCCTGGTGGTCTACGGCCTCATCGCGTCGTACACGCAGGTCGGCCTCGGCGACGTGACGGGCTACCTGCTGCACTTCGTCGTGGCGGCCGCGTTGCTGACGCCCTCGTCCGGTGACCAGCGAACCCTCCACAGCTACGACCGAGCCTGAACACTGCCCGAACCGGGCAGAGGGAGACGGAGCACATGACCATGCGGCGAATCGACACCGTCCTGAGGCAACGTAAGACGCTTGCCGTGCTGGGCGTGCTGGTTCTCGTCGTCGTCGGCACGATCGTCGCACTCGGCCGGGACCCCGGTGCGGGCAGCGGCGGCCCCGGCGGCCAGGCGCGGTCGGACCTCAATCCCACGGCAGCAGGCTGGCCTGCCGAACCACCCGCCCGCGTCTGCGGCAACCAGGCGATCCTCGGCAAGGGCCCGGCCGAACCGCCGCAGGGCGCCGTCGTGATCCCGGCCGGCGACAACAGCTCGCTGGAACTCGACCTGCAGGCGGAGAACACCACGTTCTGGTTCGCCCCCGGCGTGCACACGCTCTCGCCCGACGAGTTCGGCCAGATCATCCCCGGCAGCGGCAGCACATTCGTGGGCGCACCCGGCGCGGTCCTCGACGGCAAGCGCATCAACCGCTACGCCTTCACCGGTGAGGCCGACCGCGTGACCATCCGCTACCTGACCGTGCGCAACTTCGTCGCCCCCATGAACGAGGGCGTGGTCAACCACAACGACGGCACCAACTGGCTCGTCGAGTACAGCACCATCACCGAGAACGAGGGCGCCGGGCTGATGGCGGGCGCACCCGGCAACACCTATCGCTACAACTGCATCAAGGACAACGGCCAGTACGGCATCAACGCCTGCTGCGGCACCGAGGCCGAGCCGGTCGAGAACCTCGTGCTCGACCACAACGAGATCACCGGCAACAACACCGGCGACTGGGAGAACAAGGTCGAGGGCTGCGGCTGCACCGGCGGCGTCAAGTTCTGGATCAACGACAACGTCACGGTCACCAACAACTGGGTACACGACAATCGCGGTACCGGGTTGTGGCTCGACAACAACAACAGCGGGTTCGTGATCGAGCACAACTACATCGACAACAACGACGGCAACGCCATTTTCCTGGAGGCGGGCTATGACGCCCGCGTGCGCTACAACAACATCAAGCGCAACGCGATCGTGACGGGCCGAGAGTTCCAGAGCCGGGCCGACCCGTTCCCGATCGGCGCGATCTACGTGTCGGAGAACGGCAGCCCTCGGGGTTACGGCCTGAAGAGCGTGCCCACCGTCATCAGCCACAACAACTTCGAGAACAACTGGGGCGGCGTGACGCTCTGGGAGAGCGCGGACCGCTACTGCGGCTCCACCGCGCACACCCATCCCCCGTTCTGCACGATCAAGGTGGATCTCTACGACGACGCGCAGTGCGAGACCGACGTCGAGGACGTGATCCCGGAGAGCATCGGCGACAAGTACCGCTGCCGGTGGTCCACCGAGAACAACGTGGTGGAGAACAACGTGTTCCGCATCGACAAGGACGCGATCGGCGTGGGCTGCGCGAAGCGCGACTACTGCGGTCTCAACGGCCTGTTCGCCGGGTATGGGACCTTTCCGGGATTCCCCGGCTACGAGGTGATGTGGCGGGCCACGTTCGAACAGGGAAACGTGTTCCGGAACAACCAGTACCACGGCGACTGGCAGTTCGCCGGTTTCCAACCCAGCAAACCGAACGGTGGCCGGGTGAGCTGGGAGGAATGGACCTCGCCGGCGCCGGCCGTGCCCGAGAGTTTCACCCACGACAATCGCCCCGAGACCTTCGGCCAGGACCAGGGAAGCACTTATTCGATCACGCCCTGAAACCGGAAACACCCGCCCCGGAAACCCGAACGACCAGCAACGCTCGCACCAGTTGCCTCGAAGAACGGAAACCGACAGTGAGAACAGGTGCATTCAGCCAATCCAGTGCCCTGAGCCGCAGGATCGCGCGCAGCAGACTGGCCCCGGTCGCGGCGTTCCCCATCCGCGCGATGAGCGTGCTCAAACACGACGCGCAGGTGGTCGGGAAGTCCGCGCGCTGGCTCTTCACCTCCAGGGAACACCACAACTTCACCTACGACCTCACGCCCCGCAACCGGGAGCACCTCGCGTGGTTCCTCTCGGCCGTGACCGGGCTGGACGTCAGCGCCTTCCGCAACTGGCTCGACGAGGTGGAAGGTGACGACGCGCTGCGCACGCTGGTCGCCCGCGGCGTCGCCACGAGCGACCGGCGCGGCCTCGCCGACGAGGTGGTGCGCTACGGCCGCCGCATCGGCTGGTACGCGCTGGTGCGCGCCCTCCGGCCGAAGCACGTGGTGGAGTCGGGCATCGACAAGGGGCTCGGCTCGTGCCTCATCGCATCGGCCCTGCTGCGCAACGCCGCCGACGGACACCCCGGCAGGCTCAGCGCACTCGACATCAACCCCGACGCCGGGTACCTGATCCAGGGCCCCTACCGCGAGGTGGTCGACGTGCGCAGGGGCGACTCGCTGGCGACCATCCCGGCGCTGACCGAGCCCGTCGACCTGTTCATCCACGACAGCTGGCACAGCCCCGAGCACGAGAGCGCCGAGTTCACGCTCATGGAGGACAAGCTCGCGGAGAACGCGCTGCTGGTCACCGACAACGCGGCCGAGACCGACGTGCTGATCCAGCACGCCGAGAAGACCGGCCGCCGGTTCCTGTACTTCCAGGAGCGGCCCGAGAACCACTGGCATCCGGGCGACGGCACCGGCATCGCCTGGTACGGCAAGGGCTGAGGCGATGGCGCGTCGGGTCTGCGGTGAGGAGCACTATCCAGCCACGTTGCTCGCCGTCGCCGGTCACGGCCTGCCCGGTGCCACGCGCGCCTTTCCCGCCGAACCGCTCGGCGACAAGGCGTGGACCGCACTGCTGGCCGCTGCACGCGAGCACCGTGTGCTCGGCCCGCTGCGCCAAGCCGTCGGGGAAGGGCGCCTGCCAACGCGCGACCGGCAGGCCGCCGACGCGCGCGCCCTCCACCGCGCCGGCCTGCTGCGCGTGTTGTCGCTGGAGCAGGCGCTACTCTCCCTCGTGCGCCTGCTCGGCGAGGCAGGCATCGACAGCAGGGTGCTCAAGGGCAGCGCGGTGGCGCGGCTCGACTACCGCGAGCCCGCGCTGCGCTCGTTCATCGACCTCGACGTGCTCGTGCGGGCAGCCGACTTCGAACGCGCGGTCGCCACGCTCGGCACGGCGGGCCTCGCGAGGACGCTCGCCGAGCCGTCGCCGGGGTTCGACCGCCGCTTCGACAAGGGGACCACACTTCGCCACGCCGCGGGCTACGAGCTCGACCTGCACCGGACCTTCGTGCTCGGGCCGTGGGGCAGGCTGGTGCGGCTGGAGTCGCTGTGGGACGAAGGCGAGGCGTTCGAGCTCGGCGGCCACCGGCTGCGCGCGCTCTCGCGCCGCAACCGTTTCCTGCACGCCTGCTACCACGCCGCGCTCGGCGACTGGCCGCTGCGGCTCGGCTCACTGCGCGACATCGCGGAGATGCTGCGCTGGGCCGACCCCGATGGCGCGGCGATCCTGAGCATCGCGCGCGAGTGGGGCATCCAGGCGGTCGTCGCCGCCGCGGTCGCCGACTGCACCCGGCTGCTCGGGCTGCCTGCCGACGGCGAGCTGACGCGATGGGCACCCGGCTACGTGCCCACCAGGCGCGAGGTGTCGTGGCTGGCCCTGCACACCCACGCGAACAAGACGTTCGCCGCGCAGGCGCTCGCCACGGTGCGGGTGCTGCCGTGGCGCGACCGGACCGCGTACGTGCGGGCGCTGCTGCTGCCGGACGCCGAGTACGTCGCGGGCAGGCACCGCTCGGCGCTGAGCCGGTTCGGCTACGCCGTGCGCGAGGTGCGCAGAGGCCGCGCGGCCCGGTCCTGAGTGGACAGCCACGCCTGCTGCAGCAGCGTCATCGAAGGCGCCGAGGGCGTATCGGAGAGCCAGATGCGCCGCAGCACGCCGGGGTCGACCAGGTCCGCGTCGACGCCGTCACCGGCCCAGCTCTCGGCGAACTCACGCGTGTGGCCGGTGAACAACGCCGAGGCGAAAGCGGCCTTGCTGTCACGCTCCAGGACCGTACGCGGCAACAGGTCACCGAAAAGCGAGCGCATCGCGTCGGTACGGCCGCTCCAGCCCCAGAACCCGGCCGCCTCGCGCACGGCGGCGACGAACTCCAGCTCACCGAAGGTCTGGACGTAGGTGACCCCGATCGACTCGCCGAGCGTGCGGACCGTCTCGTAGGCGCGGCGCACGCTCCGGCGCGTCGCGAACTGCCAGGCGTGCTGCCCGGCGTGCAGCGACGACGCGGCGATGTCGTCGGCGTCCCTGCGCGCGAGCAGCCGCGCGATGTCGTCCCGCAGCCAGGGCCTGCGGTAGTGGTGGCGCAGCGCCCAGCGCCTGCGCACCACCGCCGGAGCGAACGCCCGCGCGATGTACGGATAGACCTGCGGGCTGACCTTGCCCCTGGCCTTGAGCACCTTCGTCAACGGCGTGATGCGCTTGAGGCCGAACACCTCGTCGCCGCTCTCGCCGGTGAGCAGCACCCCGCCGCGGGCGAGGTTCATCATGCGCCACGTTGGCGCGATGTTAGGTGGCCACAGTAGACCGTGCTCGCGTAACAGCGGCGCGGCGACGGGGCCGATCGGGTCGTGCTCGTCCAGCACCGAGAGCACCACGCGTTCGTGCACGCCCAGGTGGTCCAGCACCGCCTGCTGCCACTGCGCCTCGTCGGTGGCGGGCGCGTTCGGGTAGGTGAGTGTCACCGGAACCGGCAACGGCAGACCCTCCCGGCGCGCGGCGTGGACCGCCGCCGCGAGCAGCACCGACGAGTCCCTGCCCCCGGAGAACGCGAGCAGACAGGGCGAGCGGGTCAGGTGCGTCAGCAGGATCCGGTCGAGCACCTGCCGCGGCGAGCCGTACGGAGGCTGTGGCAGCGGCACCCGCTCGTAGCCGTTGACCCAGCCACCCACGATCTCCAGCTCGTCCATTGTGTACAGGTTGCCCATGGAGCACCTTTCTTTCGGGCAGCCGTTCGAATTCGTGACACGCCAACGGGCCACGGGGCCGTGCACATTCTTCGACCCCGTGGCTGATCCGTCAGGAGAATGTATCGTCACCGAAAATCGGCCCAAGGACCGGAAGCCAGGACAAATTATCCGCGTTGTCCCCGCCGATAGCGGACTGCGTCATCTCCACGACCGTCCCCAGAGTGGTGAGCTCGGGTGGCACGTACGGCTGGCGCATTGGGGTACACCTCCTCTCCGTGTGTCGAAGTGGCAAACTCCTCAGGAGAAGGTCAGGTCACCGAAGACGGTGCCCGCCGCGAAGTCGGCGTCGAGCCGGCTCCCCTGCGACTGTCCGAGCGTGATCTCGGCTACCGAACCGATCTCTTCGAGCGCGGGAGCGGTGTAAACTTCTTTCATTCCGCACCCCCTTTCCGAACAATTGGAACCACGGCGAAACAGGCACACCATCGCGCCTAGCAGACCATTCGTACTTTCGGCGCATTCGTTACGCCTGGACGGATAACGTGTCCACTCGGCAACGAAACCGGTACCGCTGAGGTATTGTGCGCGGCTCGGTTTTCGCACTCGCCGCGGATAAGATCGGTTGGTGCGCCTGCGAAAAGTGGCCAGAGCCTCGGTGAACACCCCGCGGCTGATCGCGGCCGCCGCGCGCGAGGTTCGCCGTGCCGATCCACTGGGGGCGGTGGTCGCCTCGGTGTACCAGATCATCGGCGCCACCGCGGCACTCGGCGTGGTCGCCGCGGGCAAGCTCACCTTCGACGCGTTGCTGCAGCCCGAGGACGCCGCACTCGGGATCACCCCGTCGCTGCTGCTGCTCGCGCTCGCGACCGCGCTGTCCGGGTCGGTCGGTCCACTCCAGACCCAGCAGCACCGGCTGCTCGGTGAGCGGGTCTCGCAGCGGGTGTGGGACCGGCTGCTCGACACCACCGCGCGCGCCGACCTGGTGACCTACGAGTCGGCCGGCTTCGCGACCTCGCTCGAGCGAATCCAGCAGAACGCGCTGACGAGGCCGTTCGCCGTCACGACCTCGCTGCTGGGGCTCACCGGCAGCCTGCTCGGCGTGGTGACGCTGTCGGCGGTGCTGATCGGCGTCGAGCCGCTGCTGGTGCCGATCCTGCTCGCGGCCGGGCTGCCCGCGGTGCTGCTCTCGCGCTGGGCGAGCCGCACCGAGTTCGCGTTCGCCCACCGGCTCACGCCGTTCGCCAGGCGGCGCAACTACCTGCGGCAGCTGCTCACGCAGCGGCCCTACGCCGCCGAGCTGCGCGCGTTCGACTCGGCCGGACGGCTGCGGGAGAAGCACGCAGAGCTCAACCACGAGGTGAACGCCGGCCTGCGCGGGCAGGTGCGGCACCGGCAGCTGATCGCCGCGCTGACCACGCTCGGGGTCGCGGCGGCGTTGACGGGTGCGCTGCTCGCGATCGTCGCGCTCGTGCGGCAGGGACGAATCGGGTTACCGGAGGCCGGTGCGGCCGCGATCGCCGTGCGGTTGCTGTCCGGGCAGCTCAACACGCTGTTCACATCGATCGGGGGCCTGTTCGAGTCGGCCCCGTTCCTCGCGGATCTCGAACGGTTCGTCGCCTCGGTGCCGCCGGCCGCGCCGCGCGGGCGCAAGCGAACGCTCACCGAGGGGATCGCTTTGTGCGACGTCACCTTCCGCTACCCGGGTCAGGAGCGGCCCGCGGTGGATGGGGTCGACATCCGGATCGGCGCGGGCGAGGTCGTGGCGCTGGTCGGCGAGAACGGCTCCGGAAAGACCACGCTCGCCAAGATCGCGGCCGGGCTGTACGCGCCGGACACGGGCTCCCGCCGGTGGGACGGCGCCGTCGTGCCCGCCGCCGACGTGCGGGCGTCGGTGACCGTGATCTTCCAGGACTTCGTGCGCTACCAGCTGACGCTGCGCGAGAACATCGTGATCAGCGACGGGTACCGCGACGAGGCCGACCTCGAGGACGCCGCCAAGCGCGCGGGCCTGCTCGCGGCGACGCGGGAACTGCCCGACGGGCTCGACACGATGCTCGGCCGCGACCTCGACGAGGGTGTGGACCTGTCCGGTGGGCAGTGGCAGCGGGTGGCCCTGGCGAGAGCGTTGTACCGCGACACGGGGCTGGTGGTGCTCGACGAGCCCGCCGCGTCCCTCGACCCGCGTGCCGAGTACGAGCTGTTCGCCGACGTGCGGGCCATGCTCGGGGGCCGCGCGGCCCTGCTCATCTCGCACCGGTTCTCCAGCACGCGTCTTGCCGACCGCATCTACGTTCTCGATGGTGGCCGCGTCGTCGAATGCGGCACCCACGACGAGCTCATGTCGAGGGCAGGCCAGTACGCCGAGCTGTACACCCTCCAATCGGCGGCCTACCGCTGACGCCCGCGAGTCCCCCGCTCCAGCCCGCGAGTCCCCCGCTCCAGACCGCGAGTCCCCCGCTCCCAACCGCGAGTCCCCCGCTCCCAACCGCGAGTCCCCCGCTCCCAACCGCGAGTTGCCCGCTCCCGACGGCCGCCGAAGGGGGAACTCGCGGGCCCGAAGGGGGAACTCGCAGACCGGAAGGGGGAACTCGCAGACCGGAAGGGGGACTCGCGGGTCAGAGCGGGGGACTCGCGCGGTCACACCCTTGCCGGTTCCGCCAGGGCCGCCAGCAGGCGACCCGGGATCTCCGGGCGGAAGGGCGGGCCCCACGGGACGGTCGCCTCGAAGAGGGGTACGCGTTCGACGAGGTCACCGAGCGCCTGGAAGGTGTGCCCCAGCGAGGAGGGGTCCGACCACCCGAGCACGCGCGGGAACCGGCACAGCCACAACAGCGCCCTCGAAGGGGGTACCCGGCGCACCACGACGTCGCCCGCCTCCCGGCTCGGCCGGGGTACGACGCACGCCGCGAGCGGCAGCGGCCCACCCGCACGGGAACCGGGTCGCAGCGCCAGCCTGCCGTCCGCGGTGGGGCGCACCGCAGACCCAGGCGCCGAGTCGGCCAGTTGCCGCGCGTTCGGGCGCAGCCGGCTCTCGGTGCTTCCCGGATGCACCACGAACCCATCCGCACCAGCGGGGTCGACCCGCAGCACGTCGTCCGCCACCAGTCCGCACCCG
This sequence comes from Prauserella sp. PE36, assembly GCF_003311655.1. Classification (NCBI taxonomy): domain Bacteria; kingdom Bacillati; phylum Actinomycetota; class Actinomycetes; order Pseudonocardiales; family Pseudonocardiaceae; genus Prauserella; species Prauserella sp. PE36. The sequence goes on along the minus strand of NZ_QEQT01000049.1, from coordinate 131,295 downwards.
GCTCCGCAGAGCGCGGCGGCGAGCGTCGACTTGCCCATGCCCGACGCGCCGACGAACGCGATGGCCCGCCCCTCGGCCTCCACGGCGCTCGCGTGCAGCACTAGGTGCCCTCGAAGCAGCAGGTGCACCGCCAGCAGCGTGCCCGACGCCAGCACGGACAGCAGTCCCGGATCGGCGCCGCGCTGCGGATGCGCGGTCACGTCCGCGAGGTCCGCGTCGCCCGCGAACTCGGCCAGCTCCGGGTAACGCAGCACCGTCCGCTCGCCCTCGCGAGCGAGCGCGTAGAACATCCGCCCGCCCTCGCGCGACAGCTCCGCCAGCGGCTTCCCCTCCGGCCGCCGATGGGGGACGTCCACCGCCTCGCCGAGGCGAAGGGTCACCTCGTGGCGGCCATCACCGGGCGGCAGCGGCAGTTCCAGGTCGCTCAGGATCCCCAGGCCGTGCGCCCGGTACCGGTACGCCACGCCGCTCACCGCCCCGCCGCGCCGAGGGTCGCGAACGCCGACGCGCCGGGGTCGAGCGAGCGGCCGCCGATCTCCAGCCACGAGTGTGCGAAGAACGCGCCGTCCTCACGCCGCACGCCGATCCGCAGCACCGGGTCCAGCTCACGCAGGCGGTGCCCGATCAGCAGGCACCGGCGCAGGCACGTGTCCCCCGCGGGCCAGCACGCGGCGACGAGCCTCGCCGCGACCACGGCCGGACGCGTGCGCCGCGGTAGCACGGCCCGCTCGCGCGCGGGCGGCGCCGCGCTGTCGAGATCCCAGCCGACGCCGAGCCGCAGGCACGTCGACGGCAGATCTTCGGTGCGCAGGCTCCGTTCGATCCGCGCCAACGTCACGACCGCGCCCGGCACCTCCGCCACGAACCGCACCACTCCCCGCACGCTCACCGCTCCTCCGCGCTCGCCAGCCACGCCTGCTGCAGCAGCAGCGCCGTGGACGCGGGCGGGACCTCCGACAGCCACGCCGCCCGCAGGGCCACCGGATCGACGAGGTCCTGATCGACCCCGCCGCCGTCCCACTCTCGCGCGAAGGCACGCGACACGGCGCCGAACCGCGACGCGTTGAAGTACGCCTTGTCGCGCCGCGAGACCACCTCCGGCGGCAACAGCTCACCTGCCAGCAGCCGGGTGCCCTCAGCGCGCGTCAGCCCACCCCACGGCCCGCCGAACGCCGCGTACGACGCGACGAAGTCCGCCGCCCCCAGCGGTTCGACGAGCGCGCAGTCGTACTGCCCGGCGACGGCGGCCCGCGTGCGCCTGCCGACCAGGACCGCGCGGGGCGCCAGAGCGGACCACACACTGCGGTCGAAGCGCAGGGGCCGCGCGGCACCGTCCACACCGAGCGCCCGGCGCAGCGGGGGGCGCAGCCACGGCGCGTCACCCAGCACTCGCCGGGCCCGGTGCCTGCGCACCGGCGCGGGCGCCGCACAGGTCGCCGCGAGCCGCCAGTCGGCGCCGGTGAGCCCGCGCCCTCGCCTGCGCACCACCGCACGAAGCACCGCCGCGCGATGCCCGCCGAGCACCTCGTCACCGCCGTTGCCCGTCACGAGGCTGCCGCCGCGCGCGTACCGCGCGAGCAGCACCGTGTTGCCGACAGCGGCGGGGTACACCGGCGCCCCGTGCTCACGCAGCACGGGCGTCGTGAGCGGGCCGAGCACGTCCAGCTCGCCGGTGATGTCGCGGCGGATCCATTCGATCCGCGAACCCAGGTGGGCCAGCACCTTCTCCTGCCATGCCGTCTCGTCGGCGGCGGGATCGCCTGGATAGCGGAACGTCACCGCGATCGGCGCGGGCAGGCCCTCGCGCGCGGCTAGATCGGCGGCGACGGCCAGCAGCAGCGCGGAGTCCCTTCCTCCCGAGAAGGCGACGACGCACGGCGGGCGCAGCAGCGCGGGCCGCACGGCATCGCGCAGCGCGCGCACCGGATCCGGGTCGACCCGCGCGGCCCTCGCGAGCAGCAGCGGCACGGCGCCGACCGGGCACCCGAGCGCGATCTCCCGCGCCGAGAGCGTCGGCAGCACGGTGGGCCGCTCGTCAGTGCAGGAGCTGGGCATCGCGCAGCCGTTCGACGAAAGCCTCGACGTCCCGGCGCGCGGTGGCGTCGTCGACGTCGTACTCGGCCACGATCGTGCCGACGAGTGCGTCGACCGACGTCTCCTCGGCCAGCAGTTCGAACAGCCGTGTGCCCACACCGGTGATCGTGAAGTACCGGGAGGTGGGCAGGCTCAGCACGATCGTCTCGTCACCGATGGTTCGCGTGGACAGCTCGGCGGATCGCAGGCGCATGGGGTCCTCCTCCGCGGTTCCATATTGGATTCGCGTTGGGGCGCAAGATCGTTACGCCGAACGGCCGTGTCCGAAACGAACGATCCCGCAACGCCGACTTAGTGGTGTGCGCATGGAACCGATGAGCGAGGACGGCGGGCTCGCCCTGCCGAGGCGGCTACGACTGCCGCTCGGTATTGCGGCGGGAATCGGCGTGCTCGTGGTGCTCCTGCTCGGGTTTCTCCACACCGGCGAGTCGACGGCGAACGGCGTGGACGCGTGGGTCGAGTCCCTCGTCGGCGAGCCCGTCGGGCCGAGACGCGAGGTCGCGCTCATGGTCGACTTCGGCGGCGAACCCGTGGGCGCCGCGATCCTCGTGGCCGTGCTGGCCGGGATGTGCCTGGCGCTGCGGCGGTTCCGGCTCGCGATCCTCACCGTCGCGTGCCTCGTACCCGCGTTCGCCACCACGCCGCTGAAGGACGTCTTCGATCGCACGATCAACGACGGCCACCTCGCCTACCCCAGCGGGCACACGGCGTTCGCCACCGCCATCGGGATCGTGTTCGGTCTGCTCGTGGTGGACGTCTTCCGCGTCGGCGGCAGGGCGGCGCTCGCCGTCGTCGCGGGAACGGCGCTGCTTGGCGGCGCCGAGATGGCGTGGGCGCAGACGTCTCTGGACGCCCACTACGCCACGGACACGCTCGGCGGCTTCGCCACGGCCTTCGTGTTCGTGCCCGTGCTGGCCGTGGCGATCGACGCCGTCGCCGAAAGGGCCGCGCTGGTCAGGCCCGGCGGCGGAACACCGGCTTGACCGAGCGGCCGCCCATCCACGCCGTGGGATCCTGCGCGTCGAGTGCCTTCCGGTACACCGCGCACGCCTGCGAGACGACCTCGACGGTCCGCTCGATGTCCTCGCCGGACAGCGCGCTGCTGACCACGAACGAGGGGCCGAGCACGCCGCCGCAAACCAGCTGCCGCAGGAACAGGGTCCGGTACTGCTGCGAGGGCCTGCCGTGCTCGTCCAGCGTCGCGAAGACCAGGTTGCTCGCGCGGCCACGGACGAGGACGTGGTCGCCGACGCCCATACCCTCGGCGACCTCCCGCACACCGGCGGCCAGCCGCTCGCCGAGGTCGTGCAGCCGCGCGGTGATGCCCTCCTCGGTGTAGGTCTGCAGCACGGCCATCGCCGCGGCGAGCGAGTGCGTTTCAGCGCCGTGCGTGGTGGAGAGGAGGAAGACGCGGTCGCCCCGGCCACGAAGACCGCCGAGCTCCATCAGCTCACGCTTGCCGGCGAGCGCCGACACGGCGAAGCCGTTGCCGAGCGCCTTGCCGAACGTCGACAGGTCGGGCGTCACGCCGTACAAGCCCTGCGCCCCGGCCTCCGACCAGCGGAAACCGGTGATCATCTCATCGAAGATCAGCACACAGCCGTAGGTGTCGGCGAGCGAGCGCAGCCCTTCGAGGTAGCCCGGTGGGGGTTCCAGTTGCCCCGACGCCGCCTCCAGCATGAGACACGCGATCTGCCCGTCGTGCCGCCGCAGCAGCTCCTCCGTCGCGGCGAGGTCGCCGTACGGGAACGTCACCGTGAGCGGCCTGGTCCTGGCGGGAATGCCCGCGTCCATCGCGGTGGTGCCGATGAACCAGTCGTCGGTGGAGAAGAACGGCTGGTCGGCACAGATGGCCACCAGCTGGCGTCCGGTGGCGGCGCGCGCGAGCCGCACGGCGGCGGTGGTGACGTCGGAGCCGTTCTTGGCGAACTTCACCATGTCCGCCGTGGGCACGGTGGTGAGGAACCGTTCCGCCGCCTCGAGTTCGAGGATGCCGGGACGCACGAAGTTGGAGCCCCGGTCGAGCTCGCGCCGCGCCGCTTCGGTGACGCGGGGATGCGCGTGCCCGAGGCTCACCGAGCGCAGGCCGGCGCCGTACTCGATGTAGCGGTTGCCGTCGACGTCCCACACGTGCGCGCCGACGCCGTGGGAGATCACGGGCGCGAGGCACTCGGGGTACTGGTCGTCGCCCTTGGCGTAGGTGTGCGCGCCACCGGGGATCAGCTGGTGCAGCCGCTCGTTGGCCACGTTGGAGCGGGGAAGCGTCCGTTCGGTGTCCATGTCGGTTACCTCGGCTTCCTGAGCGCGTCGGCGAGCGAGGGGGCGAGCCTGTCCCGCTCCGACAGCAGGGTGGGTGGCAGTGGCCACGGGATGGCCAGTTCCGGGTCGTCGTGGGCGATCGCGACGTCCTCGGCTGGATCGTGTGGCCGGTCGATGCGGTAGGACACGTCGGCGGGTTCGGTCAGCGCCTGGAAGCCGTGCGCGCAGCCCGCGGGCACGTACACGGTCACCTGCGTGTCGCCGGAAAGCTGGAAGAACTCGATGTTGCGGTGGGTGGGCGAATCGGGCCGCAAATCAACGACCACGTCGAACACCTCGCCGTAGGAGCAGCGTACGAGCTTCGCCTCGCCGCGGCCCGAACGCAGGTGCATACCGCGAATCACGCCCTTGGCGGAGCGGGAGAGGCTGTCCTGCGCGAAGCCGTCGGGGTCGATGCCCACGGAACGCACCACCTCCCGGTCGAACGTGCGGGAGAAGAACCCGCGCGCGTCGACGTGCGGCGTCGGTTCGAAAAGGTAGGCCCCGGCGATGGCCGGGACGGGGATGGCCTTCATCGTCGCCCTCCGTTCGGAAAGAGAGCCTTGGACAACACGGAGTACTGCTGCTCCAGCCGTTCCCTGCACGCCCGGCTGCGCTCGGCGAGCGCGGGGCGCAGCTCATCGGCGCGCCGTTCGAGTTCGGTGAACTGCGCGACGAGCCGGTCGACGTCGACGGCCTTGGCGGGCTGACAGAACTCCGCCATCCCGAACTCGGCCATGAGATCGTCGCTCTTGGCCGAGTAGCTGATGGAGATCGTCGGCTTGGCGAGCTTGAGCCCGCAGAGCACGTTGTGGTAGCGCGTGCCCACCACGAAGTCGACCCCGACCATCTGCCGCATGAGTTCCCTGAGCGTGGTCATGGGTTCGGCCACCACGGCGGACGCGGGCAGTCCGGGGCGCTGCTCGCGCAGGTCGGCAAGCACATCGGCGACCACAGCGTCGTCGTAGATGTCACCGGTGAACAGGCGCAGCCGGTAGCCCCGGTCGATGAGCCTGCGCACGAATTCCTTCATCGCGGTGACGTAGGTGGCGCGAATGCGGGCGGCATCGCGCCGGTCGTCGTTCGAACCGGAGAAGGCCATCAGCCCGACCCCGACCACCGGCGTGCCGGTGTCCGTCGACGCCTCGGGCTCGGGCAGCGCGAACACGAGATCCGGGTAGACGTCGTCCGCCACCGTGTCGGCTCCCATCTCCTGTAGAGCGGCGCGGGAGCGGACGTCGCGGAACGACCGGTAGTGAGCCAGCTTCGCCGCCGAACCGATGAACAGCCGGGTGGCGCGCTGTTTGATCACGTTGGCGCCGACGTTCACCAGCGCCACCGGCGTGCCCGTCAGCCGCCCCGCCGCAGTGAGCAGGAACAGCGACAGGGGGAAACCCCAGGCGCGCAAGGGAAGCGTCGTCTCCAGCACGCCCGCGCCGGGCACGATCACCACGTCCTGTCCGCGGACCCAACGCAGGACCCGAATCGGGTCGAGCAGTTTCCCGAGCGCTTTCGCGACGAACACGCCGACACGGGTACGTGGGCTGGGCCGGCCGTAGAACCAGTGCAGCGACGCGGTCGGCAGGCCGTAGCGCTCGCGCACCACCGCAGCGCCGGAACAGAAGCCACTGAGCACGGCGTCGGGATGTTCCCGCTGGAGGTAGTCGAGGATCACCTCGAGGGAACCGTCGTTACCGATGTTTCCGGAGCCGAGCAGGCCGAACAGGCCGACTCGCGGTGGCGCGGTCCTGCTCATCGCGTCCTCATCTCCTCGGGCTGGTCCGGCTCGGGCACGACGTACTGGCGGAAACCCACCCGCAGCTGCCACCACCAGACAGCCGCACCGCACCACATCGCGATCGTGGAGCCCCAGCTGGCGCCGAGGGCCCCGCCGAGCGCGGCTCCGGCGAGCCCGCCGCCGAGGTAGCCTGCCGAGGCGAACAGCTGGGCCCGCAGGCTCAGCTTCGCCGCCCCGAGCGCACGCAGCCCCGCCGTCGCACCGGCCACCACGCCCGCGCCGGTGACCGAGAGTGTGATCGGCAGGATCAGCTCCTCGGCAGGTCCCCACACCTCGCCGAGCACGAGCGCGCCAAGCGAATCGGGCAGGAACAGCAGGATCCCGAGGCCCCACACCAGCGCCGCGGCGGCCTGCCCTCCGCCGAGCACGAGGCAGAACGCGGGCAGCCGGGCCGGGGACCGTTTGAGCACCCGCGCCGCCTCGGGCACCGCGACGAGGCTCACGCCCATCAGCAGCGCGAGGAACGGCGCGAGCAGCAGCTCGCCACCCCGGATGGCACCGACGGCGGACAGGCCCGCGATCGCGCCGAGGCCGTACATCCGCAGCTGCGAGGCGCCGCTGTTGCTGACGTTCTCGACGAGGTAGCGCGAGCCGAGGTCGCGGTGGCGTGACACCCATTCCCGCGCTCCGCCCGCGCTCGGCAGCACCCCGGACTGGAGCGCGCCGTAGCCCGCGGCAAGCGCGGCGGAAAGGCCCCACGCGAGCACGAAGGCGAACACGGTGCCCGACTTCGCCGCGAGGAACAGCGCGGGCACCATGGCGGCCGCCCACACGATGTCGTTGAGGAACGCCTTCTGCCCCTGTCCCGCCGCGAAGAACGCGTACCGCCACGAGTCCTGCACCAGCAGGCCAGGGAGCACGACGCCGAGCCCTAGGAACGCCCAGCCGATCACTCCACCGAGCGCGAGTCCCGCGAGGACGCTCAGCGCGCCCGAGCCGAGGCCGATCAGCAGCGCCGTGCCCGACGAGCGTGCCACGGCGGAACGCCATCGCTCGTCCGCGGCGCCGCTGAAACGCACCACGAGCGGGTCGGTCGCGAGGCCGCGTGAGACGTTGAGCAGCACGCCGTAGGTCACCCACGCGAGCGTGAACACGCCGAAGCCCGTGACGCCGAGACCGCGGGCGACGACGATGCCGACCGCGAAGTTGGACAGGCTCGACACCGCCTGGTCACCGAGGCCCCAGCTGAGCCGCCCCGCCATGGCGCGCACGCCTTGCCGCATCGCTCACTCCCTCGCGGGCGGGGCCGGGGCGAGCAGCCCGGCCGCGTACAGCGCGTCGGCGGCGGCGGCCACCGCGTCGAAGGCGATGCCCGAGCGCTGCGCGATGTCGAGCAGCGTGTGGTCGCCGTCGGAGAGGTTGAGCACCCACAGCATCGCGAGCTGGGCCTGCTTGGCGTCACTGCGGCCCCCAAGGGAGCCGTAGAGCCCGCGCTTGCCGAGCTGCGGCTCGCCGTACGGGCTCAGGTTCACGTAGCGGCGGTTGCGGTCGAGCACCGAGAACGCGTCCCGGCACGCGGCGAGCGTGTCGGCCATGGCCTGCGCGGTCACGAAGTCCGGGTTGTCGGCCGACGTGTGGTACTCGGGGTAGCCCGCGTAGGGCGTGCGCGTCAGCGAGCCGACGCCGAGGTTGAACCCGGGTGAGCAGAACTGCCGTTCGTCGTAGCCGTACGGCGAGAAGTCCACCACCGTGTGCTCGCGCTCGGCGAGCACGTGCTGGACGACACGGTCGATCTCGGCGTCCCCGCGCCTGCTCTTCTTGTACGTCAACGACCCAGGGTCACCCGCGCACGCGAGCACGAGCCCGTGCTTCACCTTGCCGATGCGCTCGGCGTTGCGGGCCAGCCACGTGATCGAGCCGATCGTGCCGGGCACGAACAGGAACCGGTAGGTGTAGTACGGCTCCCGCTGCGCCAGCTCGCGGGCGAGGAACGTGGCGACGGCGATCCCGGCGAGGTTGTCGTTCGCCAGGGAGGGATGGCACACGTGGCACGACACGATCACCTCGTCGGTGACCTCGCCGGGCACGACGTGCTCCGCGTAGGTCAGGTGCCCGTCCTCCAGCGTCGAGTCGATGCGGACCTCGTAGTCACCGTCCGGCAGGGCGTCGAGCGCGTTCTGCGAGAGGCAGAAACCCCAGTCCGGCGAGTAGTAGCTGGTGCGGTAGGGCACGAGCGACGGCTGGTCGGGCAGGGTGTGCAGGTGCTCGCGCAGCTCGGCGAGGCTCATCGTGGCCGACACCGGCACGCTGTAGCTCACCACGTGCAGACTGGACTCGGCGAAGTCCACCACCCGCTTGCCCTCGGAGTCGGCGATCCAGGCGTCGGAGATGTTCCATTCCTTCGGAACGGTCCAGTCGAAGACCTGCGTGCCGGTGGGCACCTCGTACAGCCGCAGCGGCAGGTACTCGCCGACGATCTCCAGCGTCCGGCGCACTCCGTCGCCCGTGATGCTGCGGCAGAGCGGGTAGAGCCGCTCCACCAGCGCGTGCATCTCGGCGCCCGTGTTCATCCCCGTGTTCATCACTGCCCGCGCAGGGTGTCGTCGACGGTGCCGTCTTCCATCCGGTCACGCAGCCACGCCAGCCGCGTGAAGCGCCGCGCGAAGTCCTCCGGGGTCAGCGTGAAACGCTGGTAGGCCTCCACCAGCTCCACGGCCCCGTCCTTGACGCTCCACTGGCAGTCGAAGCCGGGCACGGCATCGCGGAAGCGCGAGAAGTCCACGCGGTACGAGCGCGGGTCGGCACCCGCCTCGCCGGTGATCCGCAGCCGCGCGCCCGGCACGGCCTCCACCACCTGCTCGGCGATCTCGGCGACGGTGACGTTGTTGCGCTCGGTGCCGATGTTGAAGGCCCGGTTGTGCACGGCCTCCCGCGGCGCGGCGAGCGCTGCGGCGAACGCGCGCGCGATGTCGACGGCGTGCACGAGCGGCCGCCACGGCGTGCCGTCGGAGAGCACCAGCACCTCGCCGGAGAGCACCGCGTGCCCGACGAGGTTGTTGAGCACGATGTCGGCGCGCAGCCGCGGCGAGTAGCCGAACGCGGTCGCGTTGCGCATGAACACCGGCGTGAAGTCGTCGTCGGCCATCGCCCCGACATCGCCCTCGACCTTGACCTTCGACTCGGCGTAGGGCGTCACGGGCCGCAACGGTGCCTCCTCGTCGACGAGCCCCGAGTCGCCGGAAGCGCCGTACACCGAGCACGTCGAGGCGTAGAGGAAGCGGCTCACCCCCGCCGCCTTGGCCAGCTCGGCGAGCCGCACGGCGGCGTGGTGGTTGATGTCGTAGGTGAGCTGCGGGGCGAGCGCGCCGAGCGGATCGTTGGACAGCGCGGCCAGGTGAATCACCGCGTCCACACCGGACACGTGCTCGGGCCCGGCATCGCGCAGGTCCACGGTGTGGCCGGGCGGGTCGCCGGGCAGCAGGCCGAGCACGCAGTCGTCGAAGAGGCCGGAGTCGAGGCCGATGACCTCATGGCCCTCGGCGGCGAGCACCGGGGCCATCACCGTGCCCAGGTAGCCCTTGTGGCCGGTCAGCAGCACACGCATGTCTCAGCCCTCCAGGGCAAGAGTGAACTTGTGGGTGTAGAAGCCCTCGGCGTAGTGGTGTCCGCACTCGATGCCGCGGATCCGGGCCAGCCCGAGGAAGGCCTCCCGGTCATACCAAGGACGATGTCGCTGGGAGGGGTAGTGCTGTTGCAGCAACCGCACCTTTTTCTCCGCGAGCTCGCGCGAGAGCGGCTGGTAGGCCGACGGCGTGCCGAGGTCGCCGTCCCATTTCACGATCTCGTAGCCGAGCGCGAGGTGGTCGCGGAACACCGTGGGCACGAGCTGTGCGAGGCCTCGGTGGTCCTGGTGCGCGTCGCCGGTGCTCGGCGCGATCACCAGCTCCGGTTCGGTGCGCCTGCGCAGCTCCTCCAGCGCGGACTTCGCCTCGTCCCAGTGCGCGGGCAGCCGCCCGTCGGGCAGCTTCAGGACCGTGACGTCCACGTCGGCGCCCTGGCAGAACGCGGCCAGAGCGGCCCGCTCCTCGTCCTCGCGGTCGGTGCCGCCGCCGGAGAGCACGAGCGCGTCGACCCGCACCCCCGGCCACGCCGAGCACAGGGTCAGCAACGTGCCCCCGGCGCCGATCGCGATGTCGTCACAGTGGGCGCCGAGCGCAACGACCCGCGTGAGCCGGCCGGCGAGCAGTCGGATCACGCCGTCCTCGCGACCTCTCGCTCGTTCTCCCAGAGCGCCCACGGGCGCTCGCCGCGGGCGTAGGCCTCGTCGAGCGCGGCCCGCTCCTTGACCGTGTCGGTCGGCTTCCAGAAGCCCCGGTACGGGTAGGCGAGCAGCCTGCCCCGCTTGGCGAGCTCGGCGCAGCCATCGCCCACGAGGTCGCCGTTCTGCGGGATGTGGTCGAACACCTCCTGGCGCAGCACGAAGTACCCGCCGTTCTCCCACAGCGGCATCTCGCTCACCGCCGTGATGGCGCCGACCATGCCGCCCTCGTCCATCTCCACACAGTGGAACGACGACTGCGGCGGCACGACCATCATCGAAGCGCCCGCGTCCGAGGCCGAGAACCGCTCGATGATGTCGGGCAGCGGCGCGTCGGTGAGCACGTCGGCGTAGTTGGCGAGGAACATCTCGTCACCGTCGAGGTGGTGGCGCACTCGCCGCAGCCGCTCCCCGATAGCGGACTCGATGCCCGTCTGCACGAACGTGATCGACCACTCCGAGATGTCGGTGGAGAGCAGCTCCGCCTTGCCGCCCCGCAACACGAAGTCGTTGGACGTGGTCTCCTCGTAGTTGAGGAAGAAGTCCTTGATGTGGTGGGCGCCGTAGCCGAGACACAGGATGAACTCGGTGTGCCCGAAGTGCGCGTAGTAGCGCATCACGTGCCAGATCAGCGGGCGCGGGCCCACCATCTGCATGGGCTTTGGCACGTCCGAGGCCGTGCCGTTGCGCATGCGCATGCCGTAGCCGCCGCAGAAGAGAACGACCTTCACGATGTCACCTCGACGATCTCCAGTCGTGGGATCGGGAACACCAGCCGTCCGCCCCACTCGTCTACATAGGACAACTGCTCCGTGAGCTCTTCCCTGAGGTTCCACGGGAGCACGAGCACGTAATCGGGCCGGTCGAGTGCGATCTGCTCGGGCGGCAGGATGGGGATCCGCGTGCCCGGCGTGTACCGGCCGTGCTTGTAAGGGTTGCGATCCACCGTGTACGCGAGCAGGTCCGGCCGGATGCCGCAGTGGTTCAGCAGCGTGTTGCCCTTGCCGGGCGCGCCGTAGCCCACCACGGTCCTGCCGTTCGCGGCGGCCTCGGTGAGGAACCGCAGCAGGTCCAGCCGCACGCGGTCCACCTCGGCGGCGAACGCGGTGTAGCCGCTCAGCTCGTGCAGGCCGGCCGCCTTCTCGCGCGCGAGGACATCGACCATGCGCGAGCTCGGTTCGCCCGCGACCTCGACCGGTCGTGCCCAGAGCCGGATGGAACCGCCGTGGGTCGGCAGCAGCTCGACGTCCACAACGGACAAACCGCCCACCGCGAGCGCCCTTCGCGCCGACTCCACGGTGTAGTACTGGAAATGCTCGTGGTAGATCGTGTCGTACTGCACCTTCTGGATCAGCGTCAGCAGATGCTGCACCTCGATCGACACCCAGCCGTCGTCGGCCACCAGCGCGCGCAGGCCGTGGGTGAAGCCGGCGACGTCGGGGATGTGCGCGTAGACGTTGTTGGCCACCACCAGGTTCGCGGGTCCGTGCTCGGCGCGGGCCTGCGCTCCCGTCTCTGGGCCGAGGAACGCCGTGAGCGTTGGGACTCCCTTGTCGCGGGCGGCCTGGCCGACGTTCACCGAGGGCTCGATCCCGAGACAGCGAATCGACCGTGACACCACGTGCTGCAACAGGTACCCGTCGTTGCTGGCGACCTCGACGACGAAGGAGTTCTCGTCCAGCGAGGCGCGCTCGACGGCGCTCTCCACGAAGCGGCGCGCGTGGTCCACCCAGGACTGGGAGTACGACGAGAAGTAGGCGTACTCCGTGAACGTGTCCTCCGGCGTGATGAGCGGCGGGATCTGCGCGAGCCAGCATTCGGTGCAGACGCGCAGGTGCAGCGGATACGTGACTTCCGGTTCGTCGAGCTGGTCCCGCGTCAGAAACCGCTCACACGGCGGCGTCGCCCCGAGGTCCACGACACCTGCCATGCTCGCGGAGCCGCACAATCGGCATGTTGTCATCTACTTGGCTCCTTGGCGCGCGGTGTCCGTGCAAAGCCTGATTCGCGGGCCAGTAGGCCGTTGTTACAGCGAATTCGGACAGCGCGGCAATGCGATTCCCAAATGAGACCTGTCTCGTTTCCGCATTTCCGAAAACGGGGAATGACTGTGAGACATTCGCCGCCATGGTTGTCTTCGACGCGGCGTACGCTAAAGTTCGGCATACCGAACTTTGGGAAGGGCGATGGACACCGAGCGGATCAGTGAGACCGCGCGCCGCAGGCGGCACGCGCGCAGGCGCGACGCGCGGCTGCTCGTCGCGCTCGCGGCCGTGTTCGTGCTGGCCCTCTCCTGCGCCGTCGGCTACGCCATGCAGCCGGGCGCGGATCCCGCGCACGAGGGCCTGCGCCTGGTCACCACCACGAACTTCCTCGACGACACCGTGCGCCGCATCGGCGGCGAGCACGTCGAGACCGTGCGGCTCATGGGCCCCGGGGTCGACCCCCACCTGTACCAGGCCAAGGCGAGCGACCTGACCGAGATGCGCGAGGCGGACGCGGTGGTCGCCGTCGGGCTCTACCTCGAAGGGTCGCTGCAACAGACGTTGGACGAGATCGCCAGGACCAAACCGGTGCTCTTCGCGGGCGAGGCCATTCCCAAGGAGAAGCTGCTCTCCCCTCCGGCAGGCGCGGCCCCGGAGGAGGAGCACGACCCGCACGTCTGGTTCGACCCGTACCTGTGGGTCCACGTGGTCGACTCCGTCACCGACGAGCTCGCGAAGCTCGACCCCGAGCACGCCGTGGACTACCGCCGCAACGGCGCCGCCTACCGCGCCGACGTGCTCGCGATGGCCGCGCAGGTGCACGGGCTGATCGAGCGGATCCCGCCGGCGCACCGACAGCTCGTCACCTCGCACGACGCGTTCCGCTACTTCGGGAGGGCATTCGGCATGGAAGTCGTCGCGATCCAGGGGATCTCCACGCAGCAGGAGGCGACCACGGCCGACATCTCGCGCGTCGCCGCCGACATCGCCTCGAGCGGGGTGCGCTCGGTGTTCGTCGAGTCGAGCGTGCCGAGACAGACGCTCGACTCGGTGCTCGCGGCGGCCCGCAGGCAAGGCAGCGACATCCGGATCGGCGGCGAGCTGTTCTCCGACGCCGCCGGCGCCGACGGCACCCCCGAGGGCACCTACCTCGGCATGGTGCGCGCCAACGCCGAGACGCTCGTGGAGGGACTGCGATGACAACGACCGTGGTGCGGCCACCGTCCGCGCTGGCACTGCACGAGGTGAGCGCCTCCTACGGCGGACGCACCGTGCTCGACAGCGTCAGCGTGGAGATCCCTCCCGCCACGCTGTCCGCCGTCGTCGGCCCCAACGGCGCCGGCAAGTCCACGATGGTCAAGGCCGCGCTGGGGCTCGTGCCGTCGGTGCGCGGGCACGTCGCGCTGCTCGGCGAACCGCTGCGGCGCGTCCGCCGCCGGGTCGCGTACGTGCCGCAGCAGGACAGCGTCGCGCAGGACTTCCCCATCACCGCCGTCCAGGTGGTGGAGATGGGCCGCTACCCGCACCGGGGCTGGTTGCGCAGGCTCACCCGCCACGACGACGAGCTGGTGGCCGCCGCGATGGAGCAGGTGAACGTAGCCGACCTCGCCGACAGCCCCATCGACGAGCTGTCCGGAGGGCAGCGGCAGCGGGTCTTCCTCGCCCGCGCGCTCGCGCAGGGCGCGGACCTGATCATTCTCGACGAGCCGTTCACGGCCGTCGACGCGCGCACGGAGTCGGCGCTGCTTGAGGTGCTCACGTCGCTGTGCGAGAACGGCCGGTCCGTGATCGCCGTGCACCACGACCTGCGCACCGTGCTCGACCGGTTCGACCACGCCGTGCTGCTCGCGGGCACCGTGATCGCCGCGGGCGCGCCGGCGGACGTGCTCACCGCCGAGCACCTGGAGCGCGCTTACGGCATGGCCCCGCTGGCGCTGAACCGATGATCGGCTGGCTCCTCGACGCGCTCCCGCTGTCCTACCCCGACGCGGTGGTGGTGGTCGGCACCGCCGTGGTCGGGTTCGTCGCCGGCGCGCTCGGTCCGCTCGCGGTGCTGCGCCAGCGCAGCATGTTCGGCGACGCCATGAGCCACGGCACGCTCGCGGGTGTCGCGGTCGCGTTCCTGGTCACGGGCGCGAAGGTGCCCGAGGTGCTGCTGCTCGGCGCCACGATCTCCGCCGCGCTCGCGGCGTTCGCGATGATCGCGCTGGAACGCACGGGCCGGCTGCGGCCCGACGCCGCGATCGGCGTGGTGCTCTCGGTGTCGCTGACGCTCGGCATCGTGCTGCTGACCCACATCGCGGGCAGCGGCAACAGCGAGCAGGCCGGACTCAACTCCTACCTGCTCGGCCAGGCCGCCGGCCTCACCGAACGCGACATCGTGCTCGCGCTCGCGCTCGGCGCGGCGGCGCTCGCCGTGCTGCTGGTGGGCTTCCGGCTGGTGCGCTCCGCGACGTTCGACCCCGGGTTCACGTCGGTCGCCGGCGTGCCGACGTGGGCGGTCGACGCCGCGAGCACCGGCCTGCTCGCCCTCGCCGTGGTGCTCGGAGTGCGCACGGTCGGCGCGATCCTGATGGTGGCGCTGCTAGTGGCCCCGGTGGTGACGGCGCGACAGCTCACCAAGCGGCTCTCCACGCTCGTGCCCCTCTCCGGCGCGGTGGGCGCAGCGTGCGGTGCGGTCGGCGGGGTCCTGTCCGGACGCGCGGAACTCCCGGCGGGGCCGGTGATCGTGCTGCTGGCGACCGCCGTCGCGGTGCTGTCGGTGACGTTCGCGCCGCGCAGGGGCATCGTCGCGAGGATGAGGCGGAGGAGGACCCGTGTCGCCCGATGACGTCATGATCGTCGTGATCACGGGGCTGCTCTCCACGGCCTGTGCGCTGCTCGGCAGCTTTCTCGTGCTGCGGCGGCAGGCGCTGCTGCCCGACGCGGTGAGCCACGCGGTGCTGCCGGGAATCGTGCTGATCTTCCTGCTGACCGGCGAGCGCGCGTCGCTCGCGACCGTGCTCGGCGCGACGGCGTTCGGCGTCGCCTGCGTGGCCGGGTTCGACTGGCTTCGGCGCACCGGCATCGTCGGCTCCGACGCGGCACTCGCACTCGTCTTCCCCGCCCTGTTCTCGATGGGAATCCTGCTGATCAGCCGGTTCGCCTCGGGCGCGCACATCGACCTCGACTCGGCGATCTTCGGCGACGTGACGTTCGCGCCGCTGCGCACGATCGAGATCGCCGGCGCCGACGTGCCCCGCTCGCTGGTGATCACCGGCGGCGCGACGCTCGCGACGGTGCTCCTCGTGACCCTGCTGTGGCGGCCGCTGCAGGCGAGCACGTTCGACCCGGACTTCGCCGAACTGGGCGGCCTGCGCGGGCGGCTGGTGAACCAGGTGCTGCTGGTGGCCGTGGCGGGGCTCGCGGTGGTGGCCTTCGACAGCGTCGGCGCGATCCTGGTGATCACGTTCTTCGTGATGCCGGCGTCCACGGCACGGCTGCTGGTGCGGCGCGTCGGCACGATGCTCGTGGTCGCCGTGGCGGTCGGCTGGCTCAGCGCGTTCGCAGGCCAGCGCGCCGCGGTCACGTTCGACACGTCCATCCCGGGCACCATCGGACTCACCGCGGGAGCCCTCTTCCTGCTGGCCCTCCTCTTCGCCCCGCGCAAAGGCCTGCTCACCAGACGCCTCACCCGGCTCCGCCAACCGCAGTGAAGGCCACCTTGCCTGCGTTCAACGCAGTGAAGGTGGCCTTCACTGCGGTCGGGGTGACGGGTTACTTGCGGAGCTCCAGCGTGCAGCACTTCGGGCCGCCGCCGGCCTTGCGCAGCTCCGAGATGTCGACGAACACCGGCTCGTAGCCCAGCGCGGCGAGCCGGTCGGCCAGCGCCGTCGCCTCGACCGGCAGCACCACGTTGCGGCCGTCGGACACCGCGTTGAGCCCGAAGCACGCGGCGTCGGCCGCCGTCGCGAGCACGGCGTCGGGGAACAGCCGCTCCAGCACTCGGCGGGAGCCGCGCGAGAACGCCCCGGGGTAGTACGCCACGCGCGCGGGCGCCGCCTCGGTGGCCTCGCTGAGCACGAACAACGCCGTGTCCAGGTGGTAGTAGCGCGGGTCGGTGAGCCCCAGCGACACCACCGGAACGCCCAGCGTTTCCTGCGCCTCCGCGTGCGCCGCGGGGTCGGTGCGGAACCCCGTGCCCGCGAGCAGCAGCCTGCCCGTCCAGGCGAAGTCGCCCTCGGCCTCGTTGACCTGCCTCGGCATTGTCACGTCGCGGTAGCCGTGCTCCACGAACCAGCGGCGGAAGTGCTCGGCCTCAGCGGCCCGCTGCGGCGCCCGGAACCGCGCGCCGAGCACGCGTCCGTCGATCACGGTGCCCGAGTTGGCGGCGAACACCATGTCGGGCAGCCCCGGCTCCGGCGGCACCTCGTCGACGGTGTGCCCGAGCCTGCGGTAGGTGTCCCGCAGCTCCGTCCACTGCGCGAGCGCGCGGTCGACGTCGACGGGCATGCTCGGGTCCATCCACGGGTTGATCGCGTACTCGACGGCGAAGTACCGCGGCGGGCACATCAGGTAGTGGCGAGGCGTCGGGACACGCACGGGCAGCGGCGGGGCTTCCGTCATGATTCGAATGTATGCGTGCCCGAACCCGCAAGCAATCGATGTTGATTGCGCATATACGTGCAGAATGTTGCGCATGAACACGTTGGATCAGCGAATCGTTTCGTGCCTTGTCTCCAACGCGCGGTCGAGCTACGCGGAGATCGGCAAGGTGGTGGGGCTGTCGGCTCCCGCGGTGAAACGCCGGGTCGACCGGCTGGTCGACACGGGCGTACTGCGCGGCTTCACGGCGGTGGTGGATCCCGAGGCGCTCGGCTGGGGCACCGAGGCGTTCGTGGAGGTCCACTGCCAGGGCAACGTCTCACCTGCCAGGATCCGCACGCACCTCGAACCACTGCCCGAGGTCGTTGCGGCCTACACTGTGTCCGGAGCAGCCGATGCGATCGTGCACTTGCGGGCAGCCGACATTCACCACCTCGAATCCGCGTTGGAGCGACTACGCGGGTTGGAGATCATCGACCGCACCGTGTCCACCGTGGTGCTCTCGACCCTGCTGGAGCGGCCGCCGAACCCTGAGACGTGATCTCATGCACTGGGATCCGCCGGGCCGCCACCGCCGCTCGCTGGTAAGGCAGATCACACCGCTCTCGGCCCCACCCAAACAGCAAGTAATCTCGAAGTATTAGCGCTGTGCGCGCCCAGTCGTGAGAGAGGGATTTCCTGGCCCATGAGCACGAGTGCGAACGGCAGTGGCACCGGCGCGCTGTCGGCGACGCGACCCACCGAGGTCAGCCAGCTCGATCGAGTCGTCATCCGCTTCGCCGGTGACTCCGGCGACGGCATGCAGCTGACGGGCGACCGGTTCACCTCGGAGGCGGCGGCCTTCGGCAACGACCTGGCGACCCTGCCGAACTTCCCCGCCGAGATCAGGGCGCCCCAGGGCACGATCCCCGGCGTGTCGAGCTTCCAGGTGCATTTCGCCGACTACGACATCCTCACGCCCGGCGACCGCCCCGACGTGCTGGTGGCGATGAACCCCGCCGCGCTGAAAGCGAACCTCGGCGACGTTCCACACGGTGGGACCGTCATCGTCAACACCGACGAGTTCTCCAAGCGCAACCTCACCAAGGTCGGTTACGACTCCGACCCACTCGCCGACGACTCGCTCTCGGCGTACGAGGTGCACCGCGTGGCGATGTCGACCCTCACGCAGGGCGCGCTCGCCGACACCGGCCTCGGCAAGAAGGACGCCGAGCGCTGCAAGAACATGTTCGCGCTGGGCCTGCTGTCGTGGATGTACCACCGGCCGACCGAGGGCACCGAACGCTTCCTGCACGAGAAGTTCGCCAAGAAGCCCGACATCGCCGAGGCCAACATCCTGGCCTTCCGCGCTGGCTGGAACTACGGCGAGACCACAGAGTCGTTCGCGACGACGTTCGAGGTGGCCCCCGCGAAGCTCGAGCAGGGCACCTACCGGCAGATCACCGGCAACACGGCGCTCGCCTACGGCATCGTCGCGGCCGGCCAGCTCGCCAAGCTGCCGATCCTGCTCGGCACCTACCCGATCACCCCGGCGTCGGACATCCTGCACGAGCTGTCGAAGCACAAGAACTTCGGCATCACCACGTTCCAGGCCGAGGACGAGATCGCCGGCATCGGCGCCGCGCTCGGCGCCGCCTACGGCGGTGCGCTGGGAGTCACCTCCACCTCGGGCCCCGGGATCGCGCTCAAGTCGGAGACCATCGGCCTCGGCGTGATGACCGAACTGCCGCTGATCGTGATCGACGTGCAGCGCGGTGGGCCCTCGACGGGTCTGCCGACCAAGACCGAGCAGGCCGACCTGCTGCAGGCGATGTTCGGCCGCAACAGCGAGTCGCCGGTGCCGATCATCGCGCCGTGCTCGCCGGCGGACTGCTTCGACGCAGCGCTCGAGGCCACCCGGATCGCGCTGACCTACCGCACCCCGGTGCTGCTGCTGTCCGACGGCGCGATCGCCAACGGCTCCGAGCCGTGGCTCATCCCCGATGTCAGCACGCTGCCGGACCTCTCGGTCGAGTTCGCCACCGAACCGAACGCGCCGGACGGCTCCGGTGAGCACTGGCCGTACGTGCGCGACCCGGAGACGCTGGCCCGCGAGTGGGCGGTGCCCGGCACGCCTGGTCTGCAACACCGCATCGGTGGCCTCGAGAAGGCCGACGGCAAGGGCAACATCTCCTACGACCCCGACAACCACGAGAAGATGGTGCGGCTGCGCCAGGCCAAGGTCGACGGCATCGACGTGCCCGACGTCGTGGTCGACGACCCTTCGGGTGGCGAGGCGCGCGTGCTGGCACTGGGCTGGGGCTCGTCCTACGGACCGATCGGCGCGGCGGCTCGGCGGGTCCGCAAGAAGGGCCTGCCGATCGCGCAGGCGCACCTGCGCCACCTCAACCCGCTGCCCGCGAACCTCGGCGAGGTCCTCTCCCGCTACGACACGGTCGTGGTGCCGGAGATGAACCTCGGCCAGCTGGCGATGCTGCTGCGCGCCAAGTACCTCGTGGACGTCAACTCCTACACGAAGATCGCCGGGCTTCCGTTCAAGGCCGAGGAGCTCGAGGGCGTCTTCACCGACATCATCACCAGCAGCAAGGAGGTCGCGCGCTGATGACCGCCACCGACCTTGGCCTACCCCGTCTCGGCGGGCTGGACCTCGTCCCCACGACGGACGAACCGCAGAAGGCCAAGGACTACAAGTCCGACCAGGAAGTGCGCTGGTGCCCCGGCTGCGGCGACTACGTCGTGCTCAACACCATCCAGTCGTTCCTGCCGACGCTGGGCCTCAAGCGCGAGAACATCGTGTTCGTGTCGGGCATCGGCTGCTCCAGCCGCTTCCCGTACTACATGAACACGTACGGGATGCACTCCATCCATGGCCGGGCCCCCGCGATCGCCACGGGCCTCGCCACCACTCGTCCGGACCTCTCCGTGTGGGTCGTGACAGGTGACGGCGACGCGCTCTCCATCGGAGGCAACCACCTGATCCACACGCTGCGCCGCAACGTCAACCTCAAGATCCTCCTGTTCAACAACCGGATCTACGGGCTGACCAAGGGCCAGTACTCGCCGACGTCCGACCAGGGCATGGTCACCAAGTCCACCCCCATGGGCTCGCTGGACACGCCGTTCAACCCCGTCTCGCTCGCGATCGGCGCGGAGGCGTCGTTCGTGGGCCGCGCGCTCGACAGCGACAAGAAGGGCCTCACCGAGGTACTGACCGCCGCTGCCCAGCACCGCGGCTCCGCGTTCGTGGAGATCTACCAGAACTGCCCGATCTTCAACGACGGTGCGTTCGACGTGCTCAAGGACAAGGACGAGGCCGCCCAGCGGATCATCCCGCTCAAGCCGGGCGAGCCGATCCGCTTCGGCCCCGAGGGCGAGTACGGCGTCACGCGCAGCGGCTGGGGCGGCTTCGAGGTCGGCAAGGTCGCCGACATCGGCGAGAACGACCTCGTGGTCCACGACCCGACGATCCAGGACACGTCCTACGCGTTCGCACTGTCCCGGATCGGCGACCAGAACCTCAACCATACGCCGACCGGCATCTTCCGCCAGGTCGAGCGGCCCACCTACGACGACCAGGCCCGCGCACAGGTCGAGCAGGCCGCACAGGCCAAGGCCCCGAACCTGCAGGCCCTCCTCACCGGCAAGGACACCTGGACGGTCGCCTGACCCCGCTGGGCCCACCAACGCCCCCCAAGGCCACCTTTGTTGCGCTCAACGCAACAAAGGTGGCCTTGGGGGGCTTTTGAGGACTGCGCCGGTGGAGCTTCTACGACAGCGGGCGGAAGCCGACGCGCTCGGCGTCGGCGGGCGTGCGGAACCACACCTCGGCCACCATGCGTGGGAACTGCGCCGAGTCCTCCGTGCAGTAGCGCAGCGCCGTGACGCTGGCCTTGACGGCGAACTCCTCCGACGGCCTCCCACCACCGGGACGCGGCATCGCCGAGCCGGGTCCGAAGGGACCAGGGGGAAGTTCACTGTCCGGTGTGGACTCACGGGCAGGCGGCGCCGCGCCGCCGGGGGCTACCGCGGGCTCGAAGAGCGAGCCGCTGTGCATGCCGCCATCGGACTCCGGCTCCCGCCGCTCGACCGGACGCATCGAAGGCTGGATCGGCCTCGGCGGCTCGAACCCACCGAGCGGCGACTTCCTCGGCTGGCGCTTGGGCAGCACCTGCGTCTGCTCAACGGCGTCCTCGGCATCGGGCGTGGCACCGGGCTCGCCGAAGGCGTACGTCGGTGGGGCCTCGGGCTCCCGGCGCTCCGGCTCGGGCTGCTCGTCCTCCAGGTCGAACGGCACCGGTTCGAACAGGCTGGGGGCCTTGCGGGGAGCCGGGCGAGGTTCCGGTTCGGGCTGCGGTTCAGGCTCCGGCTCGCGGTAGGCCTCTGGCTCCTCGTACCGCTCGGGCTCGCGATAGGGCTCGGGCTCGTGGTGCGGCTCGGGCTCCCGCTCGCTGTGCCGGCCGGCAGGCTGCTCCTCGTACGGCTCCGGCTCGCTGTGGTCAGCCGGCTGCTCCTCGGGCTGCCCGTGCCGTCCCTGCCCGGTGTCGCGGCCGCCGTCGAGGACCGAGGAGACGCCGGCCTGCTCCTGCGGCTCCAGGTCCCACGGCTGGTCGGCCAGGTGGAAGTCGTCCTCGGCGGGCTGCCGCTCATCCTGCTTCGGCTGCCGCGACCGGTACTCCTGGAGGCTGTCGCGCTCGGGCCAGTCGGTCACCGGGGCGATGTGCTGCGTCATCTCGGCGGCCTCGGGCTCCGACTCGGCAGGCTCGAAGTGGCGGGTCGACGGCATGGGTGCCACCGGCTCCTCCGCCTCCCGCTCAGCCGGGGGCGCGAGCGTCCTGGTCTCGGGAGCCGGAGCCGGAGCGTTGACCGGGGCGGGAACGGGTGCGCTCTCGGCCGCGGCGAGTCTGCGCTCCAGCTCTCGGATGCGCTTCTGGGCCGGCTTGACCAGGAAGAGCCAGGCCAGCAGAGCGCCCAGCACGAACGCCACCGCGCTGAACACCCAGACCTGCCCGAAAATGGACATACTCGCGCTGTCCTCCCTAGTGGGTGCGTGCGACGAGGTAGTCGGCCACCGACTCGCAGGCATCCCGCGCCGGAGACGGCGGCAACGCTGCCAGCTCCGTCCTCGCGCGCTGAGCGTAGTCGGAAAGGGTGGCCCTCGCGCGCTCGAGACCGCGCGACGTGCGAAGCAGGCCGAGCGCCTCCTCGATCAGCGCGTCGTCGTCGAGTGGCCCGCGAAGCAGCTCGGCAAGCCTCGGGTCGGGCCGGTCCTCGGCGAGCTCGTACAGCATCGGCAGTGTGCGCACGCCCTCGCGGAGGTCGGTGCCCTGCGACTTGCCCAGCTCGTGGGACGGCGAGTCGATGTCGATGATGTCGTCGGAGATCTGGAACGCGGTACCGATGATCTCGCCGAAGCGGCGCAGCGCGTCGATGTGCTCCTGCGAGGCGTCGGAGAGCATCCCGCCGAAGCGGCCGGCCGTGGCGATCAGGGAACCGGTCTTCTGCGCGATCACCGACAGGTAGTGCGCGACGGGATCCTCGCCGTCGCCGGGCCCTACCGTCTCGCGCATCTGGCCGGTCACCAGCTCGCTGAACGTCTCGGCGGTGATGCGCGCCGCGTCGGTGCCGAGATCGGCCACGAGGCGCGACGCGTGGGCGAAGAGGAAGTCGCCCGTCAGAATGGCGACGGTGTTGTCCCAGCGGGCGTTGACGCTCGGGGCGCCGCGCCGCATGGTGGCCTCGTCCATCACGTCGTCGTGGTAGAGCGTGGCGAGGTGCACGAGCTCGACCGCGGCGGCGGCGGTGATCACCGCTTCACGGCCCCCCTTGCCGAACTGGGACGCCAGCAGCGTGAACAGTGGGCGGAAGCGCTTGCCACCGGCCTCGACCAGGTGCCGAGCGGCCTCGTTGACGGCCTGCACGTCACTGCGGACGACCTCGCGCAGCAGTTCCTCGACGTCGTGCAAGCCACCCGCGAGGTCTCGGAGCAGTTCCTCGTCGGCGATCTGCAGCCCGACCGCGGCGCGCAAGTCCTCGATGGCGCCATCACGCACTGACACGTCGGTTCCGCCCTCTCGGCACTGGGTAACGATCGCCACCAGCCTAATGGCAACGGATCAACGGTCGATGACCCTCCGGACCAGCGGAATCGTGATGCTGGCGACATGTCGGCGCAAGCGCTTGCGCGCCAACCTCGCGGAATCGGCAGTGCGAGTGTGGATAGCGTGCTACGTTGCGAGGACGGGCACAGAGCGTATTCACGGCGTAACGGTCATAGTGGAGGGGGCGCGATGGCCAAGGAAATCCGGGGCCATGCCATGCCGGACCCGAAGGTCTACGTGCCGACCCCGCAGGACCCGGCACCGAACCAGTCCGGCGGCACGGTCCCGTGGGCGTCCCAGGCAGGCGGCAGCGGCCCGAACACGGGCCCAGGCTTCGCCTTCGACGCGGAACAGCTCAAGGCTCTGGCGAACAAGTGGGACGACCTGGCGGACAAGTTCCGCAACGCCCGGGTTCGCGCGGAGATGCTGAATGAAGTCAACGGACCGGGCCTCGAGTACGCGAGTGAGGGCAACGCCGAACGCGTTCGATCCTCGGCCCGCGAACTCGCCCGCGCACTTCAGCAACGCACGCGGTATTGCGAAGACATGGCGGAGCGATTCCGCGCCGCCAACTCGGCGTATCGCGTCGCCGACGAAGAGGCCACGATCACCGGAGGCAAATCGGAAGGGAAGTTCGGGTGAGCGTCCGCTGTGCAACGCCGTCGTGGCGCTGTCTTGCTCTGGTCGGAGCAGCCACCCTCGGCTTGCTACCGATCGCAGCGTGCTCGAATCCGGAGCCCGGGGAGGCCAGGCCAGCAGATTCCTCCACCAGCACTCCGACGGAGACGGCTTCGACCCCCGACTCAGCGATACCTGCTATCGACCAGCCACTCGACATCTCCTACCTACGCGCGGCGCCCTGCGAAGCCTTGACACCCGAGCAAGTCGAAGAATTCTTCGGTGAGGGCAACGTGGCGACACCCGATCTTGAGGCGTCCGCAGGCCCGGAGTGTGCTTGGCGCAAGGGAACTAGCGTATCCGGCATCCACGTCGCGCTCCCCGACGCGACGAACACCGGCCTTCGAGCTCTGTACGCAAACCGTGATGCCTACGAGTACTTCGAAGAGCTCCCACCTGCCAACGGTTATCCGGCCGTGGCTTATCAACTCGACGACAACCGCGCCGGTGGCGATTGCACGGTGCGCGTCGGGACCAGCGACGAAACCAGTGTGAACGTCAATGTCCTGCTCGGCGAGGACAAGGTCGGGCAGGTCGACCCCTGCGAGGCCGCATATGAAGTGACGACCGCGGTGATCGGCAATATCAAGGCAAGGAACTGACATGGCGACCGAAGGACCACTGACCGCTGCCGAGATCTACGAGCAGATCACAGGGGGCGTCGGCACCGACCCACTCCAGTCGGCGCAAAGTGTCAACGCCGACCTCCGCAAGGAGCTGCAGGAGTGTGCTGACGAGGTTGCCAAGCTTGCCGGGCAGATCGACTCCGGGTGGCAGGGTGAGGGTGGGAGTGCCGCCGCCAATGCCGCCTGGCCGCTCGCCAAGGCGTCCGATGTGGACAGCAAGTACCTCGACATCGCCGATCGGGCCGTCACCGACCAGATCAGCGCGTTCGGCACCGTGAGCAACAGCGTGGTGCCCGTTTCCGCCGATCCGCCCGCCATCACCGCAGACGACTTCGTCTCCTTCATGCAGGGGCAGAACTCCTACCAGGCCAAGCTCGACCAGTACAACACCGACAGCCAGGCCAACGTGCAGGCGTTCGCCGCCTACCACCAGGCCAGTACCGCCAACGGCGAGACCATGCCCGCCAGTTACGCCTCCCTCGCTGGCCTCGGCGCACCCGTCGGCCTCATCGACGGCGCCTCCGGCAAGGAAGCCACCACGACGAGGGACACCACCTCGGCTCCCGTCGTCGGCGGCGTGCGGCCCGCTCCGGTCACCGGTGGAAGCGTCGACAGCCCTCAGGGGAGGCCGGTCGGCAGCACCACCACGCCGGTCGGCAGCACCGGCGGCAGGGTCGGCGACGTTCCAGGGGGCAACACCGGCGGCCACGCCGGGGACACCTCCGCCGACGAGGGCACCCACGCCGCCGCCTACCGGCCCCAGCCCGTCAACCCGCCGGTCACCTCCCAGCCCGACTACCAGTTCGGACCCACCGGCAAGCCCATCAACCACCTCAACACCGGCAACGGGCCGTGGGCTCCGCCCAATCCCTACGCCGGCTACCCACCCGCCCCCGGCACCGGCCCACGCGCGGGAGCGGGAACAGGAGCAGGACCCGGAACAGGCACCGGCAACGGGTTCGCCCGGATACCCGGCGCACCGGGCACTCCCGGCTCTCCGGGGCAGGGCGGGCAGGCCGCGCCCCCTCCCGGCCGGGCCACCGGCACGGGGGTGCCGGGCGAGACGGCCACCCGCGGTGGCACCGCCCAGAGCGCCGGAGCCGGTCCACGCGGCTCCACCGGCATGCCCATGGGCGCCGTCGGCGGCGGACGCGGCAAGGAGGAGGACAAGGAGCGCACTCCGCCTGCGTACCTGCGCAACCCCGATCCCGACGAGACGTTCGCGGGGCCGGTCGAGAAGATCACGCCGCCGGTGCTCGGCGAGCGCAAGACCAACTAGCCCGTGTTCTGGACGGGTGCGGCAGAGCTGCCGCTGCACACCCTGCTCACGGCCATGACGTGGGCCGGCTGCGGGGAGCCGCACGCGATCTTCTCCGGCGGTGCCCGTTATGTCCCGCCTTCGGCGGCCCGGCGGGTGGACCGCGAGGCGTTCGAGCAACTCACCGAACAGGGGCTCACGGTCGGCAAGGGTCTCGATCCGGACTTCGAGGACGTGCTGCACGTGCTCGACCGGCCACACACCGAGTACTTCGCCCACATCCGCAACGGCGACGCGCAGTACGGCGTGCTCGTCGCCATCCGGGGACGCTCTGCCGTCCTCGCCCGGCACCGCGACCGGACGGTTCACCTGCGCTCGCTCGGCGACCGCGACTACCCGACCGTGCTCGCCGGGCAGCTCCCCCGCTACCGGCCCGCGCACGTCGAGACGTTCTCCCTGCCGAAGGACGATCTCGGCGGCCTCGCCGGACTGCTGGAGAGTCCCCATGGCATGGGCTTTCTGCACGTCGCTCGCCGCGCGGGCGGCGGGGAGCGCGTGGAGGCACCGACGCCCGTCGGCTACCTCGACAGCGACACCGGCAGGCTCGGCTTCGCGCACACCGAAGGCGGGCACCTGACGGTGTTCGCCGGCGAGCCGGGGCAGCTGGCCGCCCGGCTCGCCGCCGTCAGGGCCGGCCTCAGCTGAGGGCGAAGCCGCCGGCGCCCGCCCAGTTCAGCGCGAACGCCGGGAGCACGCCGAGCAGCAGGGTCACCACCACGCCGAGCGTGATCGCGGCCGTGGTGAACGCGCCGGGCACGGTGACCGTCGGACCGTCCGGGGCCGGCTCCGAGAAGTACATCAGCACCACGACACGCAGGTAGAAGAACGCCGCGACGGCGCTGAACACGAGCGCGATCACCACCAGCGGCGCCATGCCGTCGGAAAGGGCCGCCGAGAACACCACGAACTTGCCCACGAAACCGCTCGTCAGCGGGATGCCGGCGAGTGCGAGGAGCAGGAACGTGAACACGGCGGCGAGCAGGGGCGACCGTTTCGCCAGGCCCGCCCACGCCGACAGGTGCGTCGCCTCGCCTGTGGAGTCGCGCACCAGCGAGACCACACCGAATGCGGCGATGGTGGTGAAGCCGTAGGCCAGCAGGTAGAACAGCGTGCCGGACAGGCCGTCCTCGGTCAGCGCCATCGTGCCGACCAGCAGGAACCCGGCGTGCGCGATGGACGAGTACGCGATCATGCGTTTGACGTCGGTCTGGGTGAGGCCGAGCACGGCGCCGATCACCATCGAGATGATCGCGACGCCCCAGAGTACGCCGCGCCACTCCCAGCTGGTCGACTCGAAAGCGACCGTCAGCACCCGCAGCATCCCGCCGAACGCGGCGACCTTCGTGCACGCCGCCATGAACGCCGTCACCGGCGTCGGCGCGCCCTGGTAGACGTCGGGGGTCCAGGTGTGGAACGGGCCCACAGAGCCCTTGAACAGCAGGCCGACCATCAGCAGGCCGAGACCGGCGAAGAGCAGCGTGTCGGAGCGGTCGGTGCCCGCGGTGGCGTTGGCGATGTCGGCGAGCCGCACCGAGCCCGCGTAGCCGTAGAGCAGCGCGAGGCCGTAGAGGAAGAACGCGCTCGCGAACGCACCGAGCAGGAAGTACTTGACCGCGGCCTCCTGCGAGAGCAGCCGCCGCCGGCGCGCGAGCCCGCACATCAGGTACAGCGGCAGGCTCAGCACCTCGAGCGCGATGAACATCGTCAGCAGGTCGTTGGCCGAGCAGAACGCCATCATCCCGCCGAGCGCGAACAGCGCCAGCGGGAACACCTCGGTCTGCATGCCGGTGGAGCCGACCTGCGCGCGGTCCTGCACGGTGCCGGGCGAGATCCCGGCCTGCGCCACGAACGCGCCGCCCGGCTCGATGGACCGGTCGGCGATCAGCAGCACCGCGCCGAGCGCGAGCGCGAGCAGCGTGCCCCAGAGGAACAGCGCGGGCTTGTCGACCGACAGCGTGCCGCTGAGAGTGGTGACGCCGCGTGCGGGCGAGTCGCCGACGTAGGCGCCGAGTGCGACCCCGGCCGCGGCGATGGCGAGCAGGCTCAGCACGACCTGCCCCGGCCACCGCTGGTGCTTGGGCAGGAACGCCTCGAACAGCACGCCGATGCACGCGGCGCCGAGGATGATCAGCATCGGCAGGATGGCCGCGTAGTCGATGGCGGGCGCTTCGATGCGGTCCGCCTGCTGGGCGAGAAAAACGTTCACGGCTGGGATTACCTTTCCTGCACCGCTGTGAGGGTCGCTTCCACCGACGGCGTGACCGTGTCGAGCACCGGCTTCGGGTAGAAGCCGAGGCCGACGATCAGCACCACCAGTGGCGCGAGTACCGCGATCTCCTTCACCGACAGATCACGGATGGCCTTCTTCGCCCCGGCTTCGGGGGCCACCGCCGTCCCAGGTCCCCCGCCGGCGCCGATGAGCGCGTCACCGCGCACCGGACCCGTCATGATCCGCTGGTACAGCCACAGCACGTACGCGGCGGCGAGCACCATGCCGACCGTCGCGATGATCGCGTAGACGGGCCTCGTTTCGAACGAGCCAAGCAGGACCAGGAACTCGCTGATGAACGAGTTCGTGCCCGGCAGGGACAATGTGGACAGACCGGCGATCAGGAGCATGCCGCCGAGGATCGGGGTCACCTTCGCCATGCCGCCGTAGTCGGAGATCCGCGTGGAACCGCCGCGCGCGGCGATGATGCCGACGACGATGATCAGCATGCCGGTGGCGAGGCTGTGGTTGAGCATGTACGTCGCCGAGCCCACCACCGACTGCGGCGTGAACGCGAAGATCCCGAGCGCGATGAAGCCGAAGTGCGCGATGGAGACGTAGGCGACGAAGCGCTTCATGTCCTGCTGACCCGCCGCGAGCACGGAGCCGTAGATCACACCGGCGACGGCGAGCACGAGGACGAGCGGCGCGAGCCGTTCGCTGGCCTCGGGGAACATCGGCAGGCAGTAGCGCAGGAAGCCGAACGTGCCGACCTTGTCGAGCACGCCGACGAGCAGCACGGTGACGCCGATCGGCGCCTGCCCGGCCGCGTCAGGCAGCCAGGTGTGGAACGGCACCAGCGGCGCCTTGATCGCGAACGCGAGGAAGAAGCCGAGGAACAGCCAGATCTGCGTGCTCGCCGGGGCGTCGCGCACCACCTCGACGAGCGTGGCCCAGTCGAAGGTGCCCTGGCCCAGCTCGTCGGAGGCGAGCGAGTACGCGCCGATCGCCGAGGCCAGCATGATCAGGCCGCCGAGGAACGAGTAGAGGAAGAACTTCACCGCCGCGTACTGGCGGTTGGCGCCGCCGTAGCCACCGATGAGGAAGTACATCGGGATCAGCATGATCTCGAAGAGCACGTAGAACAGGAACACGTCGGTCGCCGCGAACACGGCGATGGTCAGCGCCTCCTGCACCAGCACCAGCGAGAGGAACCCGCCCGCGCTACGCCCCTCCGGCAGCTTCCCGGTGGAGTTCAGCGTGCCGATGATGATCGGCACCAGCAGCGCGATCACGGCGATCATGATGAGCGAGATGCCGTCGGTGCCGAACGAGATGTGGATGCCGAAGGTCGGGATCCACTCCATCGAGGACGCCTGCTGGATGCGCTCGCCCGCCGGGTCGTAGGCGAGCCAGAACGGCACGATCAGCGCGAGTTCCGCAATGGACACCGCGAGCGCGGCAAGCGTCGCCAGCCGGTCGTTGGACCGCAGCCCGGCGACGACGAGCGCGCCGGCCAGCGGCAGCAGGATCAGGGCCAGTAGCCAGGTCATGAGAACCTCACCATCAGCAGTGCGGCGACGATCAGCACCGAGCCGCCGAGCATCGACAGCGCATACGAGCGGACGAACCCGGTCTGGAGTCTGCGCATTCGGCCCGACCCGCCGCCGAGCGCGGCGGCGAGCCCGTTGACCGCGCCGTCAACGCCCCGGTTGTCGAGGAACACCGCGAAGCGCGTAGCCCACAGGCTCGGCGTGGCGACCAGCGCCTCGTTGAGCGCGTTGCCGTACAGGTCCTTGCGAGCGGCCCGCACCGGCCACGCCACGTTCCGCGGACGCTCGATCGCGGTGTCCCTGCGGCCGAACAACATCCAGGCGAGGCCCACACCGAGCGCGGAGATCAGCACGGTGAGCCACGGGACGAGCGCGTGCGGCAGCACGCCGTGCTCGCCCTCGGCCAGTTCGCCCACCGAGGGCGCCAGGAAGTCGGCGAGCGTGTCGCCGCTGATCAGCAGCGCACCGGCGGCGACGGAGCCCACCGCGAGCACGATCATCGGCG
Source organism: Prauserella sp. PE36 (assembly GCF_003311655.1). NCBI lineage: Bacteria > Bacillati > Actinomycetota > Actinomycetes > Pseudonocardiales > Pseudonocardiaceae > Prauserella > Prauserella sp. PE36. Next base: position 101,291 of record NZ_QEQT01000049.1, on the reverse strand, counting down.
CGGTCATCACCGCGGGCGACTCGTGCGGGTGGAACTCCCTGCCGTCGGCCGACTTCGCCTGGCGCCAGCGCTCCTTGCCGAAGAACGTCAGCAACACAAGGCGGGTCATGTAGAAACCGGTGATCCCGGCCGCCAGCAGCGCCGAGCCGCCGAACACCCAGCCGCGCCAGCCTTCCTGGCCGAACGCGGCCTCGATGATCGCGTCCTTGGTGTAGAAGCCGGACAGGAACGGGAAGCCGATGATCGCGAGGTAACCCAGTCCGAACGTCGCGAACGTGATCGGCATCTTCTTGTAGAGGCCGCCGAACTTGCGCATGTCGACCTCGTCGTTCATGGCGTGCATGACCGAACCGGCCCCGAGGAAGAGCCCCGCCTTGAAGAAGCCGTGCGTGAGCAGGTGCGCGATGCCCAGCGCGTAGCCGAACGGGCCGAGCCCGACGGCCAGCATCATGTACCCGATCTGGCTCACCGTGGAGTACGCGAGCACCTTCTTGATGTCGTCGTAGGCACAGCCGATGATCGACCCGAGCAGGAGCGTGAACGCGCCGACTAGGGTGACGACGAGCCTACCGTCCTCGGTGAGGTTGTAGATCGGCGCCGAGCGGGCAACGAGGTAGACCCCGGCGGTCACCATCGTCGCCGCGTGGATCAGGGCCGACACCGGGGTGGGGCCCTCCATCGCGTCTGGCAACCACGCCTGCAGTGGGAACTGGCCCGACTTGCCGCACGCGCCGAGCAGAAGCAGCAGGCCGATCGCGGTGACCACGGCAGGCGAGACGTCGCCGATGCCCGCGAACACCTCTTCGTAGCCGGTGCTGCCGATGTACTTGAACATCAGGAAGATCGCGAGCGCGAGGCCGACGTCACCGACGCGGTTCATCAGGAACGCCTTCTTCGCCGCGGTGGCCGCGGACGGGCGGTCCTGGTACCAGCCGATCAGCAGGTAGGACGCGAGGCCGACACCCTCCCAGCCGAGGTACAGCGTCACGAAGCTGTTACCCAGCACCAGTACGAGCATCGAGGCGACGAACAGGTTCAGGAAGCCGAAGAACCGGCGCCGGTCGGCGTCGTCGGCCATGTAGCCGATCGAGTAGATGTGGATCAGCGACCCGACACCCGTGATCAGCAGCACGAACGTCACCGACAGCGCGTCGATGCGCAGTCCGAAGTCGACCTGCAGCGCCTCCACCGGGATCCACGAGTAGACCGTGGTGTCACCGGCCTGCTCGAAGGACTCGGAGAAGAACAGCACCAGGCCGTAGACGAACGACGCGATGACCGTCGCGCACCCGAGCAGGTGCCCCCACGCGTTGGTCCGCTTACCGCCTGCCAGCAGGATGAGCGCGCCGAGCGCCGGGAACGCGACCAGCAGCCACGATGATGCGATCAAGGTTGGTCCCCTAGTACTTCAGGAGGTTGGTGTCGTCGACCGAGGCCGAGCGGCGGGTGCGGAAGATCGCCATGATGATCGCGAGCCCCACCACGACCTCTGCGGCGGCGACGACCATCACGAAGAACGCCATCACCTGGCCGTCGATGTCGCCGTTGATGCGCGCGAACGTCACGAGGGTGAGGTTCACGGCGTTGAGCATCAACTCGATGCACATGAACACGACGATCGCGTTGCGCCGCACCAGCACGCCGACGGCGCCGATGGTGAAGAGCAGCGCCGACAGCAGCAGGTAGTACGTCGGTGTCATCGGTCGCCGTCCTCCCTCTCGGCCTCGGCGGACTTCGCGGCGTCCTGCTCGGAGCCCACCAGCGCGTGCGCGTCGGGCTGCGGCGTCTCGCCGGTCACCTGCTTGCGCTCGGCCTCCAGCCGGGCCGCGGAGGTCGACTCGATGAGCTCGGACAGCGACTCGGGTGCCACGGAGCCGTCGGGCAGCAGCGCGGGCGTCGCGACGGAGTTGGAGGTGGCGAACACGCCGGGGCCGGGCTTCGGCGACGGGCGCTCGTACTCACCGCGGAACCTGGCCACCACCAGCTCACGCTGGGAGCGCTTGCCCGTCTTGGCGTGCCGATCGGTGAACGTGAGCACCATCGCGCCCATCCCAGCGGTGATCAGCAGCGCCGACGTGAGCTCGAAAGGGAACAGGTAGTCGGTGAAGATCAGCCTGCCGAGGCCCCCAGCGCCACCGCCCTCCGGCGACCACGGGTCGAGCGGCGGCGCGGGGGTGACGTCGGTGAGCGCCCGGGTGAGCGCGCCCGCGAGCACCCCGGCGACGCCGATGCCGAGCACCGCCGCGGTGAGCCGTTGCCCGCGCAGGACCTCGACCACCGAATCCGACGACTCCCTGCCCACCATCATGAGCACGAACAGGAAGAGCATCATGATCGCGCCGGTGTAGACGATGATCTGCGTGAAGCCGAGGAACGGCGCCTGCTGGATCAGGTAGAGCATCCCGAGCGAGAGCATCGTGAGCACGAGCCACAGCGCCGAGTGCACCGCGTTGCGGGCGAAGATCATGCCCAGCGCACCTGCGACCGCGATCGGCCCCAGTACCCAGAACGAGATGGCCTCCCCGGTGGAGACGGTCGCCTCGGCGCCCGCCTGCGCGAGGAAAAGAGCACTCTGCGTCATCACTGCATGGCCTTCTCTTCGGACGTCTCCACGGTCTCGCCGGACGGGACACCGCGGCCGCGGGCCAGTTCGGGGCCGTGCACGTAGTAGTCCTGCTCGTCGTCGCCGAGCCGCATCGGGTGCGGCGGCTGCTCCATGCCTGGCAGCAACGGCGCGAGCAGGTCCTCCTTGGTGTAGATCAGCTTCTGCCGGTCGTCGTCGGCCAGCTCGTAGAAGTTGATCATCGTGAGCGACCGGGTCGGGCACGCCTCAACGCAAAGGCCGCAGCCGATGCAGCGGAGGTAGTTGATCTGGTAGTCCTTGCCGTACCGCTCACCCGGCGAGTAGCGCTCCTCGTCGGTGTTGTCGCCGCCCTCGACGAAGATCGCGTCGGCGGGACACGCCCAGGCGCACAGCTCGCAGCCGACGCACTTCTCCAGCCCGTCCGGGTGCCGGTTCAGCTGGTGCCTGCCGTGGTAGCGGGGAGCCGCGGGCGCGCCGATCTCCGGATACTCCTCGGTGGCCACCTTCTTGAACATCATCCCGAAGGTGACGCCGAAGCCCTTGATGGGATCAAAGATCCCCATCGGAACCCTCCTTGGTCGAGGCGAGCGCGGCGGTTCGCTTGGCGGACTTGGCCTTTGCCTTGAGCGCCTTGCTGCGCGGGGTGGTCTCCGGCACCTTCAGGTCCAGCGGCGGCACCGGGTGGCCACCGCCGGTGATCGGTACCGAGTCGTCGTCCTCCACGCGCTTCTCCGGGATCAACAGCGTCAGCAGCACGACCACCACGATGGCGATGCCGCCGATCACGAGGATCTGCCCCGTGGAGACGTTGCCGTCGTTGCGGATCGCTCGCACCAGTGCGATGAGCACGAGCCACACGAGGCCGGCGGGCACGAGGACCTTCCAGCCCAGCTTCATGAACTGGTCGTAGCGGAAACGCGGGAGTGTGCCGCGCAGCCAAATGAAGCCGAAGAGCAGCACGGCCATCTTGGCGAAGAACCAGAGGACCGGCCACCAGCCCTGGTTGAGCGGCGAGTCGAGCCCGACGAACGGGAACATCCAGCCGCCGAGGAACAGTGTGGTCGCGAACGCCGAGACGATCACCATGTTCGTGTACTCGGCGAGGAAGAACATCGCGAACTTCATCGAGCTGTACTCGGTGTGGAAGCCGCCGACGAGCTCGGACTCGGCCTCGGGCAGGTCGAACGGCGCGCGGTTGGTCTCGCCGACCATCGAGATCAGGTAGATCACGAAGCTCGGCAGCAGCAGGTAGAAGTACCAGCCGCTGGCCTGCGCTTCCACGATGTCACCGGTGGCGAGCGACTGAGCGTAGAGCGCCACGCCGATGATGGCCAGACCCATCGCGATCTCGTAGGAGATCACCTGCGCCGCCGAGCGCATGCCGCCCAGCAGCGGGTACGGCGAGCCCGACGCCCAGCCGGCGAGCACGATGCCGTAGACGCCGACCGAAGCGCCCGCCAGCACGAGCAGCACGCTGACGGGCAGCTCCACGAGCTGCAGGACCGTGCGCTCCCCGAAGATCGACACCTCGGGGCCGAACGGGATCGCGGCGAGGCCGATCAGCGCGGGAACCACGGCGATCACCGGCGCGAGGAAGTACACCTTGCGGTCGGCCGTGTCGGGGATGACCTGTTCCTTGAACGGCAGCTTGATCGCGTCGGCGATCGACTGGAGCATCCCGAACGGTCCGACGCGGTTGGGACCGGGCCGGTTCTGCATGCGGCCGACGATCTTGCGTTCGCCGACGATCAGGACAACGGTGAGGATCGGGCCGACGAGCATGAGCACGACGGCCTTCATCAGGATGAGCCAGAGCGGATCGTCCGCGAGCAGCTCCGCCCTGGTCATGGACTCCTGCGCCTGGGCGAGAAGCGGGGTCACTGTGCACCTCCGGCCGCGATGGAGACCATGGCGCCGTGCCCGGCGCCGAGCGTGGCACGGACCTTCGAGCCCGGCGAGTTGCCGGGCAGCCAGACCACGCCGTCCGGCAGGTCGGCGACCTCGATGGGCAGCGTGATCGAGCCGCGGTCGGTGGAGACGGTCACGTGCCCGTTCAGCCCTTCCGCGGTGGCGGCGGACATCCTGGCGACCACGGGGCGCGCGGTTCCCGCCAGGTGCGGCTCGTCGACCTGCAGGGAGCCGTCGTCGATCAGCTGCCGCCAGGTCGCCAGCACCGCCTGCCCCTCACCCGGCGCCGCCACGGCTCCGTTCGGGACGTCCGGAGCGGCCCCCAAGGCCACCTTTGTTGCGCTCAACGCACCCAAGGTGGCCTTGGGGGACAGTCGCGCGAAGTCGCCTGCCGCGGCGGCCGGGGTCTGGGTGAAGAGGTCGGCGTCCATTTCGACGGCCAGGGTGTCGAGGACCCGGCAGTCGGGCAGCGCGCCCGTGCCCTCCAGCGTCACCGAGAACTCGCGACGACGACCCTCCCAGTTCAGGAAGCTGCCCGCCTTCTCGTCGACAGGGGCGATCGGCAGGACCACGTCCGCGTGCTCGGTCACCGCGCTCGGCCGAAGCTCCAGGCTCACCACGAAACCCGCCGCCGCGAGCGCCTTGCGCGCCAGCGCCGGGTCCGGCAGGTCGTCCGGGTCGACGCCGCCGACGAGCAGGCCGTCGAGGTCGCGGGTGACCAGCGCGTTCAGGATGCCCGTGGTGTCGCGCCCCGGTTCGGCGGGCAGCGCGCCCTCGGCGAGGTTCCATGCCTGCTCCACCTCCGCGCGGGCCGCAGCGTCGGTGACGGACCGGCCGCCGGGCAGCAGCGTCGGCAGCGCGCCGGCCTCCACCGCGCCTCGCTCGCCCGCCCTGCGCGGGATCCACGCGAGCCGGGCACCGGTGCGCTCCGAGAGCCGGTGCAGCGCGGAGAACAGGCCGGGCACCTCGGCGGCCCGCTCACCGACGAGCACCACGGCGCCCTCGGCCCGCAGCCCCTCGTCGAGGTCGGGCGCGTGCTGGGCGATGCCCTCCACCGCGCTCGCCTCGCCGCCGGGCACGCACGCGAGCAGCTCGCCGAACGTCCTCGTCACCGCGGGCGTGGACCACTGTCCGATGTGGACCACCTTGGTGCCGTGCTTGCGCGCGCCCTTACGCAGCCGCAGGTAGACGGCCGGGGCCTCCTCCTCCGGTTCGAACGCCACGCACAGCACCAGCGGCGCGTGCTCCAGCGCGTTGAACGTGACGCCGTTCTCCGGGCTGGTGCCCACCACGCGCGAGGCCAGGAAGTCCAGCTCCTCGGGCGAGTGCGCCCTCGCGCGGGCGTCGATGTCGTTGGTGCGCAACGCGACGCGGGCGAACTTGCTGTAGGCGTAGGCGTCCTCGACCGTCGAGCGGCCGCCGGGCAGCACCCCGACGCCCTTGCCGTCGCGAGCCTTCGCGAGCCCCTCGGCGGCAACGCGGAGCGCCTGCGTCCAGGACGCCTGCTCCAGCTCACCGGTCTCGGCGTTGCGCACGAGCGGGGTGCGGATGCGGTCGGCGGCCGTCGAGTACCGGAACGCGAAGCGGCCCTTGTCGCAGATCCACTCCTCGTTGACCTCGGGGTCCTCACCGGCGAGCTTGCGCATCACCTTGCCGCGCCGGAAGTCCGTGCGCTCCGCGCAGCCCGACGAGCAGTGCTCGCACACGCTCGGCGACGACACGAGGTCGAACGGCCGCGACCGGAACCGGTACTGCGCGCTGGTGAGCGCGCCGACCGGGCAGATCTGGATGGTGTTGCCGGAGAAGTAGCTCTGGAACGGCTTGCCGCTGGTGGTCCGCGACGCCATGTCCAGCACGTCGGCCGTCTCCGCGGTGCCGATCTGCTGGTGCACCCCGCGTTCGAGCAGCTCGATGAACGGGTCGCCCGCGATCTGCGCGGAGAACCTCGTGCAGCGCTGGCACAGCACGCACCGCTCGCGGTCGAGCAGCACCTGCGTCGAGATCGGCAGCGGCTTGGGGAACGTGCGCTTCTTGTCCCGGAACCGCGAATCCGGCCGCCCGTGCGCCATCGCCTGGTTCTGCAGCGGGCACTCGCCGCCCTTGTCGCAGATCGGGCAGTCCAGCGGGTGGTTGATCAGCAGCAGCTCCATCACGCCCTGCTGCGCCTTGTCGGCGACGGGCGAGGTGCGCTGCGTCTTGACCACCATGCCGTCGGCGACCGTCATCGTGCACGACGCCTGCGGCTTCGGCATCGGCCTGCCGCCCATCTCCACCTCGACGAGGCACTGGCGGCACGCGCCGGCCGGGTCGAGCAGCGGGTGGTCGCAGAACCGCGGGATGACGGTGCCGAGCCGCTCGGCAGTACGGATGATCAGCTCGCCCTTGGGGGCGATGACCTCTTCCCCGTCGATCGTCAGCTTGACGTAACCCGGCGGGGTTTCAGTCACCTCGTCCTTGTGGCTTGGTGCCATCGTCATGCTTGCGCTCCCACCAGCTCACGCCTGTTGCTCTCACACAGCGCCAGGAACTCGTCCCGGAAGTACTTGATGCCGCTGGTGATCGGGCTGACCGCGCCGTCACCGAGTGCGCAGAACGAGCGGCCGAGGATGTTGTCGCAGACGTCGAGGAGGGTGTCGATGTCCTCCTCGGTGCCGTGACCGGAGACCATGCGCTCCAGGATCTGCGCGAGCCAGTACGTGCCCTCGCGGCACGGGGTGCACTTGCCGCACGACTCGTGCTCGTAGAACTGCGTCCACTTCATCACGGCCCACGGCACGGAGACGGTCTCGTTGAAGACCTGCACCGCGGTGGTGCCGAGCATCGACCCCGCCTCGGCGGCGCCCTCGAAGTCGAGCGGCACGTCCAGGTGCTCGGCGGTGAACAGCGGCGTCGACGAACCACCCGGCGTCCAGAACTTGAGCGGGATGCCGTCCTTCATGCCCCCGCACAGCTCCAGCAGCTCCCGCAGCGTGGTGCCCAGCGGGGCCTCGTACTGACCTGGCCGCTCGACGTGGCCGGAGATCGAGAAGATCTTCGGCCCCGGCGACTTCTCGCTGCCCATCTGGCGGAACCAGTCGGCGCCGCCGTTGACGATGTAGGGCACGCTCGCGATCGTCTCGACGTTGTTCACCGTCGTCGGCGCGGCGTAAAGGCCCGCCGCGGCGGGGAACGGCGGCTTGAGCCGCGGCTGGCCGCGACGGCCCTCGAGCGAGTCGAGCAGCGCCGTCTCCTCGCCACAGATGTAGGCGCCCGCTCCCGCGTGGACGGTGATCTCCAGGTCGAAACCGGAGCCGAGGATGTCGGTGCCGAGGTAGCCCGCCGCCTTCGCCTCGCGCACGGCGGCGTTGAGCCTGCGGATGCAGTGCAGTGCCTCACCGCGCACGTAGATGAAGCAGTGGTGCGAGCGCATCGCGTACGAGGCGATGACGCACCCCTCGATGAGCGAGTGCGGGTCGGCCATCATCAGCGGGATGTCCTTGCAGGTTCCCGGCTCGCCCTCGTCGGCGTTGATGACGAGGTAGTGCGGCTTGTCCTCGTTGGGCGGCATGAACGACCACTTGACGCCCGCGGGGAACCCGGCACCGCCGCGACCGCGCAGGCCCGAGTCCTTCACCAGCTGCACGAGCTGCTCCGGCGTGCCCTTCAGCGCCTTGCGCAGCGCCGTGTAGCCCTCGAGCTTCTCGTAGGTCGACAGCCGCCACGACTGCGGCGACAGCCACCTCTTGGTGAGTACCGGGGTAACGGGATCGGCCGTCATTTCGCCTCCACCTCCGGCAGGGGTACGTCATCGGACATCGCTGGCGCCGTCCAGCCGCGCTCCGCGGCCAGCTGCGCCCCCCGCAGCGTCTCGACGGCCTGCGAGGGGCCGTCCACGTCGATGCGGAACGCCTCGTCGTCCTCGGGGAAGAACCCGGCGAGCTGGAGCTCCACCGACCTGAAGTCCGACAGCGGGGCGCCGCGCGAAGGGGCGGGCTTGTCCCCGCGCCGCAAGGCGTCCACGAGCTCCACCGCCTTCTCGGGCGTCTGGTTGTCGTAGTACTCGTAGTTGACCTGCAGCACCGGGCCGAGGTCGCACGCGGCGAGGCACTCGGCGTGCTCGATGGTGACCGAACCCGGCTCGCCAGGCGTGCCCGCGGTCTCCTCGTGCCCGAGCGGTTTCCCGTCCTCGCCGAGGTGTTCCTGGAGCCGCTTGTAGATCGCGTCGCCACCGAGCGCGGCGCACAGCGTGTTGGTGCACACGCTCACCAGGTGCTCGCCGCAGGGCTTGCGCTTGTACATCGTGTAGAACGTGGCCACCGCGCTGACCTCGGCCTCGGAGAGGTCGAGCTGGTGGGCGCAGAAGGCGATGCCCTCCTGGCTCACGTAGCCCTGCACCGACTGCACCAGGTGCAGCATCGGCAGCAGCGCCGAACGCGACTGCGGGTAGCGGGCGGCCAGCTCCTTTGCCTTGGCCTCGATGTCGGGGCCGAACGGGTCGGCCAGCGCGTCGTCGGCCAGCATGCCCTCCTCGCGGACGGGCGAGATCGCGACGACGTCGACGTCCTCGCCCGCGGCGGCGAAGGTCTGCTTGGCGGGCTCCTTGCCCGGCCGCGGCGTCTCCGACGGCGTGGTCATCGGTCCACTCCCCCCATCACCGGGTCGATCGAGGCGATCGCGGCGATCACGTCGGCGACGAGGCCGCCCTCCGACATCGCCGGCATCGACTGCAGGTTCACGAAACTCGGCTCGCGCACGTGGACGCGCAGCGGCCGGGTGCCGCCGTCGGAAACGAGGTGGTAGCCGAGCTCCCCGCGCGGCGATTCCACCGGCACGTACACCTGGCCCGGCGGGACGTGGAAGCCCTCGGTCACGAGTTTGAAGTGGTGGATCAGCGACTCCATCGACTGACCCATGATCTTGCGGACGTGCTCGAGCGAGTTGCCCATGCCGTCGCTGGAGATCGACAGCTGCGCGGGCCACGCGATCTTCTTGTCCTCCACCATCACCGGACCCGGTTCGAGCTTCTTCAGCACCTGCCGGACGATCCGCAGCGACTGGTGCATCTCCTCGACGCGGATCAGGTAGCGCGCCCAGCAGTCGGCGCCGTTCGAGGTCGGCACGTCGAACTCGAACTCGTCGTAGCAGGAGTACGGCTCCACCTTGCGCAGGTCCCACGGCAGGCCGGCGGAGCGCAGCACCGGGCCGGTGACGCCGAGCGCGAGACACGCGTCGACGGGAAGGTAGCCGACGCCCTTGAGCCGGTTGCGCCAGATCGGCTGGCCGGTGAAGAGCTTGTCGTAGAGCGGAAGCCGCTCGTCCATCACCTTGCAGAACTCGGTGACGGCCTCGTGGAAGTCCTCCGGCATGTCCTGCGCGAGCCCGCCGGGCCGGATGAACGCGTGGTTCATGCGCAGGCCGGTCAGGTGCTCCAGCAGGTGCAGCACCTCCTCGCGCTCGCGGAAGCCGAGCGTCATCGCCGTGGTGGCGCCGAGCTCCATGCCGCCGGTGGCGATGTAGACGAGGTGCGAGCCGATGCGGTTGAGCTCCAGCAGCAGCACGCGCAGCAGCTGCGCGCGGCGAGGCGCCTCGATGCCGAGCAGCTTCTCGACGGCGAGGCAGTAGCCCATCTCGTTGGACAGCGGCGCGAGGTAGTCCATGCGCGTCACGAACGTGACGCCCTGGGTCCACGTCCGGTACTCGCAGTTCTTCTCGATGCCGGTGTGCAGGTAGCCGATCACCGAGCGGAGCTGGGTGACGGTCTCGCCCTCCATCTCCAGCACGAGCCTCAGCACTCCGTGGGTCGACGGGTGCTGCGGGCCCATGTTGATGACCATGCGCTCGTCGTGCGCGGCGTCGGAGAGGACGTCGTCCCAGTCGCCACCGCTGACCGTGTAGACGCGGCCCTCGGTGGTCTCGCGGTGTGCGGCGTAGCCGACGCTGTCGGCACCTTCGGGTGTGGTGTCGGTGCCGGTCGTCGCGTCGGCGAGACGATCGCTCGTTGTCATTGCGCCTCCAGCGGGAAAGAGTGCTTCGGCCGTGTCATGAGTACGACCTCCGCGTGTCGGGCGGCGGGATCTCCGCGCCCTTGTACTCCACCGGGATCCCGCCGAGCGGGTAGTCCTTGCGCTGCGGGTGCCCGTCCCAGTCGTCCGGCATGAGGATGCGGGTGAGCGCGGGGTGCCCGTCGTAGACGATCCCGAACATGTCGTAGGTCTCGCGCTCGTGCCAGTCGGCCGTCGGGTAGACGTCCACAATGGACGGCACATGCGGATCCTCGACGTCCAGCGTCACCTCGAGGCGGATCCGGCGCCGGTAGGTCATCGACGTCAGGTGGTACACCGAGTGCAGGCGCTGCGGCACGTCGACGCCGTAGTCCACACCGGACACCGAGCTGCACAGCTCGAACCGCAGGCCGGCGTCGTCGCGCAGCGTGCGGCAGATGGCGACCAGGTGCTCGCGGGCGACGTAGAAGGTGATCTCGCCGCGGTCGACGGTCACCTGCAGGATCGCCTCGGCGGGGATGCCGTTGTCGGCCAGCGCCGCGTAGAACTCGTCGGCGAAGTCGTCGAACCAACCCCCGTAGGGCCGTTCGGCCGGTGGCGGTGAGTACGCGGGCAGCCGCAGGCCGCCGTAGCCGGAGGTGTCGCCCGTGCCGGAGACGCCGAACATCCCCTTGCGCTCCCGGCCCGCGACCACCGGCTCGGCAGGCCGGGCGGGTTCGGATCCGCGCGGCTCGAGCCCACTCTCCGGCCGCTCGGCGCTCGACTGTTCGGCTCCGGTCTCTGGCTTCTCTTCAGGCACTGGGATCACTTCTTCGCGAACTTGATCGACGAGGGCACGATCGCGGTCTGCTCGCCGCTGGCGGCCCTGGCCGCGGCACGGCGCGGGCCCATCGGCTCGTCCTGGATCTTGGCGTGCAGCTTGAGGATCGCGTCGAGCAACATCTCGGGCCGGGGCGGGCAGCCCGGCAGGTACATGTCCACCGGGACGATGTGGTCGACGCCCTGCACCACGGCGTAGTTGTTGAACATGCCGCCGGAGGAGGCGCACACGCCCATCGCCAGCACCCAGCGCGGCTCGGCCATCTGGTCGTAGATCTGGCGCAGGACCGGGGCCATCTTCTGGGTCACCCGGCCCGCGACGATCATCAGGTCGGCCTGGCGCGGCGTGGCGCTGAAGCGTTCCATGCCGAACCGCGCGATGTCGTAGCGGGATCCGCCGGTGGTCATCATCTCGATGGCGCAGCAGGCGAGTCCGAACGTCGCGGGCCACAACGAGTTCTTGCGAGCCCAGTTCACCACGCCCTCGAGCTTGGCCAGCAGGATGCCGTTGGGGAGCTTCTCTTCGAGACCCATAGCCGTCAGTTCCAATCCAGCCCGCCGCGCCGCCATACATAGGCGTCGGCGATGAAGAAGGTTGCGATGAAGAGGGTGGCCGCCGCGACGCCCCACAGCCCGAGCGCGTCCGCCGAGACCGCGTAGGGAAACAGGAACACCATCTCGATGTCGAAGAGGATGAACAGCATCGCCGTCACGTAGTAGGCGACGGGCATGCGGCCCGCGCCGACCAGCGGCTGCGGCGACGGTTCGATGCCGCACTCGTAGGCCGAGAGCTTGGCCTTGTTGTAGCGGCTCGGCCCGACCAGCGGGCCCAGCAGCACGGAGAACACGGCGAAGGCGAGCGCCAGTACGAAGATCAGCACCAGCGGCAGGTAGACACCGATGCCGGCCTCCGCACCGCCCTGTGCCAGCACCATCCCTGCCGAGGCAACCGATGAGTTCACTGCGGCACCATCCTTTCCGCGCCGCTGCGTTACGGACGTGTGTTTCTGTGCGACTTCTGGGCGGCACCCTAAGGGACCTGAGTCACACCGCTGAGGGTTAGGCCACCCTTACCCCGTGTGGTCAACCACCCCTGTCTCCGCCCGAGAGCACAAGGGCGCTTGTGAAATAGTTCACAAGCTTCTCGTCGAAGTTGTGAAGCCGTTCACAAAGCATGGGGGCAGTGTAGGACTCGACTCACATGCTTGTCGCTAGTGCCCGTGCTATAAGGGTTACCTAACTTGCTGTGCCACAGAGTGCACACGCAGTGCCACGCGAACCCCGGTCACCTGCGCAAAAGCGACGAACGGCGCCGTACGCACAGCACAAAGTACAGCCGTACTGTGAGCTATCCCACGTGCCCGTCAGGCGCTGGGCGTGACGCGCGCGAGCAGGGAGATGAGCCGGTCGACGCCGTCGCCGCCCTTCGCGTCGTAGCAGCCGGAGAGCCCCTTGTAGACGAGCGGGATCAGCGGGTTGACGCGCAGGCCGTACTTCGTCGCCGCGCGCATCACCTTCGGCTTGCCGATGGCCTTGGCGAAGACGTTGCCGAGCCGGTAGTAGCCGCCCATGAGATCGGCCAGCGCGCGCGGGTAGCCGCTCAGCGCACGCTCACGCGAGGGCCCCTCCGGCCGGGCCAGCGCCTGCACCACGTGCTCGGCGGCCAGCTGCGCCGACTCCATCGCCGCGGAGATGCCCTCGCCGTTGAACGGGCTCACCATGCCGCCCGCGTCGCCGAGCAGCAGCAGCCCGTCGCGGTAGTGCGGCGTGCGGTTGAAGCCCATCGGCAGGCCGGCGCCGCCGATCTTGCCGACCGCGTTCTCCTCGCGGTAGCCCCATTCCTCCGGCGTCGAGTCGAGCCACGACCGCAACAGCGCGCGGTAGTCGGTGTTGCGGAACGACGCCGACGTCGAGAGCATGCCCAGCCCGACGTTCACGGTGCCGTCGCCGAGAGGGAAAGCCCAGCCGTACCCGGGCAGCAGCTTGGGCCTGCGGGGATCGCTGCGGTCCCACAGCTCCAGGTGACCCTCGATGTAGGGATCTTCGTGGCGCGGGCTCTTGTAGTAGCGGCGTACGGCCACCCCCATCGGCCGCTTCTCGTCCTTGTCGATACCCACCGAGAGCGCGAGGCGTGCCGAGACACCGTCGCACGCGAGCACCAGCGGCGCGCGGTAGCTGACCGGCGTCTTCTCGGGGCCCACCTTGGCTTCCACGCCGACCACACGGCCGGCCGCGTTGGTGATCGCGCCCGTGACGGTGGTGCGCTCGTACAGCCGCGCACCGGCCTTGACGGCCGTCTTCGCGAGGAGGTCGTCGAAGTCGTGCCGGGTCCGCGCCACGCCGTAGGGCGGATAGCTCGTCAGGTCCGGCCAGTCCAGCTCGAGCGTCAGGTCGCCGGTGAGGATGCGCAGGCCCCTGCTGTGCACCCAGCCCGCTTCCCGGCTCGTGTCGACACCGAGGTCGATCAGCTGCTTCACGCCGCGCGGGGTGAGGCCGTCGCCACACACCTTCTCGCGCGGGAACGTGGTCTTCTCCAGCAGCAACACGTCCACACCGGCGCGGGCGAGGTACGTGGCCACCGTGGAGCCGGCCGGACCCGCACCGACGACGATGACCTCGGCATCGTTGTTCATGCGTCCGAGTTTACGGAGGAGTCCGCGGCGGGCTTGCGAGCACGGTGGATGGCCACGACACCGAAGGTGAGGTTGAGCCACTCCACCTTCGTCCAGCCCGCCGAAGCGATGATCTCGCCGAGCGCGCGCTGGTCGGGCCAGGTGAGCATCGACTCGGCCAGGTAGCCGTAGGCGTCCGGATTGGACGATGCGCGCCTGCCGAGCCACGTCATCGCGCGCAGGATCACCTTGCGGTAGAGGAACCGGATCGGCGGGAACGTGGGCGTGGACACCTCACAGATCACCAGCCGCCCACCCGGCTTGACCACGCGGGCGATCTCGGTGAGCGCCGCCTTGGTGTCCACGAAGTTGCGGATGCCGAAGGAGATCGTCGCCGCGTCGAAGCTCTCGTCGGCGAACGGCAGGCGCAGGGCGTCGGCGGCGACCATCGGCACACCGCGCTGCCTGCCGTTGCGCAGCATCTCCAGCGAGAAGTCCGCGGCGACGCAGTAGGCGCCTCCCCGCGAGTACTCCTTGGTCGAAACCCCGGTGCCGGCCGCGAGGTCGAGCACCGTCTCCCCGCGCCGCGCCTCCAGCACTCTGGCCGTGGTGATGCGCCAGCGCCGGTCGAAGCCGAACGTCATGACGGAGTTCGCGCGGTCGTATCCCGCCGCGACTCCGTCGAACATGGCGGCGACCTCGCGAGGATCCTTGTCCAGGCTCGCTCGTGACATGCCCGCGAGTCTAGGCGAGAACCGAGAGCATCCCCCGCACCGCGACCGGCCACGCGAATTCCTCCGCCCTCGCCCGTGCCGCCGCCCTGCGGTGGGGCTCCGGCTCGTCCAGCAGGCCCGTCACCGCCGTGGCGAAGGCGGGCGCGTGGTCGGCGACGGCGGCACCGCAGCCCGGCCGCACGATCTCCCGCAGCGCCGACGAGGCCGACACCACCACGGGCGTGCCCGACGCGAGCGCCTCCAGCGCCGCGAGCCCGAACGTCTCGTGCGGGCCGGGGGCCAGCGAGACGTCGGCGGTCGCGAGCAGCCTGGCGACCTCGTTGCGGTCGGCGAGGAATCCGAGGAACGTCACCGGCAGCCCGCGGGCCCTGCGCTCCAGCGCCCTGCGCCTCGGCCCGTCACCGGCGACGACGAGCCGGACCTTCGCCCCGGACTCGGTCAGCTCGGCCACCGTGTCGACGCTGCGCTCGACGTGCTTCTCCGGCGACAGCCGTCCACAGTGCACGATCAGCGCGTCGGCGCCGCCGGAGAGCGTGTGCCGCCAGCCGTCGTCACGCAGGGTCGGCGTGAACGCTCGCAGGTCGACACCGAGCGGCACGCGCTGCACGTTGGGCGAGCCGATCCGGTCGAACTCGGCGCGCGCGAACGCCGTGGTGCACACCACCTTGTCGTAGCCGGCAGCCATGCGCCGGTTCGCCGCATCGGCGGCCCGGCGGGCCACCGGGCCGGGCAGCAGGAACTGCTCCAGCAACCGGTCGAGCCGCTCGTGGGAGATCACGACGCTTGGCACGCCCCGGTCCCTGGCCCAGCGGCCCATGCCGCGCAGCGTGAGCCGGTCGGAGACCTCGAGGCGGTCGGGCTCCAGCACGCGGAGCAGGCTCCGAACGCGGTACGGGTCGACCGCGCGGTACCCGCCGGTGCCGGGGATCCGCGGCGCGGGAAGTGTGACGCGGCGCACGCCGTTGGGCAACGTCTCGTCGGCGTGCCGGGCACCGGGCACGACCAGGGTCACGTGGTGCCCGCTCGCGACGTAGCCCGCGCCCAGATGGTGCAGCGCGGTCCGCAGCCCGCCGGAGCGGGGGCCGTAGAAGTTCGCGAGCTGCACGATGTGCATCACGCGGCCCGTAAGACGTGGCCCCGGACCGCTTCGTAGTGGCCCACGAGCTGGTCGCACACGGCGGGCCAGGTGCGCCCGAGCACGCCGCGCCGCGCCTGCGTGCCGAGCCGGGCGCGCAGGTCGCCGTCCCGCAGCTCCTCGACGCGCGCCCGCAACTCGGCGGCGAACCGCGAACGCTCCGGTGACAGCAGGAAGCCAGTCGAGCCGTGGTCGACGAGATCCCGGGGGCCGCCCGCGGCGGGCGCGAGCACGGGCAGGCCCGACGCCATGGCCTCCTGCACGGCCTGGCAGAACGTCTCGTGCGGGCCGGTGTGCACGAACACGTCGAGGCTCGCGTACGCGGTGGCCAGCTCCTCGCCGTAGCGGGCGCCGAGGAACGCCGCGCCGGGCAGGCTCGCGCGCAGGCCGTCGAGCTCGGGGCCGTCGCCGACCACGGCCACCCGCACACCCTCGATCCCGGCGAGCGCGGTCAGGCGGTCGACCTCCTTCTCCGGCGCCAGCCTGCCCACGAAGCCGACGAGCAGCTCACCGTTCGGGGCCAGCTCGGCGCGCAGGGCAGGGTCGGCGTGCGCCGGGGAGAACCGCTCGATGTCGACGCCCCTGCCCCAGCGGTAGACGCGCGGCACGCCGTGCAGCCGCAGCTCCCGCACCGAGTGGGTGGACGGCGCGAGCGTCCGGTCGGCCTTGCTGTGCAGGCGGCGCACCCAGCGCCAAGCGGCGCGAGCACCGAGGCCGAGCCCGTACGCAGTGGCGAACCCGGCGATGTCGGTCTGGTAGACCGCGACCACCGGCACCCCGAGGCGCCGCGCCGCGGCGAGCCCGCGCGCCCCGACCACGAACGGTGACGCCAGATGGACCACGTCCGGCACGAAGTGCGCGAGCGCGGTGAGCACGGTCCTGGTCGGCACGCCGACCGGCAGTGAGTTGACGACGGGCAGGTCCACGGCGGGCACCCGCACCACGGGGGCACCCCGGTACTCCTCTTGGCCCGCACCCGGTGCGATCACGAGGACCTCGTGACCGTGTTCGCCCAGATGCTCCACCACCCGGAGCACGGAGTTGGTCACGCCGTTCACCTGGGGCAGGAAGCTCTCGGTGACGATGGCGACTCGCACGTACCGACTCTCGCAGCGGTGCCGGGCAGCGGAACCACGGACACGTAACGGATGAGCCAACGGTGCCGAAACTCTTCGCCCGGGGCGTCACAAAGCGTAGTCGTTCACGAATGGCGAGCGACCCTTCATCTGCGCGTCGCGTGCCGGACACTCGGCGCCGCCACGCTAGAGAGGCATGACCCTCTTGTCCTCCCGCCGGGCGCGGCCGGTCGAACCGGGCCTGCTCTCCAAGGCCCTCGAGGTCGCAGGCCGCCTGGCCAACGACGCCACGGACGTGATCACCGCGACGGCCGGACGGGGTGCGCAACCCGGCACAAAGGACTCGCCGTTCGACTGGGTCACCGACACCGATCGCACGCTCGAACGGCACACGCGGCGGGTGCTGACCTCCGAGTTCCCCGGCATCCCCGTCGTCGGTGAGGAATACGGGCCCGACGTGGGCGCCGACGCAGCCGAGTACCGCTGGGTGGTGGACCCCGTCGACGGCACCGCGAACTACGTCGCCGGGGTGCCATGGTGCGCCTACAGCCTCGCGCTGGTGGACGCCTCCGGGCCGGTGGTCGGCGTGGTGGCCGACCCGTACCGGGCGCAGATCTACGCGGCGGCGAGGGGCCGGGGCGCGAGGGCCAACGGAAAGCCGGTACAGCTCACCGCGCGGACGAGGACGGCGGGCGCGATCGTGTGCACCGAGCTGGCCCGCACGGGTCCGTGGCCGGGCATGGGCGAGTTCATCGAGCGCGCGGCCGCGGCACACGCCGGGGTCCGGGTGCTCGGCTCGGCGGCGTTGTCGATCGCCCAGGTGGCGCTGGGCCACGCGACAGCGGCCGTGCTGCACAGCTATCACGAGTGGGACGTCGCGGGCGCGGTCGCGCTGGCGATCGAGGCGGGCGCCGTGGTGCTGGACCGGCGCGGCGAGGGCACCGCCCTGCCCACCGACGGCCTGCTCGTCGCCGCACCGGGCGTTGCCGACGAGGTGATGGGCTGGTGGTCGGGCGTGGTCCCGGCCGCGGCCCGCTGAGCCGTACCCCCGACCGCAGTGAAGGCCACCTTCACTGCGTTGCGGCACACCGCGGTTTGGCTAGGCGGCGACGGGTTCCTCGGTGAGCTTGCGGCGGCGCGAGCGGATCCACCACAGCAGCGGCCCCGCGACCAGCCACGTGAACAGCGCCGTGGTGCCCACCGGCAGCAGCGTCAGCAACCACGTGCGCCCGGCGACCTTCGCCAGGTCGGGGTTGGTGGTGTCGTACTCGATGCGCACGAGCTGCCCCGCGTTGAGCCCGTCGGGGTAGAGCACGCCGTTGGACGGGCTGTGCGTGACGCCGTCGGGCGTGTCGAAGCGGATGATCGTGCGGTCGAACAGCACCTGGTCGACCTGTGCCGTCGCGATGCCGTGGTTGGCGGCGATCGCGCGGTCGTTGCGCAGGGCCCCGAAGACGAGCGTCGCGCACAGCAGCGTGATCACAGCGGCCACTCCGAGGACCACCCACGCCCCGATGCGCAACGCTCGTTCGTTCGGGATTCCTAGCACGCGGCGAGCATAACCGCCCCGATCACTCGCCCGCGGCGAGTTGCTCGTGCGTGAACCGGATCTCGGGGTACGACTCCGGCTGCGCCACGGCCGCGGCGCGTGCCGTCGCGGGCGTACCGTTCGGGCTCTCGGCGGGCTTGCCCGCGGTGAAGAGCCACGTCTCGAACACCTCGTCCAGCTGCTGTCCGGAGATCCGCTCGGCGAGCTCCACGAACTCCGGGATCGTGCCGTGGCTGTCCTTCTTCTTCTCCAGCCACGTCCGGAGGATCGTGAAGAACGCATCGTCTCCGACGGCCTTGCGCAGCGCGTGCGCGGCGAGCGCGCCCCGGTCGTAGACGGCGGCGTGGAACTGGTTCTCCGGGCCTGGGTCACCGGGCAGGACCTGCCAGAACTCGTCGTCGGCCGGGTAGAGCTCGTAGACGTACTGGGCCAGCTCGTCGGCCGTGCCCTCGCCCGCGTACTCCGACCACATGAACTCCGCGTAGGTGGCGAAGCCCTCGTTGAGCCAGATGTCACTCCACGCACCGAGCGCCACGGAGTCGCCGAACCACTGGTGTGCGTTCTCGTGGACGACCACGGACATGTTGGTGCCGGAGCGGAAGAACGCCGCGTCGTACACCGAGCGCGTCTGGTTCTCCAGCGCGAAGCCGAGGCCCGTGGTGGCGATGCCGCCCTGCGCCTCGAACGGGTAAGGGCCGAAGTAGCCCTCCAGGAACTCGACGACCTCGGGCGAGCGTTCGATGCTCGCCTTCGCGGCCGGCAGGCTGGGCCCGAGCAGCGGGTCGTAGGCGGTGACGAACGGCTGGCCGCTCGGCGTCTCCGACTGCAGCACCTCGTAGTCGCCGACCGCGATGAACGCGAGGTAGGTGGCCATCGGCTCGGTGCTGCGCCAGTTCCAGCGCGTCCAGTCCTTGCGCTGCTTGGTCTTGCGCACGAGCGTGCCGTTGGACAGCGCGGAGACGTCGTCGGGCACCTCGACCGAGATGTCGAAGGTCGCCTTGTCGGTCGGGTGGTCGTTCGAGGGGTACCACCATTCGGCGATGGTCGGCTGGTCGACGGCGAGTGCGCCGGTCGGCGTCTTCTTCCACGCCTGGTAGCCGTCGATGGTGACCTTCGATGGCACGTCGGCGTAGGTGACGACGACGGTCACGAACTGGTTCTTCGCCAGCGGCCTTCGCGGCGTGACCACCAGCTCGGTGAAGTCGTCGGGGTCCTTGGCGAACCGGGCGGGCTGGTTGTTGACCCGCACCGAGTTGACCTTGAGCCCGAAGTCGAGGTTGAGGCTGGAGAGCTCCTGCGTGGTGGTGGCGAGGATCGTGGTGGTCCCCGCCAGCTGGTCGGTGTCCGGCTGGTAGGTGAGCCGGATGTCGTAGTGGGCGACGTCGTAACCGCCGTTGCCCGCGCCCGGGTAGTACGGGTCGCCGAGCCCGGGGTCGCCGGGCGCGGGGGCCGCACTGGCCGTGGTCGCCAGGAGAACTGTCGCGAGACCCGTCGCGACTGCGCCGGTGGCGGCGCGTATTGGAAGGCGCATGGCGGGCAAACTAGCGCCGATCTCACACGGGGAACACGGCCGAAAGGCGGCTCTTGTCCCGTAGGCCCGACCGCAGTGAAGGCCACCTTCACTGCGGTGAATCAGGCACAGCGGCGCGCAGCGCCTCCGTCTGGGCGGTGGGGGGAGACGGGCGGGCGCAGGCATGGTGGCCTTCACTGCGGTCGATCAGGAGCTGGTGACCGCGTCGGCGACCGCGGCGCGGAGGCGGGCGTGCAGGTCCCGGTGCCGCGAACGGTCCACTCGCACCTCCACCACGCGCAGACCCGGCCGCGGGCGCAGCGCGGCGCGGAACTCCGTGAGCGTCTCGACGAGCGTGTGCGGCACGTGGTACCCGGCGCACAGCGCGGCGAGGTCGGCGCCGTGCGGCGTGCCGAAGACCCGCTCGAAGGCGTCGCTGTGCTCGGGAGCGCCCTGCTCCAGCAGCGAGAAGATGCCGCCGCCGTCGTCGTTGAGCACCACGATCGTGAGGTCGGGCCGCTGCTCGGCGGGCCCGGTGAGCAGGCCGTTGATGTCGTGCAGGAACGTCAGGTCGCCGAGCAGCGCGTACGACGGGCCGCGATGCACCGTGGCCGCCCCGATCGCCGTGGACACCGTGCCGTCGATGCCCGCGACTCCTCGGTTGCGGTGCACCAGCACGTCGGGCCGCTGCCCGCCGGCCAGCGCGACGTCGCGCGCCGGGTTGGAGGAGCCGACCACCAGCAGTGAGTCCTGCGGCAGCCCCCGCACCAGTTCGTCGGCCACGCGCAGCCCACTCGGCCACGGCTCGTCCGCGAGCAGGTCCCGCACGGTCTCGGTCGCTGCCGCGTCGGCCCGCTGCCAGCGCGCGAGCCACTCCGGGTCCGACGGCTTGGTCGGCTCGTCGAACCACTGCCCCACCTGGCGGACGTTGTGGGCGGGCGCGGGCCAGTCCGAGTCGGGCCGCACCAGGAGCACCTCGATCGACGGGTCCGACAGCAACCGCTGCACCTGCCGGAACACCGTGGGCCGCCCGATGCACAGCACCTGCTCGGGCTTGTGCGCTGCGATGAACTCCTCCACGCCCAGCACCCACGCCCCGCCGGAGATCGCGGTCGCGCCGCCGAGGCCGAGCCCGCCGGTCTCCGACACCACGGGCCAGCCGTGCTGCTCGGCCCACTCGCTCGCCGCGCGCACCCCGGCGTCGCACGCGATCACCAGCCCGTGCCGGGCCGAGGGGACCACGAACGACGGCAGCGCGCCGAAGTCGGGCAGCTCCGTCCAGCGGGCGCCCTGCGGACGGCCGTCGAGCGACTCGTACCACTCGTCGTCCCCGTCGGGCACCAGCGGCTCACGGAAGGGGACGTTGAGGTGCACCGGGCCGCAGCGCCACTCGCCGTAGGCGGCGTTCCACGCCCGGCACACCTGGCTGCGCCAGTACGCGTTCTGGCCTGCCCTGCGCTCGGCGACGGCGAGCTCGTCGAAGTAACGGACGGCGTCGCCGTAGAGGTTGTGCTGGTCGATCACCTGGTTGGCCCCGGCCGCGCGCAGCTCCGGAGGGCGGTCGGCGGTGAGCACGATGAGCGGCACCCCGGCGCGGTCGGCCTCCAGCACGGCGGGGTGGAAGTTGGCCGCCGCCGTGCCCGACGTGCACACCACGGCGACGGGCCGCCCCGTGCGAGCCGCGATGCCGAGCGCGAGGAACGCCCCGCTCCGCTCGTCGATGCGGACGTGCAGGGTGAGCTTGCCCTCGGCGGCCGCCTCGTAGAGCGCCAGCGACAGCGGCGCGTTGCGTGACCCGGGGCTCAGCACCACGTGGGACACCGTGTTGCGAACGAGCTCGTCGACGATGACCCTCGCCTGCGCGGTGGAAGGGTTCACGAGCGAGCCCCCTCAGGCCTGACGGATGAACGGCATATTCTCCCAAGCGTGCATGACGCCCAGGTATCGGAACTGTTCGACCCCGCCGCGTGGACGCAGCTGGAGGGCTTCGACTTCACCGACATCACCTACCACCGTTCCACGGAGAGCCGATCCGGCAAGCGCATCGTCCGGATCGCGTTCGACCGTCCCGAGGTTCGCAACGCTTTCCGGCCGCACACCGTCGACGAGCTGTACCGCGCGCTCGACCACGCCCGGATGAGCCCGGACGTCGGCTGCGTCCTGCTCACCGGGAACGGCCCATCACCCAAGGACGGGGGCTGGGCGTTTTGTTCCGGCGGTGACCAGCGTATTCGCGGTCGGTCCGGGTATCAGTACGCGAGCGGCGAGACATCGGACACGGTCGACCCCGCGCGGGCGGGCCGGCTGCACATCCTGGAGGTGCAGCGCCTGATCCGGTTCATGCCCAAGGTCGTGATCGCGGTGGTACCGGGCTGGGCGGCGGGCGGCGGGCACTCGCTGCACGTCGTGTGCGACCTCACGCTCGCCTCCACCGAGCACGCCCGTTTCAAGCAGACCGACGCCGACGTGGGCTCGTTCGACGGCGGGTACGGCTCGGCCTACCTCGCCCGCCAGGTCGGCCAGAAGTTCGCGCGCGAGATCTTTTTCCTCGGCCGGGCCTACACCGCCGAGGAGGCCCACCAGATGGGCGCCGTCAATGCCGCGATCCCGCACGCGGAGCTGGAGAAGACCGCGATGCAGTGGGGGTTCGAGGTGCTCGGCAAGTCGCCGACCGCGCAGCGCATGCTCAAGTACTCGTTCAACCTCATCGACGACGGGCTCGTCGGCCAGCAGCTGTTCGCGGGTGAGACCACGCGCCTGGCGTACATGCAGGACGAGGCCGTTGAGGGCCGCGACTCGTTCCTCCAGAAGCGCGAGCCCGACTGGTCGGACTACCCGTACTACTACTGATGCGCGTCGTCCGGACCGGCGGGGACCCCGCGTCGATCGGTGAGCTGCGGGCCGCGCTGCTCGCCGCGCTCGACGGGGGCCCCGCCGTCCTGCCGCTCGACCCGCGCAATCCGGCCGCGCCCGGCCTGCTCGCGGCGATGGAGCCGGACACACCCGTCGAGCCTGGGACGGCGGTGATCATCCCGACCTCGGGTTCCACGGGCGGCCCCAAGGGCGTGCTCCTGTCGCCGAAGGCGCTGCTCGCCTCGGCGCACGCGACGCATGCCCGGCTCGGCGGGCCGGGTCGTTGGCTGCTTGCCACGCCCGCGAACTACGTCGGCGGCCTCCAGGTGCTCGTGCGCGCGCACGTCGCGGGCTCGGAGCCGGTGGTGCTCGACACGTCCCGCGGCTTCGACCCGGCCGCGTTCGCCGAGGCCGCGGCCACGCTGTTCGCTTCGCCGGGCCCGCACTACACCGCGCTCGTGCCCACCCAGCTGGCCCGCCTGCTCGACGCGGGCGGCTCAGGCGCGAACGGGTTCGACGCGATCGTGCTCGGCGGTGCGCGTCTCGACGACCGGTTGCGGGAGCGGGCCGCCGAGGCGGGCGTGCGGGTGGTGTCGGCATACGGGATGAGCGAGACGGCGAGCGGCTGCGTCTACGACGGCGTGCCACTCGACGGGGTGCGGGTGCGGCTGGGGGCGGGTGACCGCGTCGAGCTCGCGGGCGACGTCCTCGCGCACGGCTACCGGCTGCGTCCCGGACTGACCGCCGAGGCGTTCTCCGGCGGTTGGTTCCGCACGAGCGACGTCGGCAGGCTCCACGACGACGGGCGGCTGGAGGTGCTGGGCCGCGCCGACGACGTGATCAACACCGGCGGCGTGAAGGTGCCCGCCGGCAGCGTGGAGCGGGCGCTCACCCGGCACGCGGGCGTGCGCGCGGCGTGCGTGGTGGCGCTGCCCGACCCGGAGTGGGGGCAGATCGTGGCGGCGGCGGTGGTGCCCGAAGGGCCGGCGCCGCCGGCCGAGGAGCTGAAGGCGCTCGTCCGCGAGGCGCTGGGCGCGCCCGGCGTCCCGAAACGGCTCGCGTTCGTCGCCGAGCTGCCCCTGATCGGGCCGGGCAAGATCGACCGCGCCGCCGTGCGGTCCACCCTGCTGGGGTAACCCGGCAGGCTGGCGTTCTACGACGGCACGTCGTGGTTCGTTGACATGCCCGCGGCCGCGGCTTTTCCTGCGGGCATGAAGCAGCGAAGACGCAGGTCAGCCGCATTGTCGGCGATCATCGGACTGGCACTGACCTTCCCGGCGGCGATGGCCGATGCGGACGAAACGGTCAGCTGGACCCTCGACCCCGCACCCGGGCCCGTCGTCCGCGCGACGACGGACCCGTTGGGACTCGGCGTCACCGACCACCCCGTCGAGCACCTCGACGTCGGCGTCAACTCGGTCACCACCACGGCGCCCGGACCCGGCGCGGCCGTGGACGTGCGAGGGCTGCGCGCCGACGGCACGTGGTCGGAGTGGATCGAGATCGGTGAAAGCGCGCCAGCCGTGCTACCCGAGCGCACGACGTCGGTACAGGCCCGCGTGGTGACGACCGCCGGGGGTGAGCCGAAGCCGGTGACCCTCACGGCCTGGCACGACGCCTCGGCGGAGGCCGGTGGCACGGCGCACGGCACGACGTTCCGGATCTTCGCCACGCGCGAGGGTCTCGTCGGCGGCACCACCGCGAACGGGCACGTGATCACCGAGCGGGACCACTTCGTCGCGCTGCCCTCCCGGCGCGGCCTCGCCACCCGCGCCGGGGGCGACTACACGGTCAAGGTCTGCACCATCGGCAACCAGCGCTGTGAATGGGCGCCGGTGTGGGACGTCGGGCCGTGGAACACCAAGGACGACCACTGGAACCCCGGCCGCGAGTCGTGGCGGGACCTGCCGCACGGCGTGCCGCAGGCGCAGGCCGCCTACCAGGACGGCTACAACGGGGGCCGCGACCAGTTCGGGCGGAAGGTGAAGAACCCGGCGGGGATCGACCTCGCCGACGGCACCTTCTGGGACGGCCTTCGCCTCGCCGACAACGCCTGGGTGAACGTGACCTACCAGTGGACCGGGCACGGGCCGTGGGGCACCGTCGAGGCGCCGTGGGCGCTCAACGTGCGCACCGGACCCTCGCTCTCGGCGCCGCAGGTGGGCTTCGCCGCACCGGCCGCGCGGGTGCGCATCGAGTGCGTCGCCGTCGGGCAGTGGCAGGCGGGCTCCCAGGGCCACTCCAACCGCTGGTACCGCCTCGCACCCGGCATGTACGTCTCGGCCGCCCACATCCGCGAGGCCCTGCCCGCCCCCATGTGCTGAGCCAACCCCACCCGCCGCGCACCGGCCACCCAGCCGCGGTGAAGGCCACCTTCCCTGCGGTCGGCACCGCGTGGAGATCGGCATGGCGAAGAATGGCGGTATGGCAACCGTTGCGGAGTGGATCGAGGGGGCGCGGCCGCGGACGTTGCCCAACGCCGTCGCCCCCGTCCTGGCCGGCGTCGGCGCGACCGTACAGCTCGGCGCCTTCTCGTGGTGGCAGTCGCTGCTGGCGCTGCTCGTGGCGCTCGCGCTGATCATCGGCGTCAACTTCGCCAACGACTACTCCGACGGCGTGCGCGGCACCGACACCGAGCGCGTCGGCCCGCTGCGGCTGGTCGGCTCCGGCGTTGCCAGGCCGAAGGTCGTGCTCGCCGCCGCACTCGCCTCGCTCGGCATCGCCGGGGTGCTCGGGCTCGTGCTCGTCGCCGCGACGGGCACGTGGTGGCTGCTCCTGCTGGGCGCCGCGTGCATCGCGGGCGCCTGGTTCTACACCGGTGGCCGCAGGCCCTACGGCTACGCGGGTCTCGGCGAGGTGGCCGTGTTCGTCTTCTTCGGCCTCGCCGCCGTGCTCGGCACGGTCTACGTGCAGGCGGGCACCGTCAGCTGGGCGGCACTCGGCTGCGCGGTCGCCATCGGATCGCTGTCCACAGCGGTGCTCGTGGCCAACAACCTCCGCGACATCCCCACCGACCGCGAGGCGGGCAAGCGCACGCTGGCCGTCAAACTCGGCGACGCCGGAACCCGGCGGCTGTACCTCGTGCTCGTGAGCGTTCCGTTCGCGGTCACCGTGGCGCTCGGCATCGCGAGCCCACTCGCGTTCGTGGGCCTGCTCGCCGCGCCACTGCTGGCCGTTCCGGTGCGCACCATCGCGGGCGGCGGCTCGGGCAGGGCGCTGATCCCCGTGCTCGGCGGCACCGGCATGGCCATGCTGGCCTGGGCCGTGCTGACCGGCGGCGCGCTCGCTTTCAGCTAGGGAACCGGCCCGTCTCCAGGAACCGCTCCATCGCCGCGCGGTGCGGCGCGAGGTCGTGGCCCTGCTCGGCCACCCACGCGTCGTCGTAGTAGGTCTTGGCGTAGCGCTCCCCGCCGTCACACAGCAACGTGACGACGCTGCCCTGCTCCCCCTCGGCGAGCATCCGCGAGATCAGCGTGAACGCACCGTAGAGGTTGGTGCCGGTCGAACCGCCCGCCCAGTGCCCCGTGCGCTCCCGCAGGAACCTGATCGCCGCCAGCGAGCCCGCGTCGGGGACCTGGAACATCTCGTCGATGATCTCCGGCACGAACGACGGCTCGACGCGAGGCCTGCCGATGCCCTCGATCCGCGACGGCATGCCGGTGGCGTAGTCCATCGCGCCGGTCTCCCACGCGCCGAAGAACGCCGAGTTCTCGGGGTCCACCACGGCGATCCTGGTGTGGTGCCTGCGGTAGCGGACGTACCGGCCGAACGTGGCGCTCGTGCCGCCCGTGCCCGCGCCGACCACGATCCACGACGGCACCGGGTGCCGCTCCGACCGCAGCTGCGTGAACACCGACTCGGCGATGTTGTTGTTGCCGCGCCAGTCGGTGGCCCGCTCGGCGAAGGTGAACTGGTCGAGGTAGTGCCCACCGCATTCGGCGGCGAGCCGCTCGGCCTCGGAGTACATCGCGGGCGGGGCGTCCACGAAATGGCACCGGCCGCCGTAGAACTCGATGAGGTCGATCTTCTCCTGACTCGTCTTGCGCGGCACCACCGTCACGAACTCGAGCCCGAGCATCCTGGCGAAGTAGGCCTCGGAGACCGCCGTCGAGCCGCTGGAGGCCTCGATGAGCACCGTGTCCGGCCCGATCCGGCCGTTGACGAGGCCATAGAGGAACAGCGAGCGCGCGAGCCGGTGCTTGAGCGAGCCGGTGGGGTGCACGGACTCGTCCTTGAGGTAGAGGTCGATGCCCCACTCGGAAGGTAAAGGGAAGACATGCAGGTGCGTGTCGGCACTGCGATTGGCGTCGGCCTCGAGGACCCGGATGGCCTCACGGACCCACGCGGCGGTGCTCTCGCTCACTCCGTCTCCGGGGTGTCACCGCGCAGCTGCGCCCGCAGCGCGGCCCGTTCGCGGGCCCGGTTCTCGTTGCGGGCGGCCAGCCCGGCCGTGACGCGGGCGTTGAGCTTGCGGAGCAGGAGGAGGCCGAGCGGCAGGCCGACGACCAGGCCCACCGCCAGTGCCACCAGCAGCGGCACGCCCACCAGCACGAGAATCGCGGCCACCACGCCCACCAGCACGAAGCGCGCCAGCACGTACAGGGTCAGGTCGCGGGCGAGGTGCTCACCTGGTCGTTCGCTCACGTTCTACGAGGCTACCCCTGGTCGAGGCCGGTGTTGTTGGGGCGGCCCTCGAACCGGGTCGACAGCACGACCGTGGTGCGCGTGCGCGCGACACCGTCGATGCGGCGGAGCCTGCCGAGGGTGTGTTCCAGCTCGTCGACCGTCTCGACCCTGACCTTGACGACGAACGCCTCGTCGCCCGCGACCGCGTAGCAGCTCTCCACCTCGGGCAGCTCCCCGAGCGCGACGGCGACCTCGTCGTCGGAGGCGGTGTCGGTGGGCTGGATGCCGACGAGCGCGGTGACCCCGAGGCCGACTCTGCGCGGGTCGACCACGGCGTGATAGCCGGTGATCACCCCGGCGGCCTCGAGTTTTCCGACGCGTTCGTGTACGGATGAAGCGGAGAGGCCGACGGTCCTGCCGAGCTCGGCGTAGGTGGCCCTGCCGTTGTTCCGGAGCTCGGCGATGATCTTGCGGTCGAGTTGGTCCACGGGCCAAGGCTAGATCCAGGTGAACCGTGTCCGAACCGGCCCTTTTGTCCCTTACTACCTCTTTACCCTTTGACAACCGTTCGAGTACCCGACGGGTGAAGTGCAACGATTGCGGCGTCGAAGACCAGGCACGCCGGTTGTGAAGCCCGACGCGCTCTCGGTATGGCACTGATGGTGTGAAGGAGGCGGAAAGTGACCGCGACCACGGGAGGACGGCTACTGACACCGGGCGAGGTCGCCGCGTTGTTCCGGGTGGACCCGAAGACGGTGACCCGCTGGGCGACGGCTGGGCGGATCGGCTCGATCCGCACCCCAGGAGGGCACCGCAGGTTCCGCGAGGCCGAGGTCAACGAGCTCCTCGCCGAGCTGACCACTGACGCCAGCGAGCCCAAGCGCGCCTGATCCGGCGACCGCGCGATGGTGGTGACGGAGGGCAACCCTCCAGTGCCGCAGGGCACCCTCCGCCCCCCGAACCCGGCAAAAGGGTTAATCTCGAGGTAAGCACAGTCCACCTCGCGCAGCATACGAAGGGAGCGAGCATGCTCTACCTGCTCGCAGCGATCGGCGCGCTGACCATCGCCGTCCTGTTGTGGCGGGTGTTCGGGGCCGAACGCGTCGGCGTTCCGCAGCGCCCGAGTGCCGTCGCTCCCGACGACGACCCGGATTTCCTTCGCAAGCTCGGTGAGCAGCGCCCGAAGAAGCCCGACGAGGACGACAAGGGCTGACCTGGCCGCGGCTGACCTGCCCGCTGGGCCTCAGCGCACCATCCGGTCGGCGGCGAAGCCGTCGGCAACCGTCGCGGCGAGTTCGAGCAGCGCGAGCCTGGTGGCCTCCTCGAGGCGTTCCAGCTCGATCTCCGCGCCTTCCTCCAGGTGCGGGTCGAACGGGATCCGCACGACTCCCCTCGTCCGCGCCGCGAAGTGCGCGGCCAGCTTGTCGAGGTCGACCGAACCCGCCTTCGGGCGCACCGAGTTGATTACCGTGACCGAACGTTTGACCAGGTCACCGTAGCCGTGCGCGTCGAGCCAGTCGAGCGTGGCCGACGCGCTGCGCGCACCGTCGACCGAGCCAGACGACACGATCACGAGCGAATCCGCCGAGTCCAGCACGCCCTTCATCGCCGAGTGCATCAGTCCGGTGCCGCAGTCGGTGAGGACGATGTTGTAGAAGTGCTCCAGCAGCGCGACCGTGCGCCGGTAGTCGTTCTCGGAGAACGCCTCCGAGACGGCCGGGTCCTGCTCGCTCGCGAGGATCTCCAGCCTGCTCGAGCCCTGTGACGTGTAGGCCCGCACGTCGCTGTAGCGCGTGATCCGGTCGGCGTCGCGCAGCAGGTGCCGCACGGTCGCCGTGGTCTCGATCGGGATCTTCTGCGACAGCGTGCCCCGGTCCGGGTTCGCGTCCACCGCGATCACGCGGTCGCCGCGCAGCGACGCGAACGTGGAGCCGAGCGTGGTCGTGGTGGTGGTCTTGCCGACGCCGCCCTTGAGGCTCAGCATCGCGATCTTGTAGCAGCCCCGCAGCGGCTGGTTGACGCGCGAGATCAGCTCGCGGCGCCTGCGGTCGGCCGGGCTCTCCCCCGGGTTGATCAGCTTGCCCGTGCCCAGGTAGAGCGCCTTGCGCCAGCCCGACTGCGGGGTGCGCTTCATGCGCTTGACGAACTGGCCGCCGGTGAGGTCGGCGCCATTGCCGAGCGCGTGCCGCGAGCGCTGCGGCTGCGGCAACGGCGGCAACTGCTGACCGCCCTGCTGTGGCGCCGGCGCGTACGGGTGCTGGTGCTGTTGCCGGGGCTGAGCGGGCTGCTGCGCCTGCGGGGCCAGCGGGGGCAGGTTCGGGTCGTACGCCGGCTGCTGCGGCGGGTACGCGGGCCGCTGGGGCGGCTGCGCAGGCGGCACGGCGGGGTGGGGCGTGGAATCCGTGCTCGCCTCGGACGAGAGCGGCTGGTCCTGCCCGTTCGGGTCGATGGGTCCGGTCACCGCGTCATTCCTCCGATGGTCGCGAGGTTGTCCCCCTTACCTTCACCCGCGACGGTAGTCGGTGCCACCTCAAGACAGCATGTTGCCTAGGCGTACGAGTGAAGACCGACCGTCACCAGGTTCACGAAGAACAGGTTGAAGACCGTCGCCGCGAAGCCGATCACGTTGATCACCGCGGCCCGGTTGCCCCGCCAGCCCGCCGTCGCCCGCGAGTGCAGGTACGCGGCGTAGATGACCCAGGCGATGAACGCGACGGTCTCCTTGGGGTCCCAGCCCCAGAACCGGCCCCACGCCGCCTCGGCCCACACCGCGCCGCACAGCACGCCGAAGGTGAACACCGGGAACGCGAACACCGTGGTGCGGTAGGCGATCCGGTCGAGCACGTCGAGTGCGGGCAGCTTCGGGCCGAACCGCGCGAACTTGGCGGGGTTCTTCTCGTTGCGTGCCTTCACCAGGTACAGCAGGCTCGCCACGCCGGGGATCAGGAAGATCCCCGAACCGACCGCGGCGGCGGAGACATGGATGACCAGCCAGTACGACTGGAGCGCGGGCTGCAGCGGCGCGGCGATCGTGTAGAGCCACGTGCCGCCCACGAACATCAGGATCACGACCGGCAGCAGCACGAACGCCGACAGGTGCCGCACCGGGGACTTCCGCAGCACCACCAGCCACGTCACCACGGTGACGAAGCAGATGATCGCGATGTACTCGTACATGTTGCCCCACGGCGCGCGGCTCGTCGCGAGCCCGCGCAGCACGAGCGAGGCCAGGTGGAGCAGGGCACCGAGGACGGTCAGCGCCACGCCCATGCGGCCGATGCGCTCGGCCCTGGTGCGCGGCTTCGTCGGGCGCTCCTCGCTGGTCGACGGCGTGACCGTGGTGCTCGGGCCGCCCGCGCCGACCAGCTCACGCGAGCGGGTGCGCGCGGCGGCCTGGCGCCCCTTGCGGCCGAAGGACTGTTCGACGAGGAAGAACACCATCGCGAACACGTACACCGCTACCGCTGTGGTGTAGGACCAGTCGCTGTACTGCGACAGCGTCTCGTTCACCGGCATCAGGGTGCCTTTCTGTCACCGGTCAGGAGGTCGTCGGCGATCTTGGCGAACTCCTCGCCGTACCCGGCTTGATCCGTGCGGGCGAGACCGCCCACCTCTACTACGGTACGTCGTTTCCCGTCCGCGTCCTCGACCGGGGCCACCCGGACCCACAGCCTCCGGCGCTTGATGAACAGCGAGCCGCCGAGCCCGGCGAACATCGCGATCGCGAAGCCCAGCACCCACACCTGGGTCGGGTCGTGCGACACCTGGAGCGACACCCACTGGTCGACGCCGTCGAAGCGCACCTTCGTGCCGTCGTCCAGGGTCAGCTGCTCGCCGACGTCGAGGTTCTCCCTCGCCACGCGCTCCAGCCGTCCGCTGTCCACCATCGACTGGTCGATCTCGAAGATCGACTGGCCGCGGCCGGAGTCGACGCCGAGGTCGCCGCGCATCACGTCGACGGCCACGGCGGGGTTGGTGAGCTGGGGGCCCGCCGAGGTGAGGATCTCGCCGTGCATCAGCGCGTTCGGCGCGAACAGTCCGGTCACCGCGAGCTGGTTCTGCCTGCGCTCCTCGGCGTCGGTGATGCCGGGCGGCTCGAACTTCGTCGCGCCCTCGGAGAGGCCCGTGGTGTTGTCCACCGGCCGCCACTGGATGGCCTGCGTCCGGCTGGTGCCGTCGGGGAAGGTGACGGTGAACGTCGGGGCGAAGCCGTGGTCGAGCAGGTAGACGCGGTCGCCCTCGGTGCGCAGCGGCTCGTTGACCTCGAGGTGGTACGGCCGCCAGGTGTCGGCGGCGAGGTCGGCTCCGGACTGGTACTCGATGTTCGCCTCGTAGGCGATCGGCTGGCCGGTGTCGGCGTAGGTCGCCGCGAAGTCGTTGACGCGCAGGCAGAACGGCGTCAGCTCGGTGCCGTCCACGCGAAGGCCAGGGTTGAACGAGTCGTAGGCGTAGATGCCGGAGTTGCAGAACTCGGAGGCCTCGGAGCCGTCGGCGAAGACGATCACCTGGCCCTCGTAGGAGTACATCGCGCCGAGGGCGAACGCGACGATCACGCCGAGCATGCCGAAGTGGAAGAACAGGTTGCCGGTCTCGCGCAGGTACCCGCGCTCGGCGCTGATGCTGCGGGCGCCCTCCGTTTCGTCGCGCTGAACGCGGCGCCAGCCGCGCAGGCGCCGGTCCGCCGCGGCGAGCACCTCGTCGGGGTCGGCGTCGACCTCGGCGCGCACGTGGTGCGGGAGGCGGCCGAGGTTGCGCGGCGTCAGCACGGGCTTCGCCCGCATGGAGCGCACGTACTCGACGCTGCGCGGCGCGAGGCAGCCGACCAGCGACACCATCAGCAGCAGGTAGATCGCCGAGAACCAGACGCTGGAGTAGACGTCGAAGAACTGCAGCCGGTCGAGCAGCTGTCCCCACCAGCCGTGGTTGGCGATGTACTCCCGCGTCTTCGGCTCGTTGAGGTCGTGCTGCGGCAGCAGCGCGCCGGGCAGGGCGGCGAGTGCGAGCAGGAACAGCAGCACCAGCGCGGTGCGCATCGACGTGAGGCCGCGCCACGTGTTGCGAAGGAACGCCAGCGCGCGGCGGGCGGGGGTGGGCCGGTACTGCTTGCGCTCCGGCGTGACCGTGCTCGTCACAGCGGGAGCCTCACGTCGCTGATGAACGCGTCGCGCATCCAGGCCACCAGCTCCGCCCACAGGCCCGTGACGAGGAGCACGCCGACGGCGAGCAGCAGCACACCGCCGAAGATCTGCACGCGGCGGCCGTTGCGGCGCAGCCAGTCGGTGGCGCCGACCGCCCACCTGGCGCCCGCGGCTATCAGCAGGAACGGCACGCCGAGGCCGAGGCAGTAGACGAGCACGAGCACGAAGCCGCGCGCGCCGGTGCCGCCGCTCGCGGCCGCGATCGAGAGCACGCCCGACAGCGTCGGCCCGATACACGGCGTCCAGCCGAGCCCGAACACGGCGCCGAGCACGGGCGCGCCCCACAGCCCCGCCTTGGGCACGTGGTGCGAACGGACGTCGCGCTGCAGCCCGGGGATCAATCCGAGGAACACCAGCGCCATCGCGATCGTGAGCACGCCGCCGATGCGCTGCAGCGTCTGCTCGTTGGTCAGCAGCGCGTCGGCGAGCCAGACCAGTGTGCCGACGCCCGCGGTGAAGACCACCGTGAAGCCGAGCACGAACAGCGCGGCGGCGCCGACGACCGCGCCGCGGCCCTTCTTGCGATCCTCGTCCGGCCGCACGGCGGGCGCGTCGGAGCCGACGAGCGCGGCGAGGTAGGCGAGATAGCCCGGAACGAGAGGCACGACACACGGCGAGGCGAACGAGACCGTGCCGGCCAGGAGGGCCACGGCTGCCGCGAGCAGCAGCGGGCCGGACATCGCCAGCGCGGTCGGATCCACGACCTTCAGAGTAAGGAATGGGTT
Source organism: Prauserella sp. PE36 (assembly GCF_003311655.1). Lineage (NCBI taxonomy): Bacteria > Bacillati > Actinomycetota > Actinomycetes > Pseudonocardiales > Pseudonocardiaceae > Prauserella > Prauserella sp. PE36. The sequence goes on along the minus strand of NZ_QEQT01000049.1, from coordinate 67,981 downwards.
TCGTGTGAAGTCGCAGGGTCCGGGTCGCGTCTGGACGATGCCGTCCACCGCCACGCGAGACACCACGCTGGTCCCTGCTGATCCCTCGCCGCCCGGCGGAGGACCGCCGGCCACGACCTTGCCGCCACGTATTGCTCCCCTGCTGTTCACCACCGCTGGCTACGTTGCCGATCATGCGATCTTCTGGGGTATCCCGCCGCTCACTGCTCCTCGGCGCCGCCGGCGGCGCCGGGCTCGCCGTCCTCGGCGGCACCGCGCACGCCCGGCCTCGGCGCCCGCTCCGCGTGGTCGTGGCCACCAACGAGCCGTGGGGCACCTACCACGTCGAACCCCTGCTCGCCGAGGCCGCCCGCCGCGGCTGGCGACTGACCCAGCTCGTGCCGGACCTCTCCGGGATCGAGCCCGGGGGACCCGTGCCCGTGGCGACGCCGGAGCAGGTGCGTCAAGCCGACCTGCTCGTGGTGACGGGCGCGGGCGAATGGCCGGTGAGCTGCGCCGAGCGCTTCCCCCGGCTCCCGCTCGCGGTGAGCTCGCTCGCCTACCTCGGCCCCGCCGAGGCCGAGCTGGCCCACCGGCTGCGCAGGCGGCTGCGGCGGATCACGTCGTCCTCGCCCGCCGAAGGCCGCGCGTTCGCGAGCTACCTCGGCACGAGCCGCAAGATCCACGTGGTCGGCTCCCCGCAGACCGACGAACTCCCGGAACGCAGGCCGGAGCCGGGTGTGGTGCTGGTGGCGACGAGCGTCACACACCCCGACGGCACGGGCGGCGCCGCGCCGGGCACCGAGGTGCTGCTGGAGTCGGCGGAACGGCTCGCCGCCGCGGGCAGGCACATCCTCGTCGGCCTGCACCCGCGCGAGGACCGCTCCCTGTGGGACCGCTTCGAGATCAGCGACGTGCCCACCCTGCGGGCGTCCGCGCGCGCCGAGGCGTGCATCGGCATCCCCGGCACGGTCTTCCCGCTGATCGCGGCGGTCGGCACACCGCTCGTGGGCGTCACCGACCCGGCGCTGCGGGTGCCGCAGTACCTGCTCGACGTGTGCTCGTCGACCGTCGATGACGCGACGCAGGCGGTACCCGCGGTCACCGGCGCCCGGCTGCCCGACGAGCGGACGCTGGCCGACGCGGTGAGCCCGGTCGGCGGCTCAGCCGCCCGGCTGCTCGACGCCTGGCGCCTGGCCGCCCTCGGCGGCAAGCCGGTTCACCACGGGAATCACGTCGGTCGCGAGGAGGTCGCGTAGGAAGATGGCGGCCACGCGCTGCTGCTGGTCCACGATGATCGTCGAGGGCACCACGTTGCGCGGGTAGCCGGAGAACTGCAGCAGGGACCTGCCCGACGGGTCGTAGATCGACGGGTAGGTCAACTGCCGGTTGCGCATGAAGTCCTGCGGCGCGGAGCGGTCCGGGTCGCGGACGTCGATGCCGAGCACCTGCACCTTGTCGCCGAGCTCGTCCTGCACCCGCTGCATCTCGGGGGCCTCGGTGCGGCACGGCCCACACCACTGGCCCCAGACGTTGAGCACCACGACCTTGCCGCGGTAGTCGCGAATGGACAGTTCCTTGTTCTCGTCGAACAGGTCCTCGCCCGAGACTTCGGGCACCGGCTGGCGATCGGCGCCCTCGTAGAAGATGTCGGTCTTGCCTCCGGGCGCGACGAACTCGAAGCTCGTGCCGCGCGAGACGGCGTCGTCGCCCGTGGTGCAGCCCGCGAGGACGAGCGCCGCCGCGAGCAGGAGTGCCAGTGCCCGTCTCATGCGCCGGTCACCGTGGGATCCGTGGAGCCAGCGGGCTCGCTGTAGACGATGTCGGTGAGCTCCTCGCCGGTGAAGACGAGCGTGGTCAGCGACGCGAGCGAGCACTGTCGCCTGCGTGGGTCGTGCCAGAGCCGCTTGCCCTCGAGGAACCGGCGCAGCGTCCAGATCGGCAGCTGGTGCGACACGCACAGCGCCTCGTAGCCCTCGGCCTGCGCGCGGGCCCGGTACACGGCGCCGAGCATGCGGTGGGCGATCTCCACGTAAGGCTCGCCCCACGACGGCACGAGCGGGTTGCGCAGCTTGCCCCAGTGCCTGGGCTGGCGCAGCGCCCCGTCGCCGACGCCGACCTTGAGGCCCTCGAACCGGTTCCCGGCCTCGATCAGCCGCTCGTCGGTGGCGATGTCGAGCCGGTGCGCTGCCGCGATCGGCGCCGCGGTCTCCTGCGCGCGCTCCAACGGAGAGGCCACGACGTGCACCAGCCCGTGCCCGGCCAGCGCCTCGGCCACGGTCAGCGCCTGCTGCCGGCCCCGCTCCGAGAGCACGAACCCGGGCATCCGGCCGTAGAGCACGCCGTCGGGGTTGTGCACCTCGCCGTGGCGTAGCAGGTGCACCAGCGTCTGCTTGCTCATGGGCGCTCCGCCGCCGCGGCCGCGCGCGCCGCCTGCTTCAGTGCGGTCTCGATCACCTCGAACGCGGCGTCGTCCATGGCGGCGTTGACGAACCACGCCTCGAACGCGCTCGGCGGCGCGTAAACGCCCCCGTCGAGCAGCGCGTGGAAGAACGGCGCGAACCGCCAGGTCTCCGCCGCCGCGGCGCCCGCGTAGTCGTGCACCGGCTGCTCGGTGAAGAACACGCTCACCAGGTTGCCCGCGTAGGCCACGGTGTGCGGCACGCCCTCGGCCGTGAGCGCCCGGCCGAAGAGGTCGCCGAGCCTGCGCGCGTTGGCGTCGAGCGCCCGGTAGACGTTCTCGTCGGCTGCCCGCAGCGTGGCGAGCCCCGCGGCGACCGCGACGGGGTTGCCGGAGAGCGTGCCCGCCTGGTAGACGGGGCCGCTCGGGGCAAGCTTGGCCATCACGTCGGCGCGCCCGCCGAACGCGGCCGCCGGCAGCCCGCCGGACATGACCTTGCCGAACGTGTAGAGGTCGCCCGCCACGCCGTCGAGGCCGTACCAGCCCGCGGCCGAGACCCGGAAGCCCGTCATGACCTCGTCCATGATCAGCAGCGCGCCGTGCTCGTGGGCCAGCTCACGCAGGGCGGCGTTGAACCCTTCGCGCGGGGCGACGGCGCCCATGTTGCCCGCGGCGGCCTCGGTGATCACGGCGGCGACCGAGTCCGGGTTCTCGGCGAAGGACTTCCGCACGGCCTCGATGTCGTTGTAGGGCAGCACGATCGTGTCGGCCGCCTGCGCGCCGGTGACGCCGGGCGAGGTCGGCAGGCCGAGCGTCGCCACACCGGAGCCCGCCTGCGCGAGCAGCGCGTCGACGTGGCCGTGGTAGCAGCCGGCGAACTTGATGATCTTGGCGCGGCCGGTGAAGCCGCGGGCCAGCCGGATGGCGCTCATCGTCGCCTCGGTGCCGGAGTTGACCAGGCGCACCTGCTCGAGCGGCCTGACCCGGCGAATGATCTCCTCCGCGAGCTCGACCTCACCGGTGGTGGGCGTGCCGAAGGAGAGACCGGACGACGCGGCGTCGCGGGCCGCGCCGACGACGTCGGGGTGGGCGTGACCGAGGATCATCGGCCCCCACGACGACACCAGGTCGACGTAGCGGTTGCCGTCGGCGTCCCACAGGTGCGGGCCCTCGCCGCGCACCATGAAGCGGGGCGTGCCGCCCACCGCGGCGAAAGCGCGAACCGGCGAGTTGACCCCGCCGGGCGTGGCCGAGGCGGCGCGTTCGAACCAGGACTTGCTCTGCTCGACTCCTGTCACGCCTGCCAGTCTGGCAAAGCCGGGTCAGCCTTCGGCGACCTGCCCGTTGTCGCGTGACTTGCGGTACCTGCGCCTGCGCGTGCGCACGCCGAGCAGTGCCTGCCGGATCGCGTCGACCACCAGGATCCCGGCCAGCCCGCCGAGTCCGATGGCGAGCGCGATCCAGTTGCCCGCGTAGACGCGGGAGACGAGCTCGGTACCGTCGTCGAGGCGGACGATGACGGTGGTGAGCGAGTTGTCCCAGGCGAGGAACGCGACCCAGACAGCCACGGCGGCCACCACGACCTCGCACGCGGCGACGAACAGCCGCCACGGCTGGTGGAGCCGCTCGGTGGAGTAACCGGGTACCGCTGGCCAGACGACGTCGCTCACGGCGTGCAGTCTTTCACGGCCTCGCGCAGGGCGTCGCGAAACGCCTCCTCGTCACTCGCCCAGGCCAGCACCCTGGTGCCGTCCTTGAGCCTCACCGGCACCTCGGCGTACTTGCGCGGCACGCTCAGCCCGCCGCCGAGCACCCGCGTGCCCGGCTTGGCCTCCTCGTCCGGCAGCGACGCGATGTCGGCGATCTTCAAGTGCTCCCGGCCCTGCGTCAGGTGCGTCGAAGTGACCCTGACGGCCAGGAACCGGCGCCGCGCGTACACCCACACCGCCGTGAGCCACAGCAGGCCGAGCCCGGTGACGATCCACATGAGGGTGTGCGGGCGGTCGCCGATGATCAGCTCGGAGAGAAACCCGAGCACCGCGAACAGCGGCCCCCACACCAGGGGCCAGCCGCTCGCGCCGCGCTCGGAGTACAGCTCCGTCGTCACAGTGTCTTGGGCACCTTGGGGAAGTAGTCCTGCACGCTCGGCAGGTACATGATCGCCACGGCGACGATCGAGACGAGCGCCGAGGCGAGCGTGATGATGTTGGAGAACAGCACCATCTGGAAGATCAGCGACACCGCGGCCAGCACGGTGAGGATCGTGCGCGCCGAGCGGGTGCCCTCGCGGGCCTTCCAGGCGAAGAGTGCGAAGAGCACCGCGAACACGATCGCGCCGACGAACAGCGTCCACAGCAGCGAAGTGGCGCCCGAGGCCAGCTGCTCCTCCGAGATGCGCGGGTCGTTGTTCATCTCGACGAGCCGGTCGATGATGTCCTGCTTCGCCGTGAGCGTCAGCCCGAAGCCGGCGATCAGCACGAGCCCGGACAGCAGCCACAGCACGAACGACACCTTGATCGGCGTCGGCGGGTTGACGGGCTCCCGGTCCTCGCCGCTGAAGCGGGGCGCGGGCGGCAGGCCCTTCTTGCGCCGCTGGTCGTCCGTTTCGTCTGAGTCGGTCACGCCTGCAGACCTTAGTCCAGCCAGGTCGCGGCCTCGGCCGCCCAGTACGTGAGCACCATGTCGGCGCCCGCGCGGCGGATCGAGGTCAGCACCTCGAGGATCGTGCGCCGCCGGTCGAGCCAGCCGTTGGCGGCGGCCGCCTCGATCATCGAGTACTCGCCGGAGATGTTGTACGCGGCCACCGGCACCGGCGACAGCTCCGCGGCCGCCTTGATCACGTCCAGATAGGACAGCGCGGGCTTGACCATGATCGCGTCGGCGCCCTCGGCGAGGTCGAGCTCGATCTCGCGCAGCGCCTCGCGGGCGTTGCCAGGGTCCTGCTGGTAGGTCTTGCGGTCGCCCTTGAGCTGCGAGTCGACAGCCTCACGGAAGGGGCCGTAGAACGCGCTGGCGTACTTGGCCGAGTAGGCGAGGATGCCGGTGTCGGCGTAGCCGGCGTCGTCGAGCGCCCTGCGGATCACACCGACCTGGCCGTCCATCATGCCGCTGGGACCGAGCACGTGGGCGCCCGCCTTCGCCTGCGCGATCGCCATCTCGGCGTAGCGCTCGAGCGTGGCGTCGTTGTCGACGGCGCCCGCCTCGTCGAGCACGCCGCAGTGGCCGTGGTCGGTGAACTCGTCGAGGCACGTGTCGGCCATCAGCACGGTGTCGTCACCGAGCTCGGCGCGCAGGTCTCGCAGCGCGACGTTGAGCACGCCGTTCTCGTCGGTGGCGCCGGAGCCGACGGCGTCGTGGACCTTCGGAACGCCGAACAGCATCAGCCCGCCGACCCCGGCGCGCACCGCCTCGACGGCGGCCTTGCGCAGGGAGTCCCTGCTGTGCTGGACGACGCCCGGCATGCTGCTGATGGGGCGCGGCGAGTCGGCGCCCTCCGCGACGAACATGGGCAGGATCAGCTGACGTGGCCGCAGCGTGGTCTCGCTGACCAGGCGCCGCATGGCCGCCGTACCCCGCAACCGGCGAGGCCGATGCTCAGGAAACACCCCGCACACGCTACTCCGCCACGAACGTCCCATTCACCGCGCCCACACCGGCCCCCAAGGCCACCTTTGTTGCGTTGAACGCACCTAAGGTGGCCTTGGGGGGCGGTCAGGCGAGGCGGGCGACGGCGGCGAGGACGCGGTCCCAGAAGGGGTCCGCGTCGAGGGTCACGGCGACCTTCGCGTTCGGGGGTTCGCCCAGGTAGCCGTGTAGGTCCACCACCGTCGCCCCGCGCGTGAACTCGCCGTGCAGCTCCACGGCCACGTGCGCGTCCACGCACTCCACCAGCGCAGGGTCGAGCGCCCGCGCCACCGCCACCGGGTCGTGCAGCGGCGGCGCCTCGAAGCCGAACAGCCGCCGGTACGTCGAGCCGAAGAACGTCATCAGCTCCACGCACGTCCGCCCCAGCGCGCCGCCGAGCCCCTCGAAGCGGGCCACCACCTCGGGCGTCACCAGCGCCTGGTGCGTGACGTTCAGCCCACACATCGTCACCGGCACCTCGGCGGCGAACACGATCGCCGCCGCCTCCGGGTCCACGTAGACGTTCGCCTCTGCGTAGGGCGTCACGTTGCCGCGTTCGGTCGAGCCGCCCATCAGCACGACCTCACGGATGCGCTCCGCGTCCTCCGGGTACCGCGTGAGCAGCAGCGCGATGTTGGTGAGCGGGCCGGTCGGCACGATCGTCACCGGCTCGGGGTGCGTGGTCAGTATCCGGTGCATCAGCTCCACGGCGTGCTCGCCGCTCACCCGCACCGAGGGGTCACCGAACGTCGGCCCGTCCAGCCCGGACTCGCCGTGCACGTCGTCGGCGATCCGCAGCGGCCGGGTCAGCGGGCGCGGGCACCCGGCGGCGACGGGCACGTCGGTGATCCCAGCGATCGTGCACACGCGCAGCGCGTTCAGCGTGGTCTTCTCCAGCGTCTGGTTGCCGCCGACCGTCGTGATCGCGAGCAGCTCCAGCGCCGGGTCACCCGCGGCCAGCATGATCGCGATCGCGTCGTCGTGCCCTGGGTCGCAGTCGAGGATGATCGGGGTCATGGTCGCTGAGCCAACCGGCCCCGCAACGGCCCCGCAAGGCGGCGATCGGCCCTAGTCTGGCCCGATGAGCGCCGACGTACTGAACCTCACCAGGGAACTCGTGGCGGTCGACACGATCGGCCACGCCGAGAGCACCGCGCTGGCCGTGGTGGCTCCGCTGCTGGAGAAGGCGGGCTTCACCGTGGACGTCGCCGAGCACGAGCCGGGCCGGGGCACGCTCATCGCGGAGTGGCACACCGGGCTCGACCAGCCGCCGCTGTGCCTGTCCGGCCACGTCGACACGGTGCCGCTCGGCGCGGCGTCGTGGCAACACGACCCGTTCCACGCCGAGCCCGACGGCGACCGTCTGCACGGCAGGGGCACGAGCGACATGAAGGGAGGGGTGGCCGCGATCGTCGCCGCCGCGACGAAGGTCGCCGCTCTCCGGCCGAGCCGGGCGGGCCTGCGGCTGGTGCTGACGGCCGCCGAGGAGACCGGTTCGGCCGGTGCCCGGCTGGCCGCGGAGCGGCTGGCGGGACGGCCAAGCGGACCGCTCGTGATCACCGAGCCGACCGGCAACGCCGTCTTCCACGGCCACAAGGGCGCACTGTGGCTGTCGGCGAGGACGGCCGGGGTGACGGCGCACGGCTCGATGCCGCACCTCGGCGACAACGCGGTCTACAAGCTCGCGCGGGCCGTGACGCGGCTGGAGTCCTACGCCTTCGACGCGCGGCCGCATCCGGTGATGGGCGGGCCGACGCTGAACGTGGGGACGTTCCACGGCGGGCTCAACACCAACTCGGTGCCCGACAGCGCGGAGGCGACCGTGGACGTGCGCACCGTGGCCGGCCAGGACCACGGCGACGTGCTGGCGAGTCTCGCCGAGCGGGCGGGTGACGAGGTGCGCCTGGCCCCGCTCGTGGACCTGCCGCCGGTGTGGACGGAGCCGGGTGACGCGTGGGCGGCGTCGGTCGCCGAGATCGCGCGGGAGATCACCGGCCACGGCGACGGGACGCCGCGCGCGGCGACCTACTTCACGGACGCCTCGGTGCTGACGCCGGCGTTCGGGCTGGTGCCGACGGTGATCTGCGGCCCCGGCGAGGCCGAGCAGGCCCACGTGACCGACGAATGGGTGTCGATCAGGAAGCTCGTCGAATCGGTGGCGATCCTGGAGCGGGTGGCCGTCGCCTGGTGCGGCACGTAGTACCCCAGAAGCACCCAAGGCCACCTTTGTTGCGTTCAACGCAACAAAGGTGGCCTTGGGGAGCGTTACCCGCTCAGGAGCGGCGGGCGCGCTTGGCCTTGCGGGGCGGCGGGAGAGCGCCCTCGGCACGCAGCTTGGCCGCGTGCTCGGCGAGCGCGTCCACCAGCTCGATCACGTTTGGCTTCTCCGGCTGCACGTCCACGCGCAGGCCGAACTCCGTCGCCGTCTCGGCCGTCTTCGGGCCGATGCACGCCACGAGCGTGCGCGCGTGCGGCTTGCCCGCGATGCCGACGAGGTTGCGGACCGTGGACGACGAGGTGAAGCACACCGCGTCGAAACCGCCGGTCTTGATCATCTCGCGGGTCTCGGCGGGCGGCGGAGCGGCACGCACGGTGCGGTACGCCGTCACGTCGTCGATCTCCCAGCCGCGGTCGCGCAGCCCGGCCGACAGGGTCTCGGTGGCGATGTCGGCACGCGGCAGCAGCACGCGGTCCACCGGGTCGAGCACGTCGTCGTACGGCGGGAACTCCGCGAGCAGGCCCTCGCTCGACTGCTCACCGCTGGGCACCAGCTCGGGGATGATCCCGAACGAGCGCACCTTCTCCGCGGTCGACTCCCCGACGCAGGCGATCTTCACGCCGGAGAACGCGCGGGCGTCGAGCCCGAACTCGGCGAACTTCTCCCACACCGCGCGCACCGCGTTGGTGGAGGTGAACACGATCCACTGGTAACGGCCATCGACGAGGCCCTTCACCGCGCGCTCCATCTGCGCGGGGCTGCGCGGCGGCTCCACCGAGATCGTCGGCACCTCGTGCGACGTCGCGCCGTGGCTGCGGAGCCGGTCGGCCATGTCGCCCGCCTGCTCCTTGGTGCGCGGCACGAGCACCTTCCAGCCGTACAGTGCGCGCGACTCCCACCACGACAGCTTCGAGCGGTTGCCGACGACGGAGCCGATGCTCACCACGAGCGGGCCGACGAGCTCACCCGCGTCCGCGGCCAGCGACGCGAGCGTCGAGTCCACGGTGCGCTGGGTGTTGATGGTGCCGTTGGAGGTCACGGCCACCGGGGTCTGCGGCGCGAGACCGTGCTCGACCAGCGCGGAGGCCGCCTCGGCGAGGTGGCTCGACGTCGCGTGCAGCACGATCGTGCCCGGCGTGCCGGCGAGCCCGGCCCAGTCGACGTCGCCCCGGACGTCGACCTCGGTGTGGGCGCCACCCAGCGCCACGCCCGCGTAGGCGGGCACGGCGGCACCGGGCGAGACACCCGGCACCACGTCGAACACGGCGCTCGTGCGTGAAACCGCCTGCACCTCGGACACCACGGCGGGCTGGGTCAGCGGGTCACCGGCGACGAGGCGCAGCACGAGGCGGCCCGCCTTCGCCTCGGTGGTCAGGTCCTTGGCGACGTCACCCGGCTCGCCGACGGCGGGGCGGACCTCCGCCTCCGGGCCCGCGAAGGCGAGCACGCCTGCCGGCACATCCGGGTCCGTCACCACGAGCTCGGCCTTCGCGAGCAGCTCCTGGGCACGGACGGTCAGCAGTCCGGCGTCGCCGGGGCCCGAGCCCACGAAGGCGACGCGCCCCGTGGTCTTGCGTGCGCGGGTCATCTACTTCGTCTCTCCTCTGGTCGGCCGTCAACCACCGCAGCGGCCGAATCGTTCTTCGTGCGTGCTGTTGAACTCAGCGGGACCTCAGCGGGACAGGGCCCCGGCACCGAGGTCGAGCAGCTCGGCGGCCAGGTCGCGGCCGAGCTTGTCCGCTTCGTGTTTCTCGGCGATGGCCGAGGCACGGAGGATCTGGATGGAGTCACCTTCGACCCCGGTGGCGGCGATCCCACGCAGGGAGAGGCGTTCGATCACAGCCCCATCACCGTCCAGGTCCTCCACGACATCGGCCAGTGCGCCGACGGGCGCGCTGCAACCGGCCTCGAGCGCGGCCAGCATGGCCCGCTCAGCGGCAACGGCCGCCCGTGTCGCTTCGTCGTCCACAATGGACTGAAGCAGGTGTTCGGTGTCCACGTCGTCGACGCGGGTCTCGACAGCCAGCGCACCCTGCGCGGGGGCGGGCAGCAGCTGGATCGGGTCGAGCGTCTCGGTGATCACGTCGAGCCTGCCCACCCTGGAAAGGCCGGCGCGCGCGAGCACCACGGCGTCCAGCTCGCCGGAGGTCACCTTGCCGATCCGGGTGTCGATGTTGCCGCGGATCGGCACGACCTCCAGGCCGAGGCCGAGCGCACGCAGCTGTGCGGTACGGCGCGGCGAGCCGGTGCCGATGACCGAGCCGGGCGGCAGCTCCCCGAGGGTGAGGCCGTCGCGGGCGATCAGCGCGTCCCTCGGGTCCTCGCGCGGCGGCACGGCCGCGAGCGAGATCCCGTGCTCGGGTGCGGTCGGCAGGTCCTTGTACGAGTGAACGGCCACGTCGACCTGCTTGGCCAGCAGCGCCTCCCGCAACGCGGAGGTGAACACGCCCACGCCGATCTCGGCGATCGGGGCGCTCGACCGGTCGCCCGGCGTCGACACCGTGACGATCTCGACGCGCTGGCCCGCGTCCTCGAGCTTCTTCGCGATAGTTCCGGTCTGCGCCACGGCGAGCTTGCTGCTGCGGGTGCCGATCCGGATAACACTGCGCCGCGCAGCGGCTCCGCCAGGGGAGGCGGTCGGGCGGCGGGAGGGACTGTCAGCCACGCTTGTCACCGTCGATCTGATCGTGCTTGGAGCCTGCCGAGGGGCTGGACACGATGCTCGGCGCCTGCGGGTCGAGCTCGAACAGCTCGCGCAGCGCGTTGGCGTAGTCGGTGTCCTGCGTCTCGGCGGCGAGTTGCTTCACGCGCACCGTGGGTGCGTGCAGGAGTTTGTCCACGACCCGGCGGACCGTGCGGCCCAGCTCGTCGCGGACGGCCGCGTCGAGCTCGGGCAGCCGGTTGTCGAGACGCAGCAGTTCGGCGTCCACCACCTCGGCGGCGCGCTTGCGCAGCGCGGTCACGGTGGGCGTGACGGCGGAGCTGCGCTGACCGGCCAGGTAAGCGCGCACCTCGTCGAGCACGATGCCGGCTGCCTTCGCGGTCTGCCGCTCGGTGGTGCCCCCGCCGGACTCACTCATCCGGCGGCGGACGGTCTCGAGGTCGACGACGCTGACACCGGCCACGTCGGCGACGGCGGGCTCGACGTCCCGCGGCAGGCCGAGGTCGCAGATCACCACGGGGGCGTCCGCGCGAGGCACGACGTGCTCGACACCGAGCACGGCACCCTTGGCTCCGGTGCACGCCACCACGACGTCGGCCTGCGCGAGCGCGTCGGCGAGCCCGGCCATCGGCACGGCGCGTGCGGGCACGCCCTGCTCGGCGACCGACGCGGCGAGGCGCTCGGCGTTGGCGAGTGTGCGGTTGGCCACGGCGATGTCGCCGATGCCGGCCTTGCGCAGCTGCGAGGCCGCGAGCGCGCCCATGGAACCGGCTCCGACGATCAGCGCGCGCTGCCCGGCCAGCTCACCGGCGGCGGCGAGCGCCTCGGAGACCACCGAAGCGCCGAGCGCGTCGAGGCCCGTCTCGGTGTGCACGCGCTTGCCGACGCGCAGCGTCGTCTGCACCAGCTCGTGCAGGACGCGGCCGACCGTGCCCGCCTCGCGGGCCGTGGCGTAGGCGGAGCGGACCTGGCCGAGGATCTGGGTCTCGCCGACGACCATCGAGTCGAGCCCGGATGCGACGGAGAACACGTGCTCCACCGCGGCCCCCGCGTAGTGCACGTAGAAGTTGTCGTAGAGCTCCTGCGCCTCCATGCCGGCCTGGCGGGCGAGGACCTCGGAGATGTCGGCGAGGCCGCCGTGGAACGTCTCGACGACGGCGTAGACCTCGATGCGGTTGCAGGTCGACAGCAGCATGACCTCGGACACGTGGTCGGTCTGCTGGAGTTCGTGCAGCACCTTGCCCAGCTCGGCGGCGGGCACGGCGGCGCGCTCGAGCGTGGTGAGGTCAGCGGTCCGGTGGGACAGCCCGATCGCCAGGATGCTCACGACGACACCACCGCCCCGTTGCCGGCTGCGCTGTTGACGGCCGAGTCGGCCACCTTGCCGTTCGGCTCGTTGTCCGCCCTCCGAGCGACGTGGAAGGACAGGATCTGCAGTTCCACAGCCAGGTCGACCTTTCGCACCTCGACATGTTCCGGCACTTGCAGCACCACCGGAGCGAAGTTCAGGATGCACTGCACCCCGCCGGCGACGAGCCGGTCGCACACCGTCTGAGCTGCGGCTGGCGGCGTCGCGATGACCCCGATGGAGATCTGGCGATCGGCGCACACCTGCGGGATGTCGTCGAGGTGTGTCACCGGAATGCCGCCCACCGGCACCCCGATCAGGTCCGGGTCGATGTCGAAGAGCGCCTCGACCGGGAAACCCCTTCCGGGGAAGCCACCGTAGTTGGCCAACGCATGTCCGAGGTTACCGATTCCCACGACGGCGACCTTGTGCTGGCGTGTGAGACCCAGCACGCGCTCGATCTGGCCGACGAGGACGGCGACCTCGTAACCAACGCCACGTGTGCCGTAGGAGCCGAGGTAGGAGAGGTCCTTGCGGAGCTTGGCGGAGTTGACCCCGGCGGCGGTGGAGAGCTCCTCGCTGGAGACGGTGGTAGCGCCCTGCTCGGCCATCGCGGAGAGGATCCGCAGGTAGACGGCGAGGCGGGCGACGGCGGCCTCGGGAATCGACTTGGCGCGGACCTCGGGGTCGGCGCCGTTCTCCGCGACGGCGGGGATCTCGGCGGTGGGGGCGTTGTCGGCGTCGGGAGTCGCTCCACCTCGGGTGCGCTTGTGCGCGGCGGCTCCGTTGCGCCGGCCCCGCTGTGCCACCACGCTGGCTCTCCTGTCGCCGAGTTCGAGAGATCAACCCTTGACCGAGCGCGCGCGACGGTGTTCGATACCCGGCGCAGCGCTTGGTGGCAATACGGTAGTTCATTTGTGAACGCAGGCACAAAGCGGCTGGTTAACCCCCTGAAATCGCCGCGCGAAGCCCTTTTCTGACGCGCTGTCACCATTTTCGGGCGAACGCAGTGAAGGCCACCCTCACTGCGTTCAACGCAGTGAGGGTGGCCTTCACTGCGGGTGGGGCAGGTCACATCCCGGAGCCGCCCGCGGAGGGTTTGGTGCTAACGCGTGGTGAAGGTGACCGTGTGCCAACCGGTCGCGCCGTCGGGCAGCACGGGAGCGCGTCGCTCGGTCTGCGTGTACCCGGACTTGTCGGTGGCACGGCAGGCGAGCTGGTGGCTGCCCGGCTCGGTGACGTCGAGCGCGACCTGCCACATCCGCCACGCGTCGTCGGTGACCACTGTGGACAGTTCGGCCTCCCGCCACGGCCCACGGTCCAGCCGCACCTCGACCTTCTCGATGCCCGTGTGCTGTGCCCACGCGATCCCGGCGACCACGACGCGGCCGGGCGGCAACGTCGCGAAGCCCTTGGGCGAGTCGATGCGCGACTGCGTCTTCACGGGAGCCTCCCGGGCCCAGCCGCGCTCCAGCCAGTAGGCCCGCCGCGCCTCCCACGTGGTCACCTCGAGGTCGGTGACCCACTTGGTGCCCGACACGTACCCGTAGAGCCCGGGAACCACCATGCGAGCGGGGAAACCGTGCTCCACCGGCAGCGGTTCGCCGTTCATGCCGATCGCGAGCAACGCGCCCCTTCCTGGTTCGAGGACAACGTCCAGTGGCGTACCGCACGTCCAGCCGTCGGTGCTCGTGGAGTACAGCTGCTGCGCGCCGCGCTGGACACCGGCCTCACGCAACAGCTCCGCGAGGTCGACACCGATGAAGTTCGCGGTGGAGATCAGCGGCCCACCGACCTCATTGGACACACAACACATCGTGATCGTGCGCTCGACGAGGCGGCGGCCGCGGATGTCGTCGTAGATGAACGTCAGCTCGCGCTCCACCAGCCCGTGGACGCGCAGGCTCCAGTCCTCGGCGCGGACCTGCGGCACGATCAGCGCGGTGTCGATGCGGTAGAAGCTCTCGTTCGGCGTGAGGAACGACGGCGTGCCGAGCTTGGTGAAGTCGGCGTCGGCGGGCACGGGCGGCACGCGCCGAGCCGGTTCGAGCTCGCCGACCGCCGCGCGCGAGCTGTCCGCGCTGCGGCTGGAGCCGAGCAGCTGACCGCCGAGGCCGACCAAACCGGCTCCGGCCGCGACCGCACCGGCGCCGAGCAGGAACCGCCGCCGGTCGGGCGAGCCGATCTCCTCGTCCTCGGCCGCCCGCGCGTGCAGCCAGCGGAACGTCCACAGGCCCGCGAGGAGGCTCGCCGCGGGGGCGGCCAGCGCCAGCTGGCCGAGGTCGGGCCGGGTGAACACCGCGATGCCGCCGAGCACGCCGAAAACCCCGATGACCACCGTCCCGGCCAGCGGGCTCCGCCGCGACAGCAGCCCCGCGCCCGCGGCCACCGCCACGAGCACCACGGCCATGCCGCTGAGCAGCACGAGCTTGTCGGCGGTGCCGAAGGTGCGCACCGCCCAGTCCTTCAGCCAGGTGGGCGTGAGGTCGATCGCCGAGTTGCCGACCGAGAGGTACGGCGAGGCGTTGCGGCCGACGAACGCCGCCACGAGATGCCCCGCGGCCAATGCCGCGGCGAGGCCGAGCAGGCCGCAGAGCACGGCGTGCGACGCCCGCAGGCGACCGTCGGTGCGTCCGGAGACGGCGATTTCGCTCATGTCCCCATGTTCGGCGCCGAACGGCTTCCGGACTGCCTTCCGGCGCTTACGAGTGGCTTACGACCCTGACGAGCGCAGCGCAGCCCGCAACCGCTCCTCCTCGACCTTCCAGTACCCGTGCTCCTCGCCGTCCACGAGGATCACCGGTACGCGGTCGCCGTACTCGGCCCGCCACTCCGGGTCGGTGTCGACGTCGGCCGTGGTCCACTCGACACCGAGCTCGCCGCAGATCCGCGCCACGTCCTCCTCCGCGTGCTCGCACGCGTGGCAGCCGACCCTCGTCATCACGGTCACCCGATGCATGGCTCCATCATCCCCGCAACCGGAACCGGCGCAGCTTGCCGACCGACGAATGAGGCAGCGCCTCCGCGAACTCGACCGTGCGCGGCACCTTGTACGCCGCGAGCGTGGCCGTGCACGCGTCCACCACCTGCTGCTCCGACAGCGCCGCACCCGGCTTCGGCACGACCACGGCCTTCACCGCCTCGCCGCTGCGCTCGTCCAGCACCCCGACCACCGCGACCTCGGCGACCTCTGGCAGGGCGCCGATCACGTCCTCCACCTCGTGCGGGAAAACGTTGAAGCCGTTGACGATGATCAGGTCGTTGGCGCGGTCGACCAGGTGCAGGTCGCCGTCCACGTCGATGTAGCCGACGTCGCCGGTGCGGAACCAGCCCTCGTCGTCCGGTCCGTGCGCGCCGTCGGGCCAGTACCCGCTGAACAGGTTCCGCCCGCGCACCGCGACCAGTCCGGTGCCGCCGGTGTCGTCGGCGAACGCGTCGGCCGGGTCCTCGGGGTCGAGCGGCACCGGGCCCGGGGTGCCGTCGCTGTCCACGAGCCGCAGCTCGACGCCGGGCAGCGGGCGGCCGACCGATCCCGGCTTGGCGTAGCCGGTGACCAGCGTGGACGTCACCACGGGCGCGGCCTCGGTGAGCCCGTAGCCCTCGAACACGGCCAGCCCCGTCGCGCCCCGGATGGCGGCGAGCACCTTCGGGTGCAGCGGCGCGGCACCCGACACGAGCAGTCGGACGGTCGAGAGCGACTCGCCGACCTCGTCGGCCGGCAGCGCGGCGAGCTCGGTGTACATCGCGGGCACACCGACGATCACGGTCACGCGGTGGGCGGCGCACGCGGCGAGCGCCTTCTGCGCGTCGAACCGCTGCGCGAGCACGGTGGTCGCCCCGGCGGCGACGGCGTTGAGCAGGCCCGGACCGAGCCCGTAGATGTGGTGCAACGGGATGGCCACGAACACGCGGTCGCCATGGTCGGCCAAGGGCGGTTGCAGCTGTCCGAGCTGGGCGACGTTGGCGAGCAGCGCGCGATGCGACAGCATCACGCCTCGCGGCGGTCCGGTGGTGCCCGAGGTGTAGAACAGCGCGGCGACGTCCTCGCCCGCCCTGGTGGGCGCTACCGGCTCGCCGGCCGAGGGGTCGATCGCCGGTTCCAGCACCCGCACGTCGGCGTGCTCCCCGGGGGCGGCGCCGACGAGCAACCGGGTCCCGCTGTCGGCGAGCACGGGCCGCCACTCGCCCTCCGGCGCCTGCGGCGACAGGGGCACGGCGATGCCGCCTGCCCTGGCCACCGCGAAGAAGGACACCGCGAACTCCGAGGAGGTCGGCAGGCGTAGCGCGACGCGGTCGCCGGGGCTCAGCCCGGCCTCGAGCAGGCGGCGTGCCTGCGTGTCCACGGCGGCGTCGAGTTCCGCCCAGGTCAGTGTGGTCTCGGCCACGGTGTCGACGAGCGCGGTCGCTCCCGGCCGCTCGCGCGAGTTCGCGGCGACGAGGTCCGCGACGTTGGCGACTTCGGCGACACTGCCTGCCCCAGCAGCCACAACCAGCCCCTTTCGATCACCGGCCAGTGTGCCAGCCGAGAGCGACGTCACAAGGTGGTTTTGACCTCGTCTCCTTTTCGCAATGGAGACACCACTACCTACTTCGCGGTAACAACGCGTATGCTCCGTCAGGCGACGTAGTGGCGATGATCACGCGGAGTCCGGGAACGGGCCCGGAGGAGGTGCAACACGATGAGCATGCCGATCGCTGTTGCGGCAGGTCCCGGGCCTGCGAGGCTCCGTGCGGTGGAGAGCGCCGCCCCCGTCGACGCGAGCGTCGACGAGAACTGGGACCTGGTGCGCGCGGCGCAGAGCGGCGACACCGCTGCCTTCGGCAAGCTCTACGACCGCTACGTCGACTGGGTGTACCGCTACGTCCTGCTGCGGGTCGGCGACCGTCACCTCGCGGAGGACGTCACCAGCGAGACGTTCCTGCGCGCACTGCGCCGGATCACGTCGATCTCGTACCAGGGCCGAGACGTCGGCGCGTGGTTCACGACGATCGCCCGCAACCTGGTGCTCGACCACGTGAAGTCGAGCCGGTTCCGCCTGGAGATCGTCACCGACGAGGTGACCGAATCCGGCACGCAGCCCTTCGGCTCCTCCGCGCAGCACTCGCCGGGCCCCGAGCAGCAGGTGATCAGCAAGACCACCAACGACGAACTGCTGCGCTGCATCGCCGGACTCGGCGACGACCAGCGGGAATGCATCATCCTGCGGTTCATCCAGGGCTTCTCGGTGTCCGAGACCGCGCAGATCATGCAGCGCAACGAAGGCGCCGTGAAGGCGCTGCAGCACCGCGCCGTCCGCAGGCTCGCGAAACTCCTGCCCACCGGCCTGCGCTGATTCCGCGTAACCCCGCACCCCGCCGATCGTTGCCAGTGCGAAGGATTCGGCGGAGCAGGCCGGGAGGCGCGCGACATGTGGAGGCCTCCGTGGCCGCGCCAGGGGCGCGGGGAACACGAGCGCTTCGCTCGCGCGGTCGAGCACGGGCACGGGCACGAGTTCAGCGACGAGCTGGCCGTGGTGGCGGCCCTGCGCAGACTCGGCGCCGACACCGCACTGGACGACGAGGCCCGCACACGCATCGCGGGCCGGATCGAGGCGTCCGGACGGCGGCCAGGGCGCCGGCCGCGCACGGTGCCCGTCGTCGCGGCACTGATGGCGCTGCTCTTCGCCGTGTCCGGGCTCGCCCTGCTGCTCTCCGACGACGCCCTGCCCGGCGAGACGCTCTACGACCTCAAGCGCCTGCGCGAGACGGCCGTGCTGGAGCTGACCTTCGACGACGAGGCCAGGGGGCTCAAACATCTCGAGTACGCCGAGCGCCGCATCGACGAGCTGACCGTGCTCGTCGAGCAAGGACGGTTCGACGAGCAGGCGTACGCGATCGGCATGGCCGACTTCACCGGTGACACACGGGCCGGGGTCGTCCAGCTCACCGCGCTGGCGACCAGCTCGGACGGACGGCAGCTCGCGCCGCTGGGCGGCTGGGCGGCGCGGCAGTCGAGCAGGCTTGCGGCGCTGCACGCCGTGCTCCCTGCGGATATCACCGATGCCGCCGAACCGGCGGAGCTGCTGACCAGGGTCCGCCAGCGCGTCACAGCACTGAGCGACCGGATGGGCTGCTACGAGATCACCTCGGGCAGCTTCGACGAGCTGGGCGCGCTGCCCGCCACGGGGACGTGTGGCCTGCCGGAGAGTCTGCGCGCCGGGGAGTACCGGCGACCGGGCACCGTCCCCGCGCCCGCCTACGAGCCACCCGAGTCACCCGCGATGCAACCGCTGAGGAGCGCCGGAACCTCCACGACCGAGCCCGTGGTCACGCCGTCCCCGACGCCGCCGCCGACGACGCCCACGCCCACGCCGAGCGAGACCGCCGTCCCCGCGCCCATCCCCGCGCCGACGGGGCCGCGGCTGCCCGACTCGACCGTCCCGCCGGCCCCGGTCGTGTCCATTCCGCCGCTACTGCCGGGACTGCCGGGGGTGAGCATCGGATAGCGCTCCGCCGTCAGTTGTATCCTCGCTACTCTGTGCACAGCACCGGAGTGCAACTCGAACGTGGAGGCGGTGTGCGTGGCACTGTGGCGGGCCCGCGGTAAGGGGCACGAACGCGAGCGGCTCGCCGCACTGGCAGGCGAAGCCTCGGCTGACGCTGCCGTGGCCATGGAAGCCGCGCAGTTGGCGACCCTCGAGGTCCCGGCGCCCGAGGGCGGTGAACTCGCTCCCCCACCGGCTCCGCCCGACCTCACCGCGGCGGCGTTCTTCGACGTCGACAACACGATGATGATGGGCGCGTCGATCTTCCACTTCGCGCGAGGACTCGCCGCGCGCAAGTACTTCACCACCTCCGACCTCGCCGGATTCGCCTGGCAGCAGGTGAAGTTCCGCGTCGGAGGGCGCGAGGACAAGCAGGGCATGCAGTCCAGCCGCGAGCAGGCACTGTCCTTTGTGGCGGGACGAACCGTCGACGAGATGGTGGCCGTGGGCGAGGAGATCTACGACGAGCTGATGTCCGACAAGATCTGGTCCGGCACGCGTGCACTCGCCCAGATGCACCTCGACGCGGGCCAGCGCGTGTGGCTCGTGACGGCGACGCCCGTCGAGCTGGCCGCGATCATCGCGCGGCGGCTCGGGCTCACCGGCGCGCTGGGCACCGTCGCGGAGAGCGTGGACGGCGTGTACACCGGGCGGCTCGTGGGGGACCTGCTGCACGGCAGGGCGAAGGCACACGCCGTGCGCGCGCTGGCCGCCCGCGAGGGGTTGAACCTGCGCCGCTGCACGGCGTACTCGGACTCGCAGAACGACGTGCCGATGCTCTCGGTCGTCGGCACCGCCGTGGCGGTCAACCCGGACTCCGGGCTGCGCGAGGTCGCGCGCGGCCGGGGCTGGGAGATCCGCGACTTCCGCACTGGTCGCAAGGCCGCGAAGATCGGAGTGCCGTCGGTGCTCGGAGCCGGCGCGGTCGCCGGAGCCGTCGCCGCGGGAATCGCCTACCGCCGCCGCGTCGCCTGACCGGAGCAGTGCCGACGGCCCCCAAGGCCACCTTTGTTGCGTTGAACGCAGCAAAGGTGGCCTTGGGGGGCGGTAGCGGAAGGCTCAGTCGCGGAAGACGCCGCGGCGTTGGGAGAGGCGGCGGTACAGCATCTGCTGGATGGCCTCACGGACCTGGTCGTTGAGGTTGAAGATCAGCAGCGGGTCTTCGTCCGCCTCGGCCGCCAAGCCGTCAGTGGCGATCGGCTCGCCGAACTCGATGTGCCACTTCGTCGGCAGCGGGATCGCGCCCAGCGGACCGAGCAGCGGGAAGAACGGCGTCACCGGGAAGTAGGGCAGCCCGAGCAGGCGTGCCAGCGGCTTCAGGTCGGCGAGCTTCGGGTAGATCTCCTCGGCACCCACGATCGACACCGGGATGATCGGCACACCCGTGCGCAGCGCCGCCGACACGAACCCGCCGCGACCGAACCGCTGCAGCTTGTACCGCTCCGAGAACGGCTTGCCGACGCCCTTGAAGCCCTCCGGCCACACGCCGACCAGCTCACCCGCGCGCAGCAGCCGCTCCGCGTCGGGTCCGCACGCGAGCGTCTGCCCGGACCTGCGGGCGAGCGTGCCCAGCAGCGGCGTCTTGAACACCAGGTCGGCGCCCAGCATGCGCAGATGCCGCCCACGCTGCTCGTGCACGGCGAACGCGGTCATCACCGAGTCGATCGGCAGTACGCCGGAGTGGTTGGCCACGAGCAGGGCACCGCCCTCGGCGGGCAGGTTCCGCACGCCATGGGTGCTCACCCGGAACCACTTCTCGTACAGCACGCGCACGGGCGGCAGCACGAGCGTGTCGGTGAGCTCGGGGTCGAAGCCGAATTCGTCGACGGTGTAGTCGCCGGTGAACCGGTGACACAGGAACGTCAGGAAGCGCGTCAGCGGGTCGCCCTGGCCAGGCTGCTCCGGGGCCGCGGTGGCGCCGGGGAAGGCCACCACCGGGGCGTCGTGCTCCCTCGGGGAGACCGGCCGCGGCTCGTCGTCTCTGGTTCGGTGCAGCGGGATGACCTGCGCCGAAGAGCCGGTTGTCACTGCTTCACCCTCCAACCGTCGACCGTGGTGGCCAGCTCCGCGAGACGGTCACCGTCGATCACCGGCCGCAGTCCGCGGCCGAGGACGTAGTCGTCGTAGGCCTCTCGCGTGCTCCACCGGGGTGTGTACCCGAATTCGTTCTTGAGTCGCGTGTTGTCGACGACCCGGCCGAAGTTGAGCAGCCGCACCTGGTCGGAGGAGAAGTCGACCACGCGGGCGCCCCGCAGCAGCCTGCTGACCGAGGGCATCACCTGACGCGGCATCGGCAGCTCGACCCTCCCGGCCCGGCGGATCGCCTGCGAGAGCGTCAGGACGCCGTCGGCAGCGACGTTGAAGACGCCGGGCTTGTCCTGCAGCGTCGCGCACTCCAGAACGTTCAGCGCGTCGGTGGAGTGCAACAGCTGGAGGCGAGCGTCGTAGCCGAGCACCGTGGGGACCACCGGCAGCGCGAAGTAGCGCGCGAGCACGGTGTCGACCTCCGGCCCGATGATGTTGACGAAGCGGCCCATGGTCACCGTGATGTCGGGGCGGCGGCGCGAGAGACCGCGTACGTAGCCCTCCATCTCGACGGCGTCCTTGGCGTAGCCGTTCGACGAGGCCGGGATGAGCTCGGAGCCCTCGGTGAACACCGCGGGCGAGCGCGAGCTGGCGCCGTACACGGCGGCGGTGGACTTGACGACGAGCTTGCGCACGAGCGGGGAACGCTGACACGCGGCGAGCAGCCGCATCGTGCCGATGACGTTCACTTCCTTGATCGCCATCCGCCTGCCGGGGCCCGCGGGGTGGCACGTCGTCGAGGCGTGCACAACCGTGTCGACCCTCGCGGAGCTGATGATCTTCGCGATGAGCGGGTTTCGGATGTCGGCTCGGACGAACTCCGCGTTGCCGATGCGGCGGAGGATGTCCGGGTGCGGCGCCGACGTGTCGACGCCGATCACCCGTTCCAGCTCCGGGTTGTTGCCCAACCTGGCCAGGAGCCTTCCGCCCAGCTCGCCGGCGACCCCGGTGACGAGGACGACGTTGGACGGCATCAGACCCCCTGGCCGGAAGGCGACGGTTTCTAGAGAGGCGAGGCGATTCCGGATGGTACTCCGTGGCAGGAGCCGCGGAACCGCCTCTTACATGCTGTTAACCGGGGTTACGCCTACCGGCCACCAGGGCTCACCCGAGTGCGTGAAGCAGTTGTTTCCAGGCGCGCTTACTTGCCCTGCTTGCGACGCTGGACCCGCGTGCGGCGAAGCAGCTTGCGGTGCTTCTTCTTGGACATACGCTTGCGGCGCTTCTTGATCACCGAGCCCACAGGTGCTCCTTAACGTTCGGAACGTTCGGTCGTGAAAATCGCGTGGGGCAAGCACACGAACGGCCTATCAGGTTACCTGGGGCTTCTTTCGCGCTCGTCTCCGGCTACCACTAGAGCCTGTTCGGAAGCGGCGGAGCCGCTTGCGTGGGCCGTCACCCGGCTACGCAGCGAGGAGGCGGCTGAGGTTCCGCCACCCGCACCGCCACGCACGGCTCCTGCGAGAAACCCGTCAGCCGACGTCGAAGTAGGCGTTGTCGAGGTAGTCGTGAACGGCCTTCTCGGGCACCCGGAAGGACTTGCCGACGCGTACGGCCGGCAGCTCACCCGAGTGGACGAGACGGTAGACGGTCATCTTGGAGACCCGCATCAGCGTCGCCACCTCGGCGACCGTCAAGAACTGGACCTGCCGGGGGCCCGGCACGTCGTCTTTCCTGTTCGGCGGCATAGGTCATTCACCGTGTCCTTTACACGTGTCGCGCCGCTCGGCTTCCCCACCGAACGGTATCGACACGCACGTGCTACCACCGAGGGTAGCGGGACGCGTGGGACTATTGCGACGGCTGTCGAGGGCAATACGTACCGTGCTCGCGAGCACACATCGTGATGTACGCACGTCGGACGCGGGTCAGTCCTCCTCGTGCGCCTTGCCGAGTTCAACCGAACGGTCGCGGGCGGCCTCGATCGCGGCGAGCAACGCGGCCCGGACGCCGTGCTTCTCCAGCTCCCGGATCGCGTTGATCGTGGTACCGGCCGGCGAGGTGACCGCCTCGCGCAGGATCACCGGATGCTCGGCGCTCTCCGCGAGCATCTTGGCGGCGCCGACCGCCGACTGGACGATGAGCTGCTCGGCGACCGCGCGCGGGAGCCCGAGCAGTATCCCGGCGTCGATCATGGCCTCGACCAGGAAGAAGAAGTACGCCGGGCCCGAGCCGGACAGCGCGGTGACGGCGTCCTGCTGCGACTCCGGCACCTCCAGCACCTTGCCGACGCTGGAGAGCAGGTCCTCGACCACGCGGATGTGCTCGGGGGTGGCGTGCCGGCCCGGGGAGACGGCGCTCATCGCCTCGTTGACGAGCATCGGGGTGTTCGGCATGACGCGGACGACCGGCGTGCCCTCGGGGAGCCTGCGCTCGTACAGCGCCGTCGGCAGGCCTGCGCACAGCGAGACCACCAGCGAGCCGGGGCCCACCAGCGGGGCCAGGTCGTCCAGCACGGGCTCGATGTCCTGCGGCTTCACGGCGACGATCAGCACGTCCGCGCGTTTGGCCGCCTCGGACACCTCGACCCCGGCGATGCCGTAGCGCTCGGTCAGCTCGGCGGAGCGTTCCGGATGCCGCTCGGTGAACAGCAGGTCCTCCGGCTTGCGGCCCGCGTGCAGCAGGCCAGAGAGCAGCGCCTCACCGATCTTGCCGGCACCCAGTACAGCGATAGTTGCCATGCGTCTGACTCTAGGGCGATGGTGAAAGGGCGAGTTGTCGCGCCTGGCACACGATGCGGCCCTGGGCGTCGATCACGAGCGCGTCGGAGTCGAACCAGCCCTCCTGCACCGATCTGCTCTCCGCCAGCACCCGCAGCCAGCCTGCCGACGGCCGCGTGCGCACGAACGCCGTGAGCTGCGCGGTCGGCGCCCAGCCGAAGCGCCCGAGGTTGAACACCACGGGCGGGTTGATGTCGCCCGCCAGCAGCGCGAAGTACGGGTCGGGCTCGCCGTCGCGCGGCCGGACCCACAGCCGGATCCTCGGCGGATCGCCGGTGCGACCGCTGAGATAGCCGGCCGTGGCCGGGTCGACACGCACGTCGCAGCCCTTCGCGAGGTGGAAGACCCCTTCGGAGGTCTCCCCCGACAGCGTGTGCGCACCGGCCGGCGGCTCCGCCGGCAGCGCAGGCACGTCGCTCCACACCGGCCTGCGCACCGGCAGCCTGCCCGCGGTCACGCGGGCCTCGACGCAGCTGCGGCCACGCTGCTCCAGCACGACCGCGACCACGGTGGCGCGGCGGCCGATCTTGCGGATGTCGGCCCGCAGCAGCACCGGGCCGATCGCGGGCGGCCGGAGGAACTCGGCGCTCACCACCATGGGGTCGATCGGCGGCTCTCCCCGCTCGGCGAGCACGGTGACGGCGGCCTTGGCGAGCAGGGCCACGAGGAACCCGCCGTGCGGGTGGCCGCCGATGGACCATTCGTGCCGCAGGTCCGCCGTGAACGTGCCGTCGCCGAGGGACCTGGTGTCGCAGGCGGACCCGAACGACGTCGGGTCGTAGTCGATGGTGCTCACGAACGGCTGGCCAGCGCTCGCAGGAAGAACGCGGTGTTGGCGGGCCGTTCGGCCAGCCTCCGCATCAGGTATCCGTACCACTGCTCGCCGAACGGCACGTACACGCGCACGGTCTCCCCTTCCGCCGCCAGCCTGCGCTGCTCGTCAGGCCGGACCCCGAACAGCAGCTGGTACTCGTAGGTGCCCTCGCGGCACCCGTACCAGCGCACCCGTTCCCCCAGCACCTCGATGAGCCGGGGGTCGTGAGTGGCGAACATCGGATACCCGCCCCCAGCGAGCAGGATGTTCGCGCAGCGAACGTAACTCAGGTCCACTTCGCCCGCCGTCGCGAAGGCCACAGTCGACGGCGCGGCGTAGGCGCCCTTGCACAACCGCACTCGGGAGCCGTCGACGGCGAGCTCCGCGGCGTCGGCCTCGGTCCGGCGCAGGTACGACTGCAGGACGGCGCCGACAGAGGGCCACGTCCGACGCAGCTCCCGCACCACGCGCAGCGTGGCTTCGACGGTGTCGTGCTCCTCCATGTCGATGGTCACGGTCGTGCCGCCTTCGTGGGCCGCGGCGCAGATGCGCGCGGCGCGGTCGAGGGCTGCGCCCTCGTCGGCACGCAGGCCCAGCGCTGAGAGCTTGACGCTCACCTCGGCGTGGTCGGTCAGTGCCTTGACTCGCAGCGCTTCGAGGAGCCTGAGGTAGGCGGAGACGGCCGACTCCGCCGACGCGGGATCGCCCGCGTTCTCGCCGAGGTGGTCCAGCGTCGCTCGGCGCCCGTCGGCGGCGAGCGCCGTGACGGCGGCCAGGGCGTCGTCGACGGTCTCCCCGGCCACGAACCGCGCGACGACACTCCTGGCGCCGGGTGCGGTGGCCACCAGGCGCCGGATCGTGTCGTTGCCTGCGGCTGCGAGGATCAACGAACGCAACGGCTCCACGGTCAAGACCATACGTGCCGATACGCGGAAACGAGGTCTCGGCAGGGCACGAGTTGATCTTGGGTTTCAGCCGAGGTGGAGCCGGGTGAACAGCAGCGCCTCGCCGAGCATGCGGGCACGCTCGGCCAGGTTGCGCGCACCGCGTGTGTTCACCTCGAGCACGACCTGCCCGTCGAAACCGGTCGCGGCGAGGTGTTCGAGCAGCTCAGCGCAGGGTTGGTTGCCCCGGCCCGGCATGAGGTGCTCGTCCTTCGGCACCCCGGTGCCGTCGGCGAGGTGCACATGGGTCAAGCCCTCGCCCATGCGCTCGGCCAGCTCCAGCGCGTCCATGCCCGCGGCGGCGCTGTGGGACAGGTCGAGGGTGTAGTGCGAGTACCCGACGTCGGTCGGGTCGATCGAGGGGCGGAACGCCGACACCCTCGCGTTGCGGCTGCCCCCGGGTGGGCGGACCTTGAACATGTTCTCCACCGCGATGTCGACGCCGCTGCTCTCCTCCAGCTCGGCGACGAGGTCGGCGAAGGCGTCACCGTAGCGGCGCTGCCAGCGAAACGGGGGGTGCACCACGACGGTGCGGGCCTCCAGCTCCATCGCGGCCTCCACCGAGCGGCGAAGGCGCACCACGGGGTCGGGCGACCACACGCGCTGCGTGATCAACAGCGACGGCGAGTGGATCGACAGCACCGGCACGCCGGTCTCGTCGCGGAGTCTGCGCAGCGCGGGCACGCTCTGGCTCTCCGGGTCGGCCCACACCATCACCTCGACGCCGTCGTAGCCGAGTGCGGCGGCCAGCTCGAACCCGGTGCGGGCGCGCAGCGGCCACACCGACGCCGTCGACAGCCCGACGGGAATCGCTGCGGCCACGCGCTACCTGGAGACGAGCAGCAACGCGGCGGGCGACACGGTGACGACGAGCCCGACGAGCAGTGCCAGCACCGTGGTCTGCAGGTCCTCGGCGCGGCGCACCTTGCGCACGATCCACACCAGCCCGACCGTGACCACCAGCGCGGCGATCAGCGCGGCCGCGGGGAGCTGGCCCCACAGCCAGTTGAAGCCGAGCCACACGGCGGCACCGCCCGCGACGCCGAGGGCGAGCTGACCGGCCAGCGCAAGCCACTGCTTGGCGGGCGACGCGGCCTCCTCGTCCTCATCGAGGTCGCTGCCCGCCAGCTCGTCGCGGTCGTCGAGCTCTTCGTCGTAGGCGTAGTCGTCCTCGTAGTCCGCCGCGTACGGGTCGTGCGGGCGCTGCTCGCCCAGCGGGTCGTCCTCGAGGAGTCCGGCGTGGTAGCGGCCGTCCGGGCCGTCGGCCTCGTCGTCGTCATCGAAGTTCGGCGTGTAGAACCCGGTCGGCGGGCCCTCGTCGTCGTCCTCTTCAGGCCCTGCTGGCGCCGGGGGCACCACGGGCATCACGCCGACCTCGGTGTCCTCGTTCTGCGTGTCCTGCCTGCGGCGGCGCCAGCCCGCCAGCCCCGCTGGGGGCTCGTCCGGGTGCGGGACGTCGGTGTCCGGCGCGCCCCCGACGGCGGGGAACTGCTCCGTGCTCGGCTCGGGGGGCGGCGGCGGGGTGCCGCGCGGCGGCCTGCGCCTGCGCGGTGGCAGCGGGAACCTGCCCGTGCCGGGGCGCGACGGGGCGGGTGGTTCCATTCCGCCCTGGTCCGCCGCGGTCCCTTCGAGGCCGTCGAGCCGTGCGGAGAGCGTGCCCTCCGAGCCCGGGGGCTCCGGCGAAGGTCCACGCCTGCCGGGCGGCGCCTCGGCGGGGGGAACGGGTATGCCGTTGCGAGTTCCGTTGAGGGGTCGCGGCGGCAGCGGCCTGCCCCCCTCCTCGGGTGCCTGCGGAGGAGGAACCGGATAGCCGCCGGTGCCGCCCTGAGGGGGCGGGGGCACCCTCGGTGGTCTGCCGCCCCGCGCCGGGGGTGCCTCGTCGGTCTGCTCCGCCGGGGGTGGCGGGGCCGGCGCGGCGCCGTTGCGCCTGCCGACACCGGGAGGTGGCGGGCCCTCGGCCCGCACTCGGTCGATGATCGCCTGGGGCGCCGTGTCGCTGATGCTCGGCGCGTCGTCATCGTCGGCAGCGCGACGTCGCCGACGGCGCGGTGCGCCGCCGACCTGTCCGCCATGTTGGGCGAGTAGTTCGGCCACCGTCTTCTGGGGCCGCTCGCCCTCGCTGTCTCGAGTCATCCTTTCCACCGTGCCCGTCGCCTGTTGTCTACGTCCAGTGTGAACCCAGGCGTCATGCGTGCCGACCCTGGCCGGTCATCAATGCAGTCTGGTCCGCGCCGTTCGAGTGGTCCAGCCGTCGCAGAATCACACCCTCACGCAGTGCCCAAGGGCATATTTCCAAAGTTTCGAGTGACAGGGCTCGCATCGTGGCCTGCGCCACGAGAGCCCCCGCCACGAGCTGGTGTGCTCTTCCCGCGCTGACGCCCTCCAGCTCGGCGAGGTCGTCGGAGGACATGCGGGAGATGAACGAGATGAGCTGCCGCAGTGCCGTGTCGGTGAGCACCCGCCGCACGCGGGGGCCCGCCGCGGACGGAGCCGCACCGGCGAGCCGCGCGAGCGAACGGAACGTCTTCGACGTTGCCACCACCCGGTCCGGCTCGCCGAGCTTGGAGATCCTCTTCGCGAGGTCGCCGAGCTGGTCCTCCAGCCAGGCCGATGTCGCGACCAGCTCCGAGCGCGTCGGCGGATCCTTGCTGAACCGGGTCCGCGTGAGCCTGCCCGCCCCGAGCGGCAGCGACTCGGCCAGCTCCGGCTCCTCGTCGATGCCCATCGCGACCTCGAGCGAGCCGCCACCGATGTCGAGCACCAGCAGCTGTCCCGCCGACCAGCCGTACCAGCGGCGCACGGCGAGGAAGGTCAGCCGGGCCTCCTGCTCGCCGGTGAGAACCCGCAGCTCGACGCCGGTCTCATCGGCCACCTTCCGCAGGACCTTGCCCGCGTTGCTCGCCTCACGCACCGCCGAGGTCGCGAAGGCCATGACCTCCTCGCACCCCAGCCGCTTCGCCGCCTCCTTCGCGGACTCGACAGCCTCGACCAGGTCGTCGATGCCCTTCTTGCTCAGCTCACCGTTCTTGTTGATCTGCTCCGCGAGCCGCAGCACGGTCTTCTCGGAATGCATCGGCGTGGGGTGGGCACCACGATGGGCGTCCACCACCAGCAGGTGGACGGTGTTCGACCCGACGTCGAGTACCCCTAGGCGCACGAGGTTCTACGGTACCCGGCCTCGGGACCGTGCGGCGCCTCGCTGGTCACGTCTCGAACTTGTAGCCGAGCCCGCGCACGGTGACGAGGTGCCGGGGAGAGCCCGGATCGGGCTCGATCTTGGAACGCAGCCGCTTGACGTGAACGTCGAGCGTCTTGGTGTCACCGACGTAGTCGGCGCCCCACACGCGATCGATGAGCTGCCCTCGCGTGAGCACCCGGCCGACGTTGCGGAGCAGGTACTCGAGCAGGTCGAACTCCTTGAGCGGCAGCGAGACCTCCTCGCCGTCCACGGTCACGACGTGCCGCTCTACATCCATCCGCACCGGGCCGGCCGCGAGCACCAGCGGTGCCAGCTCGCCTTCGGTGCCGCCGGTCTCGCCGCCGCGCCTCAGCACGGCCCGGACCCTGGCGATCAGCTCGCGCGCCGAGTACGGCTTCGTCACGTAGTCGTCGGCGCCCAGCTCGAGGCCGACCACCTTGTCGATCTCGCTGTCGCGCGCGGTCACCATGATCACCGGCACGGCCGAGCGCTGGCGCAGCTGCTTGCACACGTCGGTGCCGCTCATCCCGGGCAGCATGAGGTCGAGCAGCACGATGTCGGCACCGTTGCGGTCGAACTCGTCGAGCGCCTGCTGGCCGTTGGTGGCCACGGCGGCGGTGAAGCCCTCCTTCCTCAGCAGGAAGGCGAGCGGGTCGGCGAACGACTCCTCGTCCTCGACGATCAGCACCCTCGTCACGGCGTGGTTCCTCCCTGTTCGGCGCTTTCCGGTCCGGTCGCCACCAGAGGCCCGGGTTCGCGTTCCTGCCTGGGGGCAGGCGCGGACGCGTTCTCGGCGCTGGCGTGCGCGGGTATGCGCAGCGTGAAGGTGGAGCCGACCCCCTGGCTGCTCCACAGGCGCACCTCGCCGCCGTGGTTGGCGGCGACGTGCTTGACGATCGCGAGACCGAGGCCGGTGCCGCCGGTGGCCCGCGAGCGCGCCTTGTCGGCGCGGTAGAACCGCTCGAAGACGCGCTGCTGCTCCTCCTCGGCGATGCCGATGCCACGGTCGGTGACGGCGATCTCGATGAAGGAGTCGACGAGCCGCCTGCTGATCGAGACGGGGCTGCCCTGCGGCGAGTAGGCGACGGCGTTCTCCAGCAGGTTCGACAGCGCGGTGACCAGCAGAGTGCGGTCACCCTCGACGAGCAGCCCGCTGGGGCCGTCGGTGGTCACGGTGATCTCGGCCGACTCGGCGGCCAGCTTGGTGCGGCCGAGCGCCTCACGCACGACGGCGTCGACCTCCACGACGTTCAGTTCGGGCAGCCGCTCGGCGCCCTGCAGCCGCGACAGCGCGATCAGCTCGGTGACGAGCTTGCCGAGCCGGGTGGACTCGCGCAGGATCTTCTCCCCGAAGCGGCGCACCTCGTCGGTGTCGTCCACGGCGTCGAGCACGGCTTCGGCCAGCAGCGCGATGGCCCCGACCGGGGTCTTGAGCTCGTGACTGACGTTCGCGACGAAGTCGCGCCGGGTGGCCTCCAGCCGCACGGCCTCGGAGTGGTCGACGGCCTCGACCACCGTGAACCCGTCGTCCAGCGGCCGGACCTCGGCAACCACGGCCTCGGGCTGGCGCCCGCGCACCGCGAGCGGCGAGAGGTCGATCTCCAGCGGGTCGCCGGTCTCGATCACCTGCTCGGCGGCTTTGCGGGCGCGGGCGTCGGCCTGGTTGAGCCGGATGAGGCCGAGGGCCTCGGCGCGCTTGTTGTGCAGCACCAGGTCGCCGAAGCGGTTGAGGATCAGGACGCCGTTGTTCGAGGAGCGGACGAACCGTTCGAGCAACTCAGCCGCGGTCGGACCGGTCGGCCTCCGCTCGGAGCCGCCGGAGCGGGTCCGGCCGAGAAGGAAACCGACGACAAGGCCGACCACCAGCGCGGCGGTGGCCAGCGCAAACCATGCAGGCGCCGTCACGGTGGCATCGTAAGCACCCGAGTGGGTAGTCGGCCTAGTGTTGGCTGCCTTCTCGTGACGGCCGTGACACCTGCGGGGCACTTGTTCGCCCCCACGTCAGCCGTGGTTCACCTGGCGGTCGCACTCCGTCGATCTCGGCGCCCAATTCGGATCATTCGATCGAGTTCAACGTCAACAGCTCGTGTTCGGAGAGTCGTAACGCCCCGGCGGCCACGTCCCGCTCCAGGTGCGCCGGGCCGCAGAGTGACCGAGCTGATGGCGGCCCTGAGAGGCGACCCCCGAACGCAGTGAAGGCCACCTTCACTGCGTTGATCAGACACAGCGGCGCGCAGCGCCTCCGTTTGGGTGGCGGGGGGAGACGGGTGGGCGCAGGCATGGTGGCCTTCACTGCGGTTGGGGCGTGGGTCAGCGGCCCTGGTTGGCGACCGCGGCGGCGGCCTCCTTGGCGGCCTCGGGGTCGAGGTAGGCGCCGCCGGGGTTGGTCGGCTTGAGGTCGGCGTCGAGGTCGTAGCGCAGCGGGATGCCGGTGGGGATGTTGAGGCCGGCGATGTCGCTGTCGGAGATGCCGTCGAGGTGCTTCACCAGCGCACGCAGCGAGTTGCCGTGCGCGGCGACCAGCACGTTCTTGCCTGCGCGCAGGTCGGGCACGATCGCGGAGTCCCAGTAGGGCAGCATCCGCGCGACCACATCCTTGAGGCACTCGGTCAGCGGCATCTCACCGCCGAGGCCCGCGTAGCGCGCGTCGCCGTCCTGGCTGTACTCGCTGCCGGGCTCGATCGGCGGGGGCGGGGTGTCGTAGGAGCGGCGCCAGAGCATGAACTGCTCCTCGCCGTACTCGTCGAGGGTCTGCTTCTTGTTCTTGCCCTGCAGCGCGCCGTAGTGCCGCTCGTTGAGCCGCCAGTCGCGCTTCACCTCGATCCAGTGCCGGTCGGCCACGTCGAGCGCGATGTTGGCGGTCGAGATGGCCCTCCGCAGCAGAGACGTGTGGACGATGTCGGGCAGCAGACCCGTCTCCGCGAGCAGCTCACCGCCGCGGCGAGCCTCGCCCTCGCCCAGCTCGGACAGCGGCACGTCGACCCAGCCCGTGAACAGGTTTTCCGCGTTCCACGTGCTCTGCCCGTGTCGCAGCAGCACCAGTGTCCCAAGTTCGGCCATGATGCCAAGCCTGCCAGAATGCCGACCGCGCCAGACGGCCTGGCCAGCGCTCTACCGAGAGTGGCACGGGTGAGGGCGGGCTGTTCACTCGTTCGCTAGGCGGATCGCCAACAAGATTTCGGCTGAGTTAACAGTGTCGCGTTGCGTTAACGATACGTCGAAAATTCACCCGATCGGGGTAACCAGTAGTCTTGTGATTACAGTCCCGAGTCTGACAAGTTGACTACCAACCCGCGCGGCCGGAATCCACGCACTCCCCGGCCGTATGCGGGCACAGACGCAGCTCGTCTCCCCCCTGCCGAGCTGCGCCCGCCGGCCCCGTTGGCATCCCCCTCGCCACCGGGTCCACGCGGCGGGAACGTCAGCGGGGCGGCTCGAGTTCGCGACTCCCCCCTCCCTCGAGCCGCTCCGCGACGGGGAGCCCTGCTCGCCGCTTCGCGGCTTCGCTTCTCGCTTCGCCGTTGTACCCGGGGGGCCGAGCCCCCCGGACCCCCACGGTGCGAGCTCCTCACCTTTGGCGCGCGCTGGGCACGGCTTGCTTGGACCAGCAGCGGTTCGTCGGTGAGGGAGCCTGGTCCGCCCGCTGGGCACGGCTTGCTTGGACCAGCGGCGGTCCCCGGTGAGGGAAACCTGGCGCGCCCTGGGCACGGCTGGACCGGCGGCAGTCCGTCGGTGAGGGAGCAGCGGCTGTCAGTCTGTTAGCGAGCCGGGGTGGTGCGGGGTTTCCGGTTCGATGAGGTGTTTGAAGGCCTGGAGGTTGGCCAGCGACTCTCCTCGGGAGACTCGCCAGTCCCACTCGCGCCGGATCGAGCTTGCGAAGCCCATCTCCAGGAGGGTGTTGAAGTCGCCGTCCGCGGCCTCGAGGACCTGGCCCAGCAGCTTGTCCAGCTCGGTTTCGGTGACCGTGTCCAGGCCGAACCTGCCCACCAGGTAGATGTCGCCAACGGCGTCGATCGTGTAATGGACGCCGTAAAGCTTGGCGTTGCGGCGCAGCAGGAAGCGGTAGACCTCCTCGTGCGCCTCGTCGGGCCGCCTGCACACGAACGCCTCGATGGCGAACGAGTGCTCGCGTGCGACGAGCCAGCAGTTGGTCTGCAGCTTCTTCGTGCCGGGCAGGGTGACGAAGTAGACGCCGTCGCCCCTGCGGTCGTAGGTGAGCTCAGCGTTGTCGAGCGTGGCCTTGATGGTGTCGTCCACGGTCATACGGCCACTCCGAGCGCGGCCTGCTGGAAGGCGCTCGTCGCCTCGGCGTAGGCGTCGAGCAGCGCGTCGGTCGAGCGCTGCCAGGCGAACCGGCTCGCGTGGCTCAGCGCGCCCCTCGACAGCTCCGCGTGCCTGCGTGGGTTCAATGCGACCTCCTGCAGCGCGCCGGCCCAGTCCTGCGCCCGGTGCGAGGGCACCAGCAGCCCGGACACGCCGTGGCTCACGGCCACCGGCAACCCGCCCACCTCGGCGGCCACCACCGGTGTTCCGCACGCCTGCGCCTCCAGCGCGACGAGCCCGAACGACTCGTTGTAGCTCGGCACCGCCACCACGTCGGCGGCCCGGTAGACGTCCACGAGCGCGTCGCCGGCCTGTGGCGGCAGGAAGCGGGTCAGGTCGGCGATGCCGAGGGTGTCCGCCAGCTCCTTGAGCGCCTGCGGCTGCTCCAGCCCCGTGCCCGAAGGGCCTCCCGCGACCAGCACGACGAGCCGGTCGCGCAGGGCGGGGTCGCGGTCCAGCAGTTCGGCGGCGGCACGTAGCAGCACGTCCGGCGCCTTCAGCGGCTGGATGCGGCCTGCGAAGGCCAGCACCACGGCATCGCGGGGCAGGCCGAGCGCGTCGCGGGCCCGCGCTCGCGAGCCCGGCCGGAACCGCTCCAGGTCCACGCCCGGCGAGACGGTGCTCACCGTTCCCGGATCGGCGTCGTAGAGCTCGATGAGCTGGCTGGCCTCGACGTCGGTGTTGACCACGAGCCGGTCGGCCTCGGCCACCACCTGCTCCTCGCCGATCACCCGCGTGCGCGGCTCCGGCGAGTCACCGTCGGCGAGCGCCGCGTTCTTGACCTTCGCCCACGTGTGGGCGGTGTGCACGAGCGGCACGCCCCAGCGGTCCCGCGCGAGCCAGCCGACCTGTCCGGACAGCCAGTAATGCGAGTGGATCAGGTCGTAGTAGCCGGGCTCGTGGAAGGCCTCGGTGCGCAGCACGCCCGACGTGAACGCGCACAGCTGCGCGGGCAGCTCACCGCGTTCGAGCGGCTCGAACGGCCCCGCCGGGATGTGCCGCACGAGCACGCCGGGAGCCAGTTCGGCGATCGGTGGCTGGTCGGAGGAGGTGGCGCGGGTGAAGACCTCGACGCTCACCCCTCTGCGGGCCATCTCCACGGCCGTCTGCGTGATGTAGACGTTCATCCCACCCGCGTCGCCGGTTCCCGGCTGCTCCAACGGCGAGGTGTGCACGGACAGCACCGCGACCCGGCGCGGCAGCGATGCCGTCCGGTACCAGGAGATCGTCACCGAATCACCTTTCTGTCCGGGCGTCGGCGGACGCCCGCTGCTCGGCGAAGGAGAGCAGGCTCGTGTTGAACTCCTCCGCGGCCTCGACGAACGGTAAATGGCCTACACCATGAAAAGAACGCGAATCGGCCCCCGGTATCTTCCCCGCCGCGTACTCACCGGCGCGCGGGTCCACCACGGCGTCGTCGGTGCCGTGCACCACCAGCGTCGGGACGTCGACCGACGACAGCACGTCCGCGCTGTCGACGTCGCGCCGGAACAGCGCGCCGCGCACGGCGGGCGGCACGGCGAGTGCCGTGCCGAGCAGCGCCTGGGCCAGCGGACCCGGCACCTCCCTCGCGGCCATGCCCTCGCTGAAGGCGGTCAGCGCGGGTAGCGCGACGGCGAGGTCGTCGGACAGTGCGGCCGGCAGCGCGGCCCGCATGGCGGGCCCGACGAGGCCGCCGGGGTGGTTCCTGCCGATCTCGGTGATCGCGCCGACGAGCACGATGCCCGACAGGCCGCGAGTGCCGTGGACGCGCAGATAGTCGGTGATCACCAGCCCGCCGTAGGACCAGCCGACCACCACAGCGGGCTCGCCCGCGAAACGCAGCACCGAAGCGAGGTCGCCCGCCCACGTCGCCGGGTCGTCGAAGCCGCCGTGCGGCACGTCTGACGAGCCGTGTCCGCGCAGGTCCATGGCGACGAGCCGGAAGCGTCTGCGCAGCTCGGGGTCGGCGAACTGCAGGTCCCACGCACTGGCCGACTGCGCCCAGCCGTGCACGAACAGGATGGCGGGCGCGCTCTCGTTGCCCTCGACACGCACGCCGATGCGGACGCCACTGGCGCCGACGACCTCGGTTCTCATGCGTACTTGTCTACATGGGTGGCCCCAGCGCTGGTCTGGCAACCCACTGCCGTCGCGAGCGGGGCGCAGCAGGCACCGGGGCTGCCAGGCCAGCCCTCAGAGGGCCGACATGGACTTCCAGGTCTCCCAGTCGAGCAGCCAGTCCATCACGTCCGACGTGGTGGGGAAGTTCGCCTTCGAGCCGGTGACCTCCACCGGGTCGCCGATCAGGGCCGAGTCGAAGTAGGCCTTGGCGTCGGCCTCCAGCAGGTTGATGCAGCCGTGCGAGGTGTTGGCCCTGCCGATGTTGGCGCGGTTCTCCTCGTTCTCGTGGATGTACTCGCCGTGGTTGGAGATCCGGCAGCACCACTTCTTCTCGAGGTCGGTGTAGCCGTAGCGCTCGTTGTCGAAGATCGACGTCGGCTCCCTGGTCATGACGATCACGGTGCCGTTGGGGGTGTTGAGGTTCGGGTCGGCGTCCCTGCCGTTGCTGCACGGGTAGTTGGCGACCTCGTTGCCGTCGCGGTAGACGCGCATGCGGTGCTCGGGGGTGTGGACCTTCACCACCTGGTTGCGGCCGATGGTGAACGTGGTGGTGACGTCGGCCTTGCCGTAGGCGCCGTTGCCGTAGTGCACGCCGTAGAGCTTCGCGCTGACGTTGACCTGAGTGTTGGCAGGCCAGTACTCCCTCGGCCGCCAGTCCACCTGTCGGTCGGACAGCCACGCCCACGCGCCCTCGACGTCGGTGGACGTCTCCACCGTGAGCGCGCGCTGCGCGGCGGCGCGGTCGGTGATGGCCTCGGCGAACTTGACGCTGATCGGCATGGCGACGCCGACCTCGGCGTGGTCGACGGGGTTCAGCGTGGCCCGCACCTCCTTGGCGGGGGTGACGGTGGCGAAGCTGCCGGTGAGCTCGGCGGTCTTGTTGTCGCTGCCCCTGGCCTTGGCCGAGTAGGTGTAGGTCTTGCCGTAGCCGAGCGGCTCCGCGCTCGTCCACGTGGTCTTCTCGGGGTTCAGCTCGCCCTTCACCTCGGCGCCTTCGGCGTTGGTCAGCTTCACCTCCGTGAGCGTGCCCTCCTTCACGGTGACCGTGACCGGTTTCACGACGGAAACGTCCTTGGCGTCGACGGCCGGATCGGCGGTCAGCCGAGCCTTGGGCGGCACGTGCGCCTGGTTGACCTCAGCCGTCCCGCCTGTCTGCCCCGAGCAGGCCGCGAGCAGTCCGGCCGAGCCCGCTGCCATCGCGGCTCTGAAGACCGTGCGCCGTTCGATCACCTGTCATCCTCCTGTTGCACCCGCTGGAGAAACCGCGCGTGAGCTGTCCAACGTTACCTGGCAGCATGCACCCCATGAGCACGCGAACCGCTGTCATCACCGGAGCCAGCGCCGGCATTGGCGCGGCGACCGCAAGGGCACTGGCCAAGGCCGGTTTCCACGTCGTACTCGGCGCGCGGCGGCTCGACCGGCTGCGGTCGCTGGCCGCGGAACTCTCCGGGACCGCACATCAACTGGACGTCACAGACGCGGAGTCCGTTGCCTCGTTCGTCGCCCAGATCCCAGAGTGCCACGTGCTCGTCAACAACGCCGGTGGCGCGCGTGGGCTCGAACGCGTCGAAGCCGCCGACGAGGAGCACTGGCGCTGGATGTGGGAGACCAACGTGCTCGGCACTCTGCGCCTGACGAAGGCGCTGCTGCCGAAACTGGTGGCCTCCGGCGACGGGCACGTGCTCACGGTGACCTCGGTCGCCGGGCACGAGGTCTACGACGGCGGCGCTGGCTACACCTCGGCCAAGCACGCGCAGTCGGCGCTGCACCGGACGCTGCGCTCCGAGCACTTCGGCGAGCCGGTCCGGATCACCGAGATCGTGCCCGGCATGGTGGAAACGGACTTCTCGCTCAACCGCTTCGACGGCGACGCCGAGCGGGCCGGGAAGGTCTACCGGGGCCTGCAGCCGCTGACCGCGGAGGACGTGGCCGACGTGATCGCCTTCGCCGCGACCCGGCCCTCGCACGTCAACCTCGACCAGATCGTCATCAAGCCGAGGGCCCAGCTCGACGGCTCCCGCTTCCACCGCACCTGAGCCGCGCCGAGCTCAGAGAGAGCAGTTGATCAGCAGGGGTTCCGGGTGCAGGGTCACGCCGAAGCGGTCACGCACTCCGTCGCGGACCTCGCGTGCCAGTGTGAGCAGGTCGCCGGTGCTCGCGGTGCCCCTGTTGGTGAGCGCGAGCGTGTGCTTCGTCGACAGCGACACCCTGCCGCCGGGGCCCTGGTGCCCCTTGCCGAAGCCGGCCCGCTCGATGAGCCACGCCGCCGACAGCTTCACCCCACCCTGCGCGGGGTACTGCGGCACGGCGGTGTCGGCGCCGACGACCTCGGCGATCCGCGCGAGCACCGCGGAGACGTCGGCGTCGGGGACGATCGGGTTGGTGAAGAACGAGCCCGCGCTCCACGTGTCGTGGTCGGCGGCGTCGAGCACCATGCCCTTGCCCCTGCGCAGCGCGAGTACGGCGTCGCGGGCCGATTCGACGGGCACGCGCGCGCCGATGTCGACGCCGAGCGTGCGGGCCAGCTCGGCGTAGCGAACCGGGGCCGAGAGGCCGTCGGCACGCAGGGCGAACCGGACGCCGAGGACGATCCCGGCATCGGTGCCCTTGAGCACGCTGGTGCGGTAGGCGAAGCCCAGCTCGGCGGCCGGGATGGTGCTGACCTCGCCGGTGCGCCGGTCGTAGAAGTCGATCGAGTGCAGCACCTCGCTGATCTCGCAGCCGTAGGCGCCGACGTTCTGGATCGGCGTCGCCCCCGCCGAGCCGGGGATGCCGGAGAGGCACTCCAGCCCACCTATGCCGTCGGCGACCGTGGCCGCGACGTAGTCGTCCCAGTTCTGCCCCGCTGCCACGCGCTCGCCGTCCCAGCCGGTGGTGGCGATGCGCACCACGGTGCCGTCGAAGCCCTCGTCGGCGATCACCAGGTTCGACCCGCCGCCGAGCAGCAGCAGCGGCTCACCGGCGGCGTCCAGTTCGCGCACTGTGGACACGAGCTCGTCGTCGGTGGTCGCGACCACGAACCGCCGCGCTGGGCCACCGAGCCGCAGCGTCGTGTACCCGCGCAAAGCCTCCTGGGTGACCGTTTCAGCAGCACTCACAACCCGCAACGGTACTGTCCCTGCCATGGCCTCCCGTATCGAGCACCGCGCGACGTTCCCGCACGGCGTCGCCGACGTGCTTGCCGCTCAGTCCGGTGAGGACGCTCTGCGCGCCCGCCTCGCGGAGATCGGCGGCAAGAACGCCACGCTGAAGGATCACACCGTGACCGGCGACGGTGTCCGGTACACCCTGCTGCAGGGCGTCCCCGCCGAGAAGCTGCCGCAGGCCGTGCGCACGATCCACAAGGGCGACCTCGTCGTGCAGCGCGAGCACACGTGGTCGGGCTCGGGCGAGCACTACACCGGCACGATCAAGGCCCACGTCAGCGGGATCCCCGGGGAGATCACCGCGCGCACCGAGCTGACCGCCGACGGCGATGGCGGCAGCGCGCAGCGCACCACCGGCGAGGTCAAGGTCCGCATCCCGTTCGTCGGGGGCAAGCTCGAGGGCTTCATCGCCGAGCAGGTGACGAGCCTGCTCGACAGTGAGGCCAAGTTCACGGCGAAGTGGCTCGCGCGCGAACGCTGATCGGCGCACCGACGCGCGGCACCACCAACCCCAACCGACTTCGCAGGATCGACCGCTGGCTCACCGCCGACGCGGGAGTCGCGCGGGCGCTGGCGGGTGCTGCCGCGCCGTTGGTGGTCGATCTCGGTTACGGAGCCTCGCCGGTGACCACGGTGGAGCTCGCCAAGCGGCTCGGCGCCGCGTTCCCCGGCGTGCGGGTGCTGGGGCTGGAGCTGGATCCCGAACGCGTCGCCGCCGCCGTGCACGCGGCCGATCCGCCCCGGCTGGACTTCCGCCGGGGTGGTTTCGAGCTGGCCGGCACGCGGCCGGTGCTCGTCCGCGCGTTCAACGTGCTGCGCCAGTACGCCGAGCACGATGTGGCGCCGTCGTGGGAGGCCATGCTCACCGGCATCGCCCCCGGCGGGCTGCTGGTGGAGGGCACGTGCGACGAGGTGGGCAGGCTGTGCTCCTGGGTCACCGTCGCGCACGAGGGGCCTCGCTCGCTGACGTTGTCCTGCAAGGTGGACACGCTCGACCGACCGTCCACTGTGGCCGAGCGGCTCCCGAAGGCGCTCATCCACCGGAACGTGCCCGGTGAGCGCGTGCACGACTTCCTGTCCACACTGGACGCCTGCTGGGACACCGCGGCACCCTTCGGCGCGTTCGGCGCGCGGGCGCGCTGGACCGAGTCGGTGCGGCTGCTGCGGGAACGCGGCTGGCCCGTGCTCGGCCGCCGGGACCGCTGGCGGCTCGGCGAGCTGACCGTGCCCTGGTCTTCCGTCGCACCGGGCGGCCACACGGAAGTAGGTAGGGCCAGCAGGTAGGGGCTGCCCTGAGTTGTCCCTGAGATTGCTCTCAGGCTCTGTTCACCCGCGATCACGGGTGCCAGTCTCGATCACCTGGAGGGGGTCGCCGAGCGGCCACTCGGCGACCCCCGAAGACATGAGCACCCCGTGCGGCTGAGCGCTGTCCACGCGCCGAACGGGGTCCCTTCGCGACGAACGGAGACACCCATGCCCTCGCTCTCCACGGTACCGAGAACGGCCTACGCGGCCTCGATCGCGCACACGCCGGAGCAGATCCGTGCCGCGCAGCGCCTGCGCACCACCGTGTTCGGCGGTGAGCTGGGAGCGACGCTGCCGTGCGGGCTCGACACCGACTCCTTCGACGACGTCTGCGACCACCTGATCGTCGAGCACGAGCCGACCGGCGAGGTCGTGGGCACCTACCGGCTGCTGCCGCCCGGACGCACCGACCGGCTCTACTCGGCCGGCGAGTTCGACGTCGAGAACCTCGACCCGCTGCGTGGCTCGCTGGTCGAGGCGGGGCGCTCGTGCGTGCACCCGGACCACCGCGGCGGAGCAGTGATCAACCTGATGTGGTCGGCGCTCGCGCGGTACACGCTGCTGTCGGGGCACCGCTACCTCGCGGGCTGCGCGTCGGTGCCGCTCGCCGACGGCGGCCGCGCCGCGTCGGCGACCTGGCGAATCGCCGAGGAAAGGCACGCCGCGCCCGCCGAGTACCGCGTGCAGCCGCACCGGCCGTGGATGCCCGCCGAAGGCGTCGACCGGCCGACCTACGCCCTGCTGCCGCCACTGCTGCGCGGCTACCTGCGGCTCGGGGCGTGGGTGTGCGGGCCGCCCGCCCACGACCCGGAGTTCGGGGTCGCCGACTTCTTCG
Source organism: Prauserella sp. PE36 (assembly GCF_003311655.1). Classification (NCBI taxonomy): domain Bacteria; kingdom Bacillati; phylum Actinomycetota; class Actinomycetes; order Pseudonocardiales; family Pseudonocardiaceae; genus Prauserella; species Prauserella sp. PE36. Next base: position 27,751 of record NZ_QEQT01000049.1, on the reverse strand, counting down.
TGCTGCTGCCGCTGGACCGGGTGGACGAGCGCTACCTGCGTTACTTCCTGGGAGACGGCCGGTGAACCCGTGGCGCGCGAATTCACCATGCTCTCCACACTGCGTCACCCACCAACGTCCGCCGGTGACCACGATGGAAGCCGTGGGCAGGAGTGTGGCGCTGGCGGGCTCGCTGGCGAGGGGCGGGGAACTCCGCGGACGGGCCAGAGCGGTGCTGAACGCGCTCGACGTCACGCTCGACGCCGACGAAGGGCCGCTGCACGTTCCCGGCCCCGTCGGCACGCTGATCGTCGCCAACCACGTGTCGTGGCTCGACATCGTGGGCCTGCTGGCCGTCGAGCCCGCCGCTTTTCTCGCCAAGCGCGAGGTGGCGGGCTGGCCGCTGGTCGGCGGGCTGGCCCGGCGCCTGGACACGCTGTTCGTGGATCGCTGGGCCCTGCGCGGCCTGCCGGAGAGCGTCGACGCCGTGGCGGCGCGGCTGCGGGAGGGCCGCTCGGTGGCGGTGTTCCCCGAGGCCACCACGTACTGCTCCGAGCCGGGCGGGCCGTTCCGGCGTGCGGTGTTCCAGGCCGCACTCGACGCGGGCGCGCCCGTGCGGCCGGTGACGCTGACCTACCTCCAGGGCGGGGAGCCCAGCACGGTCGCGGCGTTCGTTGGCGACGACACGCTCGCCCGCTCCATCGGCCGGGTCGTGAAGGCGAGCGAGTTGACCCTGCGGGTGCGGGCACATCCCGCGCTGGCTCCTGAGGGCGACCGGCGGGAACTCGCGGCGCGGGCGCGGCGGGCGGTGCTCGCCGCGGAGCCCGCCCATGTTTGAGCTGCTCGACCGCCTCACGGCGATGCTGCAGGCGCAGCTCGACTCGCCGTGGCTCTGGCTGATCATCTTCGTGGTGGCGGGGCTGGACGCGCTCCTGCCGTTCATGCCGAGCGAGACCACGGTGATGACGGTCGCGGTGCTGCTGGGCCCCGACCTTCCCGGGCTTGCCGTGCTCACCGTGGTCGCCGCGACGGGAGCGTGGGCGGGCGACCTGCTCGGCCACGGCATCGCCCGGCGCGCGGGACCGGGGACGCTGCGCCGGCTGCAACGCAACGAGCAGGGGCGACGGCGCTACGAGTGGGCGAAGGAGAAGGTGCACCGCCACGGCACGGTGCTCATCGTCGCGGGGCGCTACCTGCCGGGCGGCCGGGTCGCCTCCGCGCTGGCCACGGGCAGCCTGCGCTACCCGCTCGGCCGCTTCGCGGTGCTCGACGCCATCGGCGTCACGGTGTGGGCGGTCTACAGCGTGCTGGTCGGCTACCTCGGCTCCGCGCGGTTCGCGGACGAGCCGGTGAAGGGCCTGCTGTTCGCCTTCGGTATCGGACTGCTCGCGGTCGGGTGCGTCGAGCTCGGGCGACGGCTAGTCTCTCGCCGTGGAGTACGCGGAGTACCTCGCGGCGATCGAGACCCACAGCGACGGCCTGCGGGCCGCCGCGGTCGAGGCCGGACCGGACGCCCCGGTGCCGTCCTGTCCGAAGTGGACGGTGAGGCGGCTGGTGCGACACATCGCCAGGGTGCATTCCTGGGTGGTCGCCGCGATGGCGGATCCGAGCGGTGAGCACGTCCGCGCCGGGACCCCGCCCGACGGGTGGGAGCCGCTGCTGGCCTGGTGGGACGAGCGGCGAGCCGAGCTGAGGGCCGCGTTCGACACGCCCGCGGACACCCCCGCGTGGCAGCCGTTCCCCTCCTATGACCCGGTGGTGGCGTCGTGGGCACGGCGGCAGGCCCACGAGGCCGCGATGCACCGCGTGGACGCCGAGCTGGCACTCGGCAGGCAGACGGTGCCGTTCCCGCCCGGGTTCGCCGCCGACGGCGTTGACGAGCTGCTGACCATGCTCGTGTACCGACGGGCAGACTGGAGCGAGTTCACCGCCAAGGGCTCGGTGCTGGTGCACGCCGAGGACGCGGGCAGGCTGTGGTCGGTCCGGCTGGCGCCCGGCGAGGCGCCGCAGTACAGCGCTGGTGCCGAGCAGCCGTTCGAGCCCGCCCTGACGGTCGAGGGCACCGCCGACGAGGTGTACCGGGCACTGTGGCGCAGGCCGAGTGCGGCGAAGGTCACCGGCGAGACCGCTCTACTGGAGCCGCTCACGCCGCCGTGAGGGCGAGGGGCGACAATGGGAAGCCGTGCCTGACTCCCGCCAGTATGTGATCACCTTCGGCTGCCCCGACCGCACGGGGATCGTCGCCCGCATCTCGTCGTTCCTCGCCGAGGCAGGCGGTTGGATCGTCGAGGCCGCCTACCACACCGACCCGGACACGGGCTGGTTCTTCACCCGCCAGGTCGTGCGGGCCGACTCGCTGCCGTTCGACGTCGACGAGCTGCGCGCCCGGTTCGCCGGCGTCGCGCGCTCGCTGGGAGCGGAGTCCGACTGGCGCGTGGACGACACCGGGGAGCGCCGCCGGATCGTGGTGCTGGTGTCGAAGGAGGGGCACTGCCTCTACGACCTGCTCGGCCGCGTCGCCTCCGGCGAGCTGGACGTGGACGTGCGCGCGGTGATCGGCAACCACGAGGTGCTCGCCGACATCACCAGGGCACACGGCATCCCGTTCCACCACGTGTCGTTCGCCGAGGACAAGGCGCCGGCCTTCGCGGAGGTGGCCAAGCTCGTCGACGAGCACGACCCGCACGCGGTGGTGCTCGCGCGGTTCATGCAGATCCTGCCGCCGGAGCTGTGCGAGGCGTGGGCGGGCAGGGCGATCAACATCCACCACAGCTTCCTGCCCTCGTTCATCGGCGCGCGCCCGTACCACCAGGCATACCAGCGGGGCGTGAAGCTGGTGGGCGCGACGTGCCACTACGTGACCGCGGACCTGGACGCTGGGCCGATCATCGAGCAGGACGTGATCCGCGTCGACCACGGCGACTCCGTGGCCGACATGGTGCGCAAGGGCCGCGACATCGAGAAGGTGACCCTCGCGCGCGGCCTGCGCTGGCACCTAGAGGGTCGCGTGCTCGTGCACGGCAACCGGACCGTGGTCCTCTGACCGCTTCTTCCGCGCGTTGGGCACGATCAGCGGGGTACCGGTCTCCGGGTCGTCGATGACGCGGCAGGGCAGGCCGAAGACGTCCTCCACCAGCTCGGCGGTGATGATCTCCGAGGGGTTGCCCTGCGCGGCGATCTCGCCGCCTGGCCGCATGACGATCAGGTGCGTGCCGTAGCGGCACGCCTGGTTGAGGTCGTGCAGCACGGCGACGAGCGTGTGCCGCTTGTCCTCGTGCAGGTCGGCGCACAGGTCGAGCACCTCGACCTGGTGGGCGATGTCGAGGAACGTGGTCGGCTCGTCGAGCAGCAGGATCGAGGTCTGCTGCGCGAGCACCATGGCCAGCCACACGCGCTGCCGCTGCCCGCCCGACAGCTCGTCGACGAGCCTGCCGGACAGCTCGAGCACGCCCGTCAGCTTCATCGACTCGGTGACCACGGCCTCGTCCTCGGACGACCACTGTTTCAACAGCTTCTGGTGCGGATAGCGCCCACGGGCCACGAGGTCGCCGACCGTGATGCCACTCGGCGCGATCGACGTCTGCGGCAGCAACCCGAGGCGCCGCGCGACCTCGCGGGAGCGGTAGGAGGAGATGAGCTTGCCGTCGAGATGCACACCGCCGGTCTTGGGCTTGAGCATCCTGGCGAGCGCCTTGAGCAGGGTCGACTTGCCACACGCGTTGGGGCCGATGATGACCGTGAACGAGCCGTCGGGGATCTCGACCGACAGGTCGGTCGCCACGACGGCCTGCTCGTAAGCGAGCGTCAGGTCTTCGGCGTACAACCGGGTCATGCGTACCTAGCCTTCCCGCGCCATTCCGACGCCAACAACCAGATCAAGTACAGCCCGCCGAGACAACCGGTCGCCGTGCCGACCGGGAGCTGCGCTGTGGGAAACACCCGTTGGATGAGCAGGTCGCCCGCCGCCAGCAGCAGCGCGCCCATGAGCGCCGAGGAGACCAGCCCCGGTGACGACGAGCGCGTGAGCCTGCGGGCGAGCTGCGGTGCCGCGAGCGCGACGAACGCGATGGGCCCGGCCGCCGCCGTCGCGAACGCGGCGAGCAGCACGCTCGTCACGATCAGGACGGCCCGGCTGCGCTGCACACCGACGCCGAGCGCCTTCGCCGAGTCGTCCCCGAGCTCCATCATCGCGAGCGCCCGCGAGTGGTACAGCGCGAGCGGCAGCAGCACGGCGAGCGCGAGCGCCGCGGCGGTGACGTGTTCCCACCCGCGCCCGTTGACACTGCCGAGCAGCCACGCCTGCGCCGAGAGCGCGTCGTAGAGGTTCGCGCGCGTGATGAGGTAGGAGTTCACCGCCAGCGCGAGCGCGTTGATGCCGATTCCGATGAGGACGAACCGGAACCCCTGCACGCCACGGGTGAACGAGAACAGGTAGATCAGCAGCGCGGTGATCACGGCGCCGAGCAGTGCGCCGATCGCGACCTGGTAGATGCTGCCGCCGACGACGATGATCACGACCAGCGCGCCGGTGGCGGCACCGTTGTTGAAACCGATGATGTCGGGGCTGCCGAGCGAGTTGCGGGTGAGCCCCTGCAGGATCGCCCCGCTCGCCGCGAGGGCCGCGCCGACGAGCAGCGCGGTCAGCAGCCTCGGCATGCGCAGGGTGTTCACGATGAAGTCGGCCGCGCCCTCGCCGGTGCCCGTGACGGCGCCGAGCACCTCGCCGACCGAAAGCGGGTACTCGCCGGTCGTCAGCGTCGCCGTCATCACGGCGAGCAGGGCGAGCACCGTCACGACGCAGACGGTGAAGGTCCTGGCATCCACGCGCACCGACAGCGTCTCGCGCCGGGTCCGCACGACGCGGCCGGTGATCACGGGGCTCACAGGCTCGCCAGCTTTCGTTTGCGGCACAGGGCGATGAACACGGGCACGCCGATCGCGGCGGTCACGATGCCCACCTGCACCTCCGAGGGCGGCGCGACGACGCGGCCGACGATGTCGGAGCCGACGAGCAGGATCGGCGCCAGCACCAGCGAGTAGGGCAGCACCCAGCGCTGGTCGGGTCCGGCGATCAGGCGGGCCATGTGCGGCACGGCGAGTCCGACGAACGCGATCGGGCCCACCGCCGCGGTCGCGGCCCCGCAGAGCAAGGTGATCGCGACGGCTCCCAGCACGCGGATGCGGTCGGGGTGCGCGCCGAGCGCGCGGCCCAACTCCTCCCCCATCGCGAGCGCGTTCAGCGGCCGGATCAGCAACAGCGCCACGATCACGCCGACGACGATGAACGGCAGCACGGGCACGAGCACGTCGTAGTAGCGGCCCGCCAGCGAGCCCACCTGCCAGTAGCGGTACTCGTCGAACGCCTCGGGGTCCATGAGCAGCACCGCGCTGTTGAAGGCGTAGAGCACCGCCGTCACCGCGGCGCCCGCGAGCACGAGCCGCTCGGGCGAGGCGCTGCCGCGGCCGGACGAGCCGATCACGTACACCACGAGCGAGGCGATGGCCGCGCCCGCGAAGGCGAACCAGACGTAGCCAAGCACCGAGGCGATGCCCAGGAAGCCGAGCGAGATCACGACCCCGGTCGAGGCGCCCATCGTGACACCGAGCAGGCCGGGGTCGGCGAGCGGATTGCGGGTGAGCGCCTGCATGAGCGCACCGGCGAGACCGAGTGCGGCACCCACGAGCAGGCCGAGCAGCGTTCTCGGGATCCGGTACTCGTGGATGATCACGGCGTCGTTGGAGCCGTCGTTGTTCCAGAGCACGTCCCACGTCGCCGTGAACGGGATGCTCTTGGAGCCGAGCCAGATGCTGAGCAGCCCGAGGACGACCAGCGCGACGAGCGCGATCAGCAGGCCCGCGCCCTTGAGCGCGTTCGGTGCACGCCGAGGAGCCACCACGTCAGGTGACTGTGGCCGTGACGGCGTGACAACGGACATAAGGTGAGGCTAACCGAACGAGTGAGGGTGGTCCATCGTGACGAAGTTCGCGCGCACCGGCCTGGACCGAGCGTGAACTTAAGCTAGCCTAACCTCCGCAGCCGACGCGGAGGTGGTCCAGTGTTGCCAACCGGCAGGAGCATCCTGCGGGACGCGGTGTCCGGGCAACGGCGCCTGCTCGCCCGCGCCGCCTTCCTTGGCTCGGTGCACCAGGGCGGTGAGGCGCTCGTGCCCGTGATCGTCGGCCTCGTGATCGACCAGGCCGTCTCCACGGGATCGGTCGGCGCGCTCCTGCGCTGGATCGTGGTGCTCGCCGTGGTGTTCGGCGCGCTGTCGATGAGCTACCGGTTCGCCGCGAGGGCAGCCGAACGGGCGTCGGAACAGGCCGCGCACGGCCTGCGCATGCGGCTTGCGCAGCGCGTGCTGGATCCGCGCGGCGGGGCCGAGGCCGGCAGGCTCCCCGGCGCGCTCGTCAACATCGCGACCGGCGACGCCAAACGCGTCGGTGTCGTCAACACGGTGCTGCCGTTCGCCGTCGCCGGGTTCGTCGGCCTGCTCGTGAGCGCCGTGTCCCTGCTGCGGATCTCGGTGCCGCTCGGACTGCTGGTCCTGCTCGGCACGCCGCCGCTGCTGTGGCTCACCCACCTCGTCGGCAAGCCACTGGAGCGGCGCAGCAGCGTCGAGCAGGAACGCGCTGCGCACGCCTCCGGCGTCGCCGCCGACCTGGTCTCCGGCCTGCGGGTGCTCAAGGGCATCGGCGCAGAGGCCGCCGCCGTGGCCCGCTACCGGCGCACGAGCCAGGACTCTCTCGCCGCGACCCTGCGCGCCGCGAGGGCCCACGCAGGCCACGACGGCGCGATCCTCGCACTCACCGGCATCTTCATCGCCGTGGTCGCCCTCGTCGGCGCGCACCTCGCCGCGAACGGCTCGATCACGGTCGGCGAGCTCGTCGCCGCCGTGGGCCTCGCGCAGTTCCTGCTCGGCCCGTTCCAGATCTTCGCGTGGGTGAACGGCCAGCTCGCGCAGGGCAGGGCGTCGGCGGAGCGCGTCGCGTCGGTGCTCGCCGCCCCGCCCGCGGTGACCTCCGGCTCCGGCGCGCCCTCCGGCAACTGCCCGGGCCGGCTGAGCCTGCGCGGTGTGACCCACGGCAGCCTCGACTCGCTGGACCTCGACGTCGAGCCGGGCGAGTTGCTCGGCGTCGTGGCGCCCGATCCCGCGGCCGCCTCGCACCTGCTCGACTGCCTCGGCCGCGAGGCCGACCCGGCGGCGGGCACGGTGGAGCTGGACGGCGTGGCCTACACCGAGCTCGACCCGCACGAGCTGCGTGGCGCCGTGCTGGTCGCGGCCCACGACGCGGACCTGTTCGAGGGCAGCCTGCTCGACAACGTCGTGACCGCCGGCCGCGATGTCGATCGCGCGCTCACGGCGTCCGCGGCCGACGAGGTCGCGCGCACCCTGCCCGACGGTGTGCACACGCTCGTCGCCGAGCGCGGGCGGTCGCTGTCCGGTGGACAGCGGCAGCGCGTCGCGCTCGCGAGGGCGCTCGCCGCCGACCCGCCCGTGCTCGTGGTGCACGACCCGACGACCGCGGTCGACGCGGTGACCGAGGCCCGCATCGCCGGTGAGCTGCGGGAGATCCGGCAGGGGCGCACCACGGTGCTGGTGACAACGAGCCCGGCGCTGCTCGCCGTGACGGACCGCGTCGTCGTGCTCGACGGTGGCGCGGTTGGCGCGCAGGGCACGCACGCCGAACTCGTCCACGCCAACCCCGGCTACCGATCGGCGGTGCTGTCATGAGCGATCGCGAGTTGCTGCCGACCGCGACGGGCAGGCGCACGGCCGCCGCAGTCGGCGAGCTGCTTCGGCCCCGGCGCCTGCTGGCCTTCTCCGCGTTCGGCGTGCTGACCGCGGCGACGGGCGTCGGGCTGCTTACGGCCCCGCTGCTCGGCCACATCGTCGACCTGGTGGACGAGGGCAGCACGGACTTCACGGTGCCCGTCGTCCTGCTGGTGGTCGTCGCGCTGGCCAGGGGCGCTGGCAACGCGTGGGGGCTCGCGCTGGTCTCGCGGCTCGGCGAGAGCATGCTCGCGAGCCTGCGGGAACGTTTCATCGAGCGGGCGCTGAGCCAGCCGCTGGAACGCGTCGAGCTGGCCGGGTCGGGCGATCTGACCTCGCGGGTCACCAACGACGTCGCCGTGATCGCCAAGTCGGTGCGCGAGGCCCTGCCCGAGCTGGGTCGTTCCGCGCTGACGATCGTGCTCACGCTCGGCGGGCTCGCACTGCTGGACTGGCGGTTCCTGCTCGCCGCGCTGCTCGCGGCGCCGATCCAGCTCTACACGGTGCGCTGGTACGTGCGGCGCGCGATTCCGCTGTACGCCCACCAGCGCGTGCGCGACGGGGCCCAGCAACAGCAGCTGCTCGACACGGTCGGCGGCGCGCGCACGGTTCGGGCGTTCCGGCTCACCGACGAGCACGTCGAGCGCGTGCGAGGCCGGTCCCAGACGGTCGTGGACGTGACGATGCGCGCGGTCCGGTTGATGACCCGGTTCTTCTCGCGGCTCAACCTCGCCGAGTTCGTCGGTCTGTCGGCCATCCTCGTGGCCGGTTTCGTGCTGGTGGGCAACGGCACCGCCACGATCGGCACGGCGACGGCGGCCGCGCTGTACTTCCACAGCCTCTTCAACCCCATCAACGCGGCGCTGGCGCTCGTGGACGACGCCCAGTCGGCGGCGGCGAGCCTCGCCCGCCTGGTCGGCGTCGCGGACCTGCCGACCGAACGGGAGCCCGAGCAGGCGGGCGTGCCGGTGGACGCGTCGGTGAAGGCCGCCGCGGTGAGCCACGCCTACGTCGCGGGCCACGACGTACTGCGCGACGTGGACCTCGACATCGCCCCCGAGGAGCGGGTCGCCCTCGTGGGTGCGAGCGGGGCCGGGAAGACGACGCTCGCGAAGCTGATCGCCGGCATCCACCGGCCGACATCGGGCTCGCTCGCACTGGGCGGTGTCGCCCTCGACGACCTCGGCCACGCGGGCACGCGCCGCACGGTGGCGCTCATCAGCCAGGAGGTGCACGTCTTCGCGGGCACGCTCGCCGAGGACCTGCGCCTCGCCAAGCCCGACGCGACGGATGAGGAGCTGCGGGCGGCGCTGGCGAAGGTCGGCGCTCTGCCCTGGGTCGACGCACTCCCGGATGGACTGTCCACAATGGTGGGTGAGGGCGCGCACCGGCTGACGGTCACCCAGTCGCAGCAGCTGGCTCTGGTGCGCCTGGTGCTGGCAGACCCGCCGATCGCCATCCTCGACGAGGCGACCGCGGAGGCGGGTAGCGCGGGCGCGAAGGTGTTGGAGAAGGCGGCGGCGAAGGCACTAGAGGGCCGCACGGGCCTCGTGGTCGCCCACCGCCTGACACAGGCCGCGGCGGCGGACCGGATCGTGGTGCTCGACGCCGGCAAGGTGGTGGAAACCGGCACGCACGACGACCTGGTGGCGGCGAACGGCCGCTACGCGGCCCTGTGGGCCGCCTGGTCCGACCAGCGAACCCGCTGACGCGCGAGTCCCCCGCTCCCGACCGCGAGTCCCCCGCTCAGGACGCCGAGTTCTGCGCTCAGGACGCCGAGTTCTGCGCTCAGGACCGCGAGTGGCGCGTTCCCGACCAGCCGGTCAAAGGCGCGACACGGCGGAGTTCAGCAGCTCCATCACGAGGTCGACATCGTCCAGCGTGATGTCTCTACCGCCCGCGCCGCGAATCCGCTGCAACGACTCCTGTTCGGTGTTCGGTCAATACCGAACACCGAACACCCCCTCGATAACCGGTTGCTCCACCCCACGTCCGGCCCGCATCATCGGCCGCATGACCACCACCGGACATCGCCCGCTGCCCTCCACCGCCGCCACCTGTGCGACGGCGAAGCAGCAGGCCGTCAACCGGAGGAGCTCGACAGCCACGCGACCGTGACCGCCGCGCTACTCGCGGGCCTGGTCGCCGGTTACGGCATCGCCATTCCCGTTGGCGCTGTCGGCGCGTACCTCGTCGCGCTCACCGCGCGCACCTCGCTGCGCGTCGGCGTGAGCGCCGCGCTCGGCATCGCGACCGCGGACGGTGTCTACGCGCTCGCCGCCGTGCTCGGCGGGTCCGCCCTCGCGGAGCTGATCGAGCCCATCACGGTGCCGCTGCGCTGGGCTTCGGCGATCGTGCTCGTCGCCATCGCGGCGGCCGTCGCCGTCTCGGCGATCCGGCGGCACCGGGAGCTCGGCGAGCCCGCCGAGGTCCGGGCGACATCGGCGGCGCGGGCCTACGCGAGCCTGCTCGGCATCACCGTGCTCAACCCGGCGACGATCGTCTACTTCGCCGCGCTCGTGCTCGGTGACGTCACGACCATCGCGGCGGACCCGGCCACCGCGACCGCGTTCGTGCTCGCCGCCTTCGCCGCCTCCGCGAGCTGGCAGCTGCTCCTCGCGTGCGGTGGCGCCGTGCTGGGCCGCGCCGTCACGAGCCCTCGCGGGCGCCTCGGCACGGCCCTGTTGTCGAGCGCGGTGGTGACGGCGCTCGCACTGAACCTCGTCGTCTAGCGAATGCTCGCCGGACGCAGGTCGGTCCAGTTCTCCTCGACGTAGGCGAGGCACGCGTCGCGGGTGTCCTCCCCGAACACGATCCGCCAGCCCGCCGGAACGTCCACGAACGACGGCCACAGCGAATGCTGCTCCTCGTCGTTCACGAGCACGTAGTAGCGGCCGTCCGGGTCCTCGAACGGGTTGGTCACGATTGCCTCCTTGTGAACTCTTCCAGAACGGTGCGCAGCTCGCCGGCGAGCCGTTCGACGGTCGCCGCGGTCAGCACACCGGTCGCGTAACCGAGATAGCAGTGCACCTCACCCTCGCCCTGCGGCTCGTAGAAACTCAGGGTGAGGTCCGCCTTCGCGACGCCCGTCGGCACAGCCACCAGCTCGCCGTGCCCGCCCTCCAGTTCGGAGAGCCGGGCCTGCTCGTGGTGCACCATGAGCACCCTCGGCCGCCAGCCGAGCGCGTTCGCGACGTCGTCGAAGGGCACGTCCTGGCGATCGAGCGCGGCGAGGTTGGTCCGCCGCACGCGCGCCAGCAGTTCGGGGACGCTCGGCGAGCCCGACACGTCCGTGCGGAGCACCACCGTGTTGAAGAAGCACCCGACGAGATCGGTGAGCGCCTCCTCGGTGCGGCCCGCGACGATCGTGCCGATCGGCAGGTCCGTTCCGGCTCCGTTCGCGGCGAGCACCGTGGTGAACGCCGCCTGCAGCACCATGAACATGCTGGCGCCATTGGCCCTCGCGGTCCGGTCGATCGCGGCGTGCAGTTCGGCGTCGAGCACGAACGGCACCACCCCCGCGCCACCGTCACCGCGTCCGCCTTCGCCGGGCAGCACCAGAGGCGGGGCGTCGCGCAGCGTCTCCCGCCAGTAGTCGAGCTGGGCCCGCCCCACCTCGGCTCGCAGCTGTCCGGACCACCGCGTGTAATCGGCGTAGGTCACCGGGAGCGGCTCCCACGCCGGTTCCTCCCCCGCCGATCGGGTCGCGTACGCGGTGCTGAGGTCCCGCATGAGCGGCACCACGGACCACTCGTCGACGGCGAGGTAGTGCATGGTCAGCAACAGGGCCTGTTCGGACTCGGCCTTCAGCAGGTGGATCCGCACGCCGGGCTCGTCGGGCCGCTGCGCCGCCAGCTCTGCCAGCCGTGCCTCGACGTCCACAACGGACTCCGCCATCAGCTCCGGCGGCTCACCGAGCCGCTGGCACCCGCCTTCGAACCGCGTGCGGAGCGGCTCGTGCCGCAAGGCCACGTCCTTCCACGCCGCCGCGAGCGCTCCGGCGTCGAAGCCGTCGCGCGAGCGCAGGGCGAGCGCGTGGTCGAAGCCGGGGTGCTCGCGGTGCAGGTTCCACTGCCATCGCTGCACTGGCGCGAGCGGAACCGTCGCGGGACGTTCCCGGTGCACCAGTGCCGGCCGGTGCCGCGATCCCCCGGCCAGCTTGCCCGCGATCCCGGCGACGGTCGGCGCGTCGAAAACGTCCCTGATCGTCAGGTCGACCCCGAACGCCGAGCGGATACGGCCCAGCAGCCGCATCGACGACATCGAATGCCCGCCCAGCTCGAAGAAGTCGTCGTGCACGCCGACGTCGTCCAGCCCGAGGATCTCGCCGAACAGCCCCGCGAGCACGCGCTGTTCCTCCGTCGCCGGGCGCGCGTCGCCCGTGAGCGACGCCCAGTCCGGCGCGGGCAGCGCGCGCCGGTCGAGCTTTCCGTTGGGCGTCAACGGAAGCGGGCCGTCGAGTCGCATCACGAGCGCCGGGATCATGTACTCCGGCAGCCGCGCACGCAGGTGCTCGCGCCAGTCGATGTCCTCGTCCGCCACGACGTAGCCGGCCAGCCGCACGATGTCGCCCTTGCGGTCGGCGACAACGGCCGCCTGGCTGACGCCGGGGTGCGCGGTGAGCGCTGCCTCGATCTCGCCGAGCTCGATGCGGAAGCCGCGGATCTTCACCTGGCCGTCCACGCGGCCGAGGAAGTCCAGGTTCCCATCGGACCGCCAGCGCGCCCGGTCACCGGTGCGGTACATCTGGGAACCCGGAGCCCCGAACGGGTTCGCCACGAACCGTTCCGCCGTGAGCCCGTGCCTGCCGAGGTACCCGCGGGCGAGTCCCCGGCCCGCCACGTACAGCTCGCCGACCACGCCCGGCGGCACCGGGCGCAGGTGCGCGTCGAGCACGTAGCAGACGGTGTTGGGGTCGGGGACGCCGATCGGCACCGGCCCCCGCCAGCCCTGCTTCGCGGGCCACAGCGTGGAGTTGACGGTCGCCTCGGTCAGCCCGTACGCCGCGATCAGGTTCAGCTTGCCCGCCCAGCGGTCGATCAGGTCCGGCGGCACGGTCTCGGTGCCGACCAGGATCGTCGACCCGCGCGGCAGCTCGGCCTCCGGCGGCAGCGCCGACACCAGCGACGGCGGCAGGATCAGGTGCGTCACCGCCTGCTCGCGCAGGAAGTCGGTGAGCGCCGTGCCCGCGACGCGCGCCTCCTCCGGGATCAGCACGAGCCGCCCGCCGTGACACAGCGCCATCGCCAGCTCGAACACGAACACGTCGAAGCCGATCGAGGCGAACTGCAGCACGTGCGAGGTCGGTTCGAGGCCCATGCGGTCGACAGCGGTCGCGACGAGGCTAGCGATGCCGTCGTGCGGCACGACGGTGCCCTTCGGCTTGCCGGTGGAGCCGGACGTGTAGATCACGTACGCCGCCTGATCCAGCGAAGGCGCCGGAACGTCCACATCGGAGCCGTCGCGGTCTATCTCGCCATCCAGCAACAACATCGGTGCGACGTCTGGGATCCGGTCCGCCACCGCCGGCGTGCCGACCACGAGCCGCGCGCCCGAGTCACCGATCAGGTAGGCGAGCCGCTCGGTCGGGTGTGTGAGGTCCAGCGGGAGGAACGCCGCGCCGAGCTTCACCGTCGCGAGCACCGTGGCGATCGTGTCGACCGACCGCGGCACGGCGACACCGACCACGCTCTCCTCGGCGACGCCGTGCTCGGCGAGCAGCCGCGCGATGCGGTTCGCCCGCTCGTTGAGCTGCGCGTACGTCACCTGGCGGTCGCGCTCCACCACGGCGACGGCCTCCGGCTGCTCGGCGACGCGCCGGGCGAACAGCTCCGGCAGCGACGCCTCGTCGACCACGCGCCCGGTGGCGTTGAAGCCCTCCAGAACCAGGTGCCGCTCGTCGTCGGTGAGCACGTCGACCTCAGCGATCCGCGACCGCGGTCGCTCCGCGACGGCGTCGACGAGCCTGCCGAGCCGCTCGCCGAGCCGCTCCACGGTCTCAGCGTCGAACAGTTCGGTGCTGTACTCGATGCGGCAGCTGACGCGCCCGGTGTCGAACCGCTCGGTGAAGCTGAACACGAGGTCGAACTTCGCCGTCTCGGTCGCGTACGGCACGAACTCCGCGCGCAGGCCGGGCAGCGTTAGCTCCCCGCCCGTGCGGCCGTGGTAGCCGACCATCACCTGGAACAGCGGGTTGCGCGAGAGCGAGCGGGCCGGGTTGAGCCGCTCCACGACGGCCTCGAAGGGCACGTCCGCGTGGGAGAACGCGGCGAGGTCGGTCTCCCGCACCCGCCGCACCAGCTCGGCGAAGCTCGGTGAGCCGGAAAGGTCGGTGCGCAGCACGAGCGTGTTGACGAAGAAGCCAACGAGGTCGTCGAGCGCCTCGTCGGCCCGGCCCGCGATGGGCGCGCCGAGCGGGATGTCCTCCCCCGCGCCGAGGCGGTGCAACAGCGCCGCGACGGCCGCGTGCAGCACCATGAACATGCTCGCGCCGGTGTCCTGCCCGAGCGCGCGCAGCCGCTCGCACGTCGCAGGGTCCAGCTCGATCTCGAGGTCCGCGCCGCTGAACGTCGGTCGGGCGGGTCGTGACCGGTCGGTGGGCAGCTCCAGTTCCTCGGGGGATCCGTCCAAGGTGGACTGCCAGTAGGCGAGCTGCTCCTCGCCGACCACGTCGAGCAGTCTCCGCTGCCACAGCGCGTAGTCGGCGTACTGCACCGGCAGGGGGCTCCACTCCGGTGCGGTTCCCGCGGTGCGTGCGGCGTAGGCGGCGGAGAGATCGCGCAGGAACGGACGGTCGGACCACTCGTCGGTGGTGATGTGGTGCAGCAGAAGCACCACCACGTGGTCGTCGGCGGCGAGCCGCGCGATCGTGCACCGGATCGGCAGCTCCGTGGCCAGGTCGAACGGCCGAGCCACGGCCTCGCGCACGAACTCGCTCAGCGCCTGCTCGGTGGTTTCGCGAACCTCCACCGCCGGCTGGGCGTCCTCGACCACACGTTGGAAGGGCACGCCGTCGCGCTCGGTGAACACGGTGCGTAGTGCCTCGTGCCGGGTGACGACGTCCTCGAGCGCCGCCCGCCACGCGTCGAGGTCCAGCGCCCCGCGCAGGCGGACCACGAGCGGGAAGTTGTAGGCGGCGGAGGTCTCCGCCATGTTCTGGATGACCCACAGCCGTCGCTGCGCGGCGGAAGCAGGCAGCTCGGCGGGCCGGTCCTCGGCGGCGGTGAGCGCGGGCCGCGCGGGCCCACCGATCCGGCTCACCAGCTCGGCCACGGTCGGAGCCTCGAAAAGGTCGCGAATGGACAGTTCCGCGTCCAGTGCCGTGCGGGCCTTGCTCACCAGGCGCGTCGCGAGCAGCGAGTGCCCGCCGAGGTCGAAGAAGCTGTCGTCGATGCCGACGCCCTCGGCGCCGAGCAACTCGGCGAACAGCTCGCACAGCACCTCTTCTTCGTGGTTGCGCGGTGGCCTGCTCTCCCGCCCGGCATCGAGTGATGGGGCGGGCAGTGCCTTGACGTCGAGCTTGCCGTTGACGGTCAACGGCAGGTGGTCGACAGTCACGACCGCGGCCGGAACCATGTAGTCCGGCAGGCGTGCCTTGAGGTGCTCGCGCCAGTCGAACTCGCCATCGGCCACGACGTAGCCGACGAGGCGCTGTCCGTTGACGACCACGGCGGCGTGGGTGACGGCCGGGTGGTCGGCGAGCGCGGCCTCGACCTCGCCCAGCTCCACACGGTAGCCACGGATCTTCACCTGGTCGTCGGTGCGGCCGAGGAAGTCGATGATCCCGCTGCCCGGCCGCTGCCGCACGAGGTCCCCGGTGCGGTACATGCGGCCCGGTGCATAGGGGTTCGCCACGAACCGCTCCGCTGTGAGCCCCGGCCGGTTGTGGTAGCCGCGGGCGAGGCCCACGCCCGCGATGTAGAGCTCACCCGGGGTGCCGGGCGGTACGGGCCGCAGGAACGGGTCGAGGATGTAGGCGCGCGTGTTCCAGATGGGCTTGCCGACTGCGGGTGTCGGGCTGTCCGCTGTGGACGCGCCGAGGGTGTTGATCGTGTACTCGGTTGGCCCGTAGAGGTTGTAGCCGTAGGTGCCTTCGGTGTGCGCGAGCGTGTTCCACACGGCATCGGAAACGGCCTCGCCGCCGAGCAACACAAGCGGCGGCACGTGGCCCTCGAGCAGGCCCTCCTCCAGCAGCAGCTGGGCGTACGTGGGTGTCACGTTGACGACGTCGATGCGGTGCTCATCGCAGTAGGAGACCAGCGCCTCGGCGTCGCGGCGCAGCTCCTCGTCGCAGACGTGCACCTCATGGCCCTCCACGAGCCACAGCAGCTCCTCCCACGACATGTCGAAGGCGAACGACACCGTGTGCGCGATGCGCAGCCGCCGCCCGCCCGCCGATTCGATGGCGGGCGCGAAGATCGCCTCCCGGTGGTTGAGCTGCATGTTCGTGAGCCCGCGATACGGCGTGACCACGCCCTTGGGCCGCCCGGTGGAGCCGGACGTGTAGATGACGTATGCGGGGTACTCCAGCCGTCCGGCGGCACCCTTGGCGAACCGAGGCGAAAGCTCGTGGTCCCCGATCGGCTCCCCGGACACCCTCCGCAACTCCTCAACCACGTCCACGTGATCCAGCAGCACGTGGCGATGACTGCAGTGAAGGCCACCATGCCTGCGTTCAACGCAGTGAAGGTGGCCTTCACTGCAGTCGGTCGTGGTGACCACGCAGAGGGGGTTCGTGTCCTCAAGCATGTGGGTGAGGCGCTCTGCGGGGTGGTCGAGGTCGAGCGGCAGGTACGCCGCGCCGGTGCGCAGCACCGCGAAGAGGGCCACCACCATGTCGATCGAGCGCGGCAGCGCGAGCGCCACCACCTGCTCCGGACCCGCGCCGCGCGCCAGCAGCAGCCGGGCCAGGCGGTTGATCCGCTCGTCCAGCTCGGCGTAGGTCAGCCGCTCGTCGCCGAACACCAGGGCCGTCTCGCCCGGCGTGCGCGCGGCCTGCGCGGCGAGCAGATCCGCGATCGTGTCGTCGCCGATCGGCCGCTCCGGCTGCCCGCGCAGCTCGGCGCGCTCGGCCTCGGTCAGCAGGTCGAGCGACGCGACCGGGGCCGTCACGTCGGCGGCGAGCCGTTCCAGCACGGTCGTGAACCGCTCCAGCACGCGACCCGCCTCGGCGGCGTCGAAGATGTCCGGTCGCGCGGCGAGGGTGACCCGCAGCCGTTCCTCCGGCGTCACGATCAGCGTCAGCGGGAAGTGTGTGCCATCCACATTGGACACCGACGTGATGCCATGCAGGTCGTGCAGCTGGGCCAGCCGCTCCTCGCCATCGGCCGTGCGCAGCACGAACAGCGTGTCGAACAGCCGCCGGTGCCCGGCCTCACGCTGCAGCTCACCGAGCCCGACGTACTCGTACGGCATGAGCGCCGCCCGTTCCGACTGCAGCCGCCGCAACAGCTCCAGCACCGACTCGCGCGGCTCGAACCGCACCCGCGAAGGCACGGTGTTGAGGAACATGCCGATCACGCTCGTCACGTTCGGCACCTCGGCCGGCCGACCCGCCACGACGGCGCCGAACACCACGTCCGACCGCCCGACCATGCCCGACAGCACGAGTCCCCACGCCGCGCTGAGCAGCGTGTGCAGCGTCAGCCCGTGCCGGCGGGCCTCCTCGCGCAACCGGTCGCTGGTCTCCCTCGGCAACAGGGCGTCGTAGTCGGCCGGGATCACCGGGTCGCCGCCGCGGTCGGCCGAGGCGACGAGCGTGGGCTCCGCCAGCCCGCGCAGCGCCTGCCGCCAGGCCAGGAGCGCCTGCCCGGAGTCCTGCTGCCCGAGCCACGCGAGGTAGTCGCGGTACGAGCCCGGCGCGGGGAGCCCGGTGTCGTCGCCGGCCCGCTCGTAGAGGGCGAACAGCTGCTCCAGGAACAGCCACGCCGACCAGCCGTCCCACAGCACGAGGTGGTGTGTCACGACGAGCCGGTCGCGCCCGCCGGGCAACCGGACCAGCAGCAGACGGCACAGCGGCGGGCTGGTGAGGTCGAACCGCCGCCGCCGGTCCTCGGCGAGCAGCCCGTCGAGGTCCTCCGGCCGCTCGGTGAGGTCCACCTCGGTCAGCGGCACTTCGGCACCGGTCACGATGAACTGCACCGGCCTCGGCAGCCCGTCACTGGCGAACCCGGCGCGCAGGCTCGGGTTGCGCGCCAGCAGCGACGCGCACGCGGCCCGCAGCCGGTCGGCGTCGAGCCGGTGGTCGAAGTCGAGCGACTCCTGCGACTGGTAGACGTCCACACCCTCGGCGTCGTACGTCGCGTGGAAGTACAGGCCCTCCTGCAACGGCGAGAGCGGCCACACGTCCTCGACGTCGGGCGCGGGCAGGCTCCTCCGCTCCGGCTCGGTGAGCTCAACGCTGCCCAGCTCGGCGGGGATCTCCCGCACGCCGTCCCCGGCGTGTGCCGCGAGCGCGGCGGGGGTCCGGTGCTCGAAGACATCCCTCGGCGAGACGTCGAGCCCGCGTTCCCGCGCCTGCGCCGACACCGCGATCGAGGTGATGCTGTCGCCGCCGAGCACGAAGAAGTCGTCGTCGACGCCCACCTCGGGCAGGCCGAGCACCGCCGCGACGATGTCGCACACGATCCGTTCCCGTTCGGTCCGGGGCCGCCGCGACGGCAGGGAGGACACAGTCACCAGGTCCGGTGCGGGCAGGGCGTTCTGGTCCAGCTTGCCGCTCGGCGTCAGCGGCAGGTCGTCGAGCACCACGAGCCCGCTCGGCACCATGCTCGCGGGCAGCTCCGCCTCGAGTGCCTCGCGCCACGCCTCGACAGCGGGCTCCTCCCCGGACGGCACGACGTAGCCGACGAGCGCGCCGTCGCGGGCGACCACCGCGGCCCGCGCGATTCCGGGCAGCCGCGAGAGCGCGGACTCGATCTCGCCCAGCTCCACGCGGTTGCCGCGGATCTTCACCTGCCGGTCGGTGCGCCCTAGGTACTCGATCGCCCCGTCGGCGCGCCGACGTCGGACCAGGTCGCCGGTGCGATAAAGGCGGCCGTCACCATACGGATTCGCCACGAACCGCGTCGCCGTGAGACCCGGCCGGTCGTGGTAGCCGCGCGCGAGCTGCACGCCCGCGAGGTACAGCTCACCGGGCACGCCGTCTGGCACGGGGCGCAGGAACTCGTCGAGCACGTACAGCCGCGTGTTCCACACCGGCCACCCGATGGGCACCGAGGCCCCGTCCGCGTCACCCTCGAACGGGAACCACGTGACGTCCACGGCGGCCTCGGTGGGCCCGTAGAGGTTGTGCAACGGCACCCCGGTCAGCTCCCGCCAGCGCGTCGCCGACTCGACCGGCAGCGCCTCCCCGCTGGAGAACACCCGCCGCAGGCTCGCTGCCCATCCGGCGTCCTTCACCACCTGCAGGAACGCGGCGAGCATCGACGGCACGAAGTGCAGCGTGGTGATGCGCTCGTTCTCGATCA
Organism: Prauserella sp. PE36; assembly: GCF_003311655.1. Lineage (NCBI taxonomy): Bacteria > Bacillati > Actinomycetota > Actinomycetes > Pseudonocardiales > Pseudonocardiaceae > Prauserella > Prauserella sp. PE36. The sequence goes on along the minus strand of NZ_QEQT01000049.1, from coordinate 8,532 downwards.
ACGAGGCGAGGTAGGCGGGGTCACGGTGACCGTCCGGGCGCGCGAGGACCACGGCCGCGCCCTCGAGCAGCGGCCAGAAGAACTCCCACACCGACACGTCGAAGCTCGACGGCGTTTTCTGCAGCACGCGGTCGTCGGCCGCGAGCCCGTAGTGCCCCTGCATCCACGCGAGCCGGTTGACGATCGCGCGGTGGGTCACCACCACGCCCTTGGGCCGCCCGGTGGAGCCGGACGTGTAGATCAGGTACGCGGGCTCGTCGGGCTTCGCGGTGACAACGGGTGAGTCGGCGACCGTCTCGTCCTCGCCGAGCACCACCCGCTCGATGTCGCCCGGCAGCTCCGTGCCCGGCAGGGTCACGGCGAGCCGCGCGCCGGAGTCGGCGAGCATGAAGGCGATGCGCTCGGCGGGGTAGTCGAGGTCCACCGGCAGGTACGCGGCGCCGGACTTGAGCACGCCCAGCAACGCGACCATCAGCTCGGCCGAACGCGGGACGGCCACGGCGACCAGCGACTCCGGAGCCGCTCCTCTGGCCCGCAACCTGCGGGCGAGCGCCTCGGCGCGGGCATCCAGGTCCGCATAGGACAGTCGCGTGTCCTCGAAGACCACGGCCGTGGCGTCCGGGGTGCGGGCCACCTGGTCCGCGAACAGCGACGCGAGCGTGCCATCGGGCACCGGATGGTCGGTCCGATCGGTGGTGGAGCGTTCAGCCTCCGTGCGAAGGTCGAGGTCGGCGACCCGCCGGTCCGGCTCGGTGAGCGCGGCGAGCACGCCGAGGTAGCGGTCGGCGATCTCGCGCGCACCGGACTCACCGATGCGGTGCTTGAGCTCCAGTCGCAGCCGCTTCCCGGGGTGCGCTACGAGCGCGAGCGGGTAGTGCACGGCGTCGCGCACCTCCACGCCGGTGAACAGGCCCGGTTCCGAGTGCGCGGGCTGGTTCTCCACCACCACGAGCGTGTCGAACAGCTCGCCGGTGCCGCGCTGGAGGTCGGCGAGGGCGACGTGCTGGTGGTCGAGCAGCGCGGCCTGCTCCTGCTGCCAGCGCTCCAGTGCCGTGCCGAGCGAGTCACCGCCTCGCAGGCGCAGCCGCGCGGGCACGGTGTTGATGAACAGGCCCACCGCCGACTCGATGCCCTCGAGGTCGATACCCCGGCCGGAGACGGTGCTGCCGAACACCACGTCGGACCGGCCGGTGAGCCCGCTCAGCAGCAGGCCCCACGCGCCGTGCACCAGCGTGCTCAGCGTCAGCCCGCGGGAACGGGCCACCTCGGTCAGCGCGTTCGTGAGGTCCTCGGGGACGTCCACGACGACGCTGCCCGGCTCCTCAGCCGCGTGCTCCACAAGGCGGGTCGGTTCCACATCGGACAGGGCGGAACGCCAGGCGACCAGCGCCGCGTCGTGGTCGCGGTTCGCCAGCCACGCGAGGTACGGCCGGTGATCGGGCGCGGGCGGGAGATCGTCGGCGGCGACCTCGCGGAGCATGACCGACACCGACCACCCATCGGCGACGATGTGGTGCAGCGTGAGCACCAGTCGCGTGCCGCCCACCAGGGTGGCGCGCAGCAGCGGCGGCTCGGCGAGGTCGAAACCGTCGGCGCGGTCCGCTTCGAGCGCCGCCTCCAGTTCGGGCGCCTCTCGCCACGGCAGTTCCACGTGCTCGGGGATCCGCTGAACCACGCGGCCGTCGGGCAGCTGACGGAACCCGGCCCGCAGCAGCGGATGCCGGTCGAGCAGCCGCTGCAGCCTCGCCCGGAGCACCGAGGGGTCGACGCCCTCGGCGAGGTCGAGCACCTCCTGCACCACGTAGGAGTCGGTCTCGTCGAACCGCGAGTGGAAGTAGAACCCGCTCTGCAACGACGACACGGGCAACGCTGTGTCGTCCATGCCGTCCAGCTGCACCTCGCCCACCCGCGATGGGGCTCCCGCGACCCCGGCGAGCGCGGCGACCGTGCGGTGGGCGAACACGTCGCGGGGCGTCAGGGCCAGGCCGGCCTTGCGGGCCTCGGCGACGAGTCGGATCGCGACGATCGAGTCGCCGCCCAGCTCGAAGAAGCTGTCGTGCACGCCGACGCTCGGCAGGTCGAGAATCTCCGCGAACAGCGTGGCGAGCGTGCGTTCCCTCGGCGTCGTGGGTGCGGTGCCGCCCGCTAGGCCCGTCCAGTCGGGTGCGGGCAGCGCGGCCCGGTCGACCTTGCCGTTGGGCGTCAAAGGCAGCTCGTCGAGGCGCAACACCACCGTGGGCACCATGTACTCGGGCAGGCTCTCCGCGACGAACGCCTTCGCCGCCTCGGACTCCGCGTCGCCGACGACGTAGCCGACGAGGCGCCGGACCCCGCGATGGTCCTCACGTGCGACGACGGCGGCCTGCGCCACCTCGGGATGGCTCAGCAGCGCCGACTCCACCTCGCCGGGTTCGATGCGGTAGCCGCGGATCTTGACCTGGTTGTCCGAGCGCCCCAGGAAGTCGAGGTTCCCATCGGCACGCCACCGCACCCGGTCACCGGTGCGGTACATCCGGGCGCCCGGCGGGCCGAACGGGTCGGCCACGAACCGCTCCGCCGTCAGCGCGTGCCTGCCCCGGTAGCCGCGGGCGAGGCCCCGGCCGCCGACGTACAGCTCGCCGATCACGCCCACGCCCACGGGCCTCAGCGACGAGTCGAGCACGTAGGCCCTCGTGTTCGGGTCCGGTACACCGATCGGCACCGCGCCGAGCCAGTCCTGCTCCGCCTGCCACAGCGTCGAGTTGACGGTCGCCTCGGTCAGGCCGTACGCCGCGACCACACGCATCCGCTTGGCCCAGCGCGTGATCAGCTCCGGCGGCACGGTCTCGGTGCCCACCACGAGCACGCCGCCCTCGGGCAGCTCGCACTCGGCCGGCAGCGCGGCGACCAGCGACGGCGGCAGGATCATGTGCGTGGCGCCCTGCGCGGTCAGGTATTCCGTGAGCTCGGGGCCCGCGACGCGCCGCTCGGTTGGCACGACGATGCTCCGCCCGCCGACGCACAGCGACATCGTGAGGTCCCACACGGCGACGTCGAAGCCGACGGAGGCGAACTGCGCGACGCGGCTCGTGGCGTCCACGCCGAGCCGCGCGATCGCGGTCTGGACGAGACTGCCGACGCCCTCGTGGGACACGACGACGCCCTTCGGCCTGCCCGTCGAGCCGGACGTGTAGATCACATAGGCGGCCTGGTGCAGCGCGATCGGCAGGCCCAGGTCACTGTCGTCGTACGCGGCCAGCCGTTCGTGATCCACAGTGGACAGTACGAGCTTGGCTCCCGCGTCGGCCACCATGTAGTCGAGCCGCTCGCGCGGGTGGTCGGTGTCCAGCGGCAGGTATGCCGCTCCCGCCTTGAGCACGCCGAGCAGTGCGACCACCAGATCCGCCGAGCGGGGCAGCGCGACGCCGACCACGTCCTCCGCGCCGACACCCCTGGCGTGCAGCGAGCGGGCGAGCCGGTTGGCCGCGGCGTTCAGCTCGGCGTAGGTGAGCCGCTCGTCCTCGCACACCACCGCGACCGCGTCCGGTGTGCGACGCACCTGCCGCTCGAAGGCATCGGGCCAGGTCAGCTCGTCGACCTCGCACTCGTCGGCGCCGAGGCCCTCGAGCAGGCGGGTGCGTTCCTCCGAGGGCAGCAGCTCGATCGCGCCGAGCGGGCGCCCCGGACCCGCGACCATCGCGTCGAGCACGGCGAGGAACCGGCGCTCGTGCTCGGCGAGCTCGGCGTCGTCACACGCGCCGTCCAGCTCGATCAGCAGGCCGTAGTCGGCCCAGCGCTCGCAACACGTGATGGAGAGGTCGGTGACGGGGCCGAGCGCCAGGTCGCGGAAGTCGGCGGCGGCACCGGCGAACGTGAGGTCCCTGCCGAAGCTGATGAAGTTGGCGGTGGGTCCGATGAGCTGCGCGAGCCCGTCGGCGAATCCCAGCTCGCGGGCGAGGTCCTCGCCTCGGTAGCGGCCGTGTGCCGTGAGCGCGGCGATGCCCTCGTCCACGGCGGCGATCAGGTCCGAGGGCGTGGTCCACGGCCGCACGGTGAGCCGCAGCGGCAGCACGTTGGACGCCATGCCGGGCACCACGCGCGTCTCCGGCTCGGGCCGCGCCGCCACCGGTACGCCGAGCACGACGTCGGAGGCGCCCGTGGCGCGGTGGGTGTAGGCGGCGACGGCCGCGAGCGCGACGCGAGACAGCCGCTGTCCACACCGGACGCCCAGCTCGCGCAGGGCGTCGGTGCGCTCGCGGGACAGCTCGACCGTCCGGCGGCGCACCTCGGCGCCGGGCGCGCGGTCCAGCAGCCGTGCTGGCTCCGGCCGGTCTGCGAACCGCTCGTGCCAGAAGGACCGGTCCACTGTGTACCGCTCGGATCCGCGGTACGCGGCGTCCGCGTCGGCGAGCGCCGACAGCGGGCCGAACCGGTGCCCCTCGGCCCCCGCGTAGAGGTCACCCGCCCGCTGCGTGACGAGCAGACAGCCGTAGGCGTCCATCACCAGGTGGTGGTAGCGCTGGTACCACCAGACCCGCTCGCGGAGCAGCAGCAGCGCGTGGGCGAACACCGGGCCGTGTTCGAGATCGGTGACGGCCCGCCGCTCGCGGCGCATCCACTCGGTCGCCGCGGCGGCGGGATCGGCCTCACCGCGGAAGTCGAGCACGCGCGGCGCCGGGTCCGCCGGCGCCGGAAGCTGCCGGGGCGTTCCCCCGACGTCGGCGAAGCGCACGTGCACGCTCTCGGTCTCCGCGATCGCCTTGGCCACGGACGCGGAGAGCCGGTCGAGGTCCACCTCGCCCGTGATCTCCAGATACCAGGCGATGTTGTAGACCGGATCGTCCGGCGCGATCTGCTGGGCAAGCCAGATTCCGGACTGAGCACTGGTGAGCGGAACACCCGACATCGGGGGGAACGCCTTTCGACTACGAGTCGGCGGTCAGCCGAGGCACCATCTGATCGATGGCGTACGGGATCGACAACACGGTGTTGAACGAGAACGCGGCGCCGATGTCCGGGTTCTCGTACGGCACGAACAGGTCGCGGCCCTCCTGGTGCACCTTCAGCTTCTGGTACAGCGGCTCCGCCTTGATGCGGTTGTTCGCGTCCTCGCTGGAGGTGACCCACACGAGCCGGTCGACGTCGAGCACGGTGAGCCGCTCGGAGCTGAACTCAGCGGCGTTCATACCCTGCTCGGCCATCCGGTCGATCTCGTCCTTCAGCTTGAAGCCCATCTCCCTGAAGAAGATCGCCTTCGGGTCGGTGCTCGTGAAGGCGGCGTAGGTACCGGCCTGGAAGCTGTCGGCGACGGCGATGGTCTGCTGCGCGAATTCGGGGTGGTTGCGGCGCACCTCCGCGTAACGCTGGTCCATCTGCTCGATGAGCTGGTTCATCTTGTCTTCCTGGCCGAGCGCCTTGCCGATCGGGCGCGCCATGTCCTGCCACGGCGCCGCGTAGTCCGGGTACTTCTTCGGCTGCGCGACCACGGGGGCCAGCTTGGACAGCGTGTCGTACTGCTGTTTGGTCATGCCCGAGTACTGCGCGATGATCACGTCGGGGTTGAGGTTCGCGACCGCTTCCATGTTGTAGCTGTCGCGCTCGCCGACGATCGTGGGCTTCGTGTCGCCCCACAGGTCCTTCGTCCACGGCCACTTGCCGTAGGGGCGCTCCTTGAACCAGTCGACCACGCCGACCGGCTTGACGCCCAGTGCCAGCACGGCGTCCTGATCGGACAGTCCGAGCGTCACCACCCGCTCGGGCTTCTCGGTGATCTCCGTCTTGCCGTACTTGTGCTCGATGGTCACCGGGAACGCGCCGCTCTGGGCCGCGGGCGACGAGTCACCGGCGTTGCCGGAGCCGTCACCGGAGCTGCCACAACCGGCCAGCACCACACCCAGCACCAGCGCCAGCAACGCCGCCGGCAGGCGCACCCGCGCCTTCGCGGGCCTGAGGGAAATGGGGGACATCGGGGCTACCTTCCTGTTTTCTTCCTCATGCGGACCGTGGTCCGCTCACCGCGTACTCCGCGGCAGGCTTGTCGGTTCCCCCAGTGGCGCGCCTGCCGACGATCGAGCGAAGGATGTCGCCCGACCGCACGGCGTTGTTGGACAGCAGCGACGACGTGATGCCGTGCGTGTGCTCGGTTCCGCCGCCCTGCAGGTAGATCCCGCCCCTGATCTCGGGCGCGGTGCCGAGCCGGTAGTCACGCTCGACCCTCGGCCTGCCCTCCTCGTCACGGAGGCAGTGCGTGGCGAGGTCGCCGAGCAACGCCGAGACGTCACCGCAGCGGTAGCCCGTCGAGTAGACGACGATGTCCGCGTCCAGCACGGTCTTCTCGCCCGAGGTGAGCGACTCGATCGTCGCGCGCACGCCGTGCTCGTTCTCCACGATCTCGACGGGGCGCGACACGTTGAAGATGCGCAGCCGCTCGTTGCCGAGCACCTTCTCCCGGTACAGCCGCCGGTAGAGGTCGTCGATGAGGTCGAGGTCGACCACGGAGTAGTTGGTGTTGGCGTGGTAGCCCATGATCCGCTGCTTGACCTCGTCCGGCGCCGCGTAGAACTCGTCGACCGACTCGGGGTCGAAGATGCGGTTCGCGAAGGCGCTGTCGTCGGACGGGCTGTAGCCGAAGCGGGAGAACACCGAGCAGACCTCGGCCTTCGGGAACCGCTCGTGCAGGAACGCCGTCACCTCGGCCGCGCTCTGTCCCGCACCCACCACGACGAACCGGGACGCCTCGTCGACCTCGTCGATCCGGTGCAGCAACTGGCTGTTGTGCCAGACGCGGTCCGACACCTCGACCCCTTCGGGAAGGTACGGCCGAAGTCCCGTCGCCAGCACGAGGTTGCGCGCGCGGTAGACCTCACCGTCGCCTGCCACCACGTCGAAGTAGGCCACGTCGCCGCCGTCGTACACCGGTCGCACCGCGACCACCTCGTGGGCGTACGAGACCATGTCGTCGACCCGCGCGGCGGCCCACTCGAAGTAGTCGTGGAACTCGACGCGCAGCGGGAAGAGGTTCTTGTGGTTGACGAAATCGATCAGCCTGCCCTGTGCGTGCAGGTAGGACAGGAAGCTGAAGTCGCTGGCCGGGTTGCGCAGGGTGACGAGGTCCTTGAGGAACGACACCTGCATGGTGGCGTCCTCGATGAGCATTCCGCGGTGCCAGCCGAATCGTTCCTGCCGTTCCAGGAAATGAGCGGTCACCGTGTCGGAAGTGCCCGAATTGTGCTCGGCCACCGCGATCGCCAGCGCCAGGTTGGACGGTCCGAAACCCACTCCTACCAGGTCGTAGACCGGTGTTCCCTCCTGCAGCTCTGCCTGTGACATACCTGTCCCATCGCCGATTTCCAGCCAGACGCAGGCAACCCTAACCTAACTTAGGCGTGCCTCAGTTAGTCTTTTCGAGGGTGATCCTCATCCCCCGCTCAGCCCTTGCTTTGTTAGGCAAGCCTTGCTTCACTAAGGCCGTTTGCCGTCGAGGACACGGAGGGGCCGATGCGGGTCGTCATGTTCGGTTACCAGACGTGGGGCCACCGGACCCTGCGGGCGTTGCTGGACTCGGAGCACGAGGTGGCACTCGTCGTCACCCATCCGAAGTCCGACCACGCCTACGAACGGATCTGGGCCGACTCCGTCGCCGAGCTGGCCACCGAGCACGGGGTGGAGGTGGTGCTGGCGAACCGGCCCGACGACGCGCTCACCGCCAGGCTGCGCGAGGTCCAGCCCGACCTCATCGTGGCCAACAACTGGCGCACGTGGATTCCACCGGAGATCTTCACGCTGCCCACGCACGGCACGCTGAACGTGCACGACTCGCTGTTGCCCGCCTACGCGGGTTTCTCGCCGCTCATCTGGGCGCTCGTCAACGGCGAGCGGGAGGTCGGCGTCACCGCCCACATGATGGACGGGGAGCTGGACGCGGGCCCGATCGTGCTCCAGAAGGCCGTCGAGGTCGGGCCGCGCGACACCGCGACGGACCTGTTCCACAAGACCGTCGACCTCATCGAGCCCGTTGTGTCCGAATCGCTCGCGTTCATCGCGGCGGGTCGCACCGACTGGACCCCGCAGGACCGGACGAAGGCGAGCTTCTTCCACAAACGGTCCCTCGAGGACAGTCGCATCGACTGGACGTGGCCCGCCGCCGACATCGAGCGGCTCGTCCGCGCGCAGTCGGACCCCTACCCCAATGCGTTCACCTTCTACAAGGGCGAGCGCATCCGGGTGCTGGAGGCGTCAGTGTCGCAGGGCCGCTACGGCGGCACGCCGGGCCGCGTGTTCATCCCGGAGGGCAAGGGCGTGGTGATCGTCGCCGGCGCCGATGCGCGGTTCGGGCGGAACCACGGTCTCGCGATCGAACGCGTGCGGACCGACGACGGCACCGAGTACGCGGCCACGGACTTCTTCACGAGGATGGGCGGCTACCTCACGTCGCACTGAAGGCCTTCCCAGCCTCGGGCTCGCGTGGGCAGCCCAGCCGCAGTGAAGGCCACCATGCCTGCGTGGAATCAAACGCAGCGGCGCGGAGCGCCTCCGGTTGGGTGGTGGTGGGAG
>NZ_QEQT01000048.1:0-134667 GCF_003311655.1 Prauserella sp. PE36 | reverse complement strand
CGCAGTGAAGGCCACCATGCCTGCGTTGAACGCAGTGAAGGTGGCCTTCACTGCGGGTCGCCTACAGCGGCTCAGGATGCGCCTCTAGCCCGGGATCCCGGGGGGCCTCAGCGGCGCGGGCCGCCGGGAACACGGATCACGATGAGGCAGGTGTCGTCGTCCGTGTCCGCCGTCGCGTGGCCGAGCAACCGGTCGCTGAACCGCTCGACGTCACTGTCGCCCTCGGCCGCGACGCGCGCGAGCCGGTCGAGGCTCTCGTCGAGCAGCACGCCCCGGCGTTCGATCAAACCGTCGGTGTAGAGCACCAGCGTGTCGCCCTCCCGCAGCACCGTCGTGGTCTCCTCGAAGGCGGCGTCCGGATCCGCGCCCAGCATCATCCCGTGCGGCTCCGCGAGAACGTCGGCGCCGCCGTCCCGCACCAGCACCGGCGGCAGATGGCCCGCCCGTGCCCAGCGGAGTCGCCGCGCCGCCGGGTCGTACAGTCCGCACAGCACGGTGCCGTTGATCCGGCCGTTGGTGAACGTGGTGGCGTTGAGCCAGGCCAGCAGCTGCCCCGGGCCCGCGCCGGTGCAAGCCAGGCCACGCAACGCGTTGCGCAGCGCCACCATGCCCTGCGCGGCGTCGATGCCGTGCCCGGCCACGTCGCCGATCACCAGCAGGGCCTGGTCGCCCGGCAGTGCCACGACGTCGTACCAGTCGCCGCCCACGGCGTGCTCGGATTCGGCGGGCCGGTAGCGCACGGCGATGTCGAGCCCGGCGACGTGCACCGGCCCCGCGGCCACCGGCATGATCGCGTGTTGTAGCTCGCGGACGATCCGGTACTGCTGCCGGGCCCGTTGCTCGGTGTCGGCGAGGCGGTCCTGCGTGGCGGCCAGCGCGACCTGACTGTGGTACTGCGCGGAGAGGTCCTGGTAGATCCCGCGCACCGCCACCAGCGCGCCGTTGTCGGCGACGATGGGTTCGCCGTGAGCCCGAACCTGCCGGACCGTCCCCTCGGGGCGGATCAACCGGAACGTCGCGGTCACGGGGCGGCGGTGCAACAGCGTCGCCTGGAAGTGCTCGACAATGGGCGTGTCCTCCGGATGGACCTTGGCGATGAGGTCCGTCCAGCCGACCGCACCCTCCGAGCGTGCGATCCCGAACAGCACGAACGTCTGGTCCGTCCACGTCGTCTCGCCGGTGACGAGGCTGTGCTCCCACCCGCCCAGCCCGCCGAGGCGCTGGATGTCGCTCAGCAGTGAGGCGAGCTGGTCGGCGTCCGTCCCGGGGCGCCAGTCGACGAGCAGGCCGTCGAGGAACGGCACGATCCGCACGGTAACCTCGGCCGCGCCCGCGGCCTCCCCCGTCGCGCTCGACGGGATGCGCTCGAGGCGGCAGGGCACGCCGGTGCGCAGCACCTCCGCCGCGCGGTCGACGATGCCGTACGCGGCGAGCATCGGGTAGGCGCGCACGAGGCTCAGGCCGGCGAGCTGCCGGTGTGTCCGGCCCGCGGGGTCGGTGAAGCCGGCCGCCACGTGGGTGATCTCGAAGTCCACCGGCTCACCGCGCACGCCGGGCAAGGGCTGCACCAGCAGCCCATCGTCGAGCACGGCTCCGAGCCACGCGTTCTCCGGCCGCCCGGACGGCGTGCGGCCACCGGCCACGAAGCTCGAGGCGAGCACGTGCGCGGTGACGTCGGCCAGCGTCGTCAGCCTGCGCCGCACGCTCGGTGGCACGGTGTGCTCCTCTCCCGACCACACGACCTCCAGCACCCCCAGCAGCGCGGCAGGGCCACGCACGGGCAGCACCGCCCGCGCGCCGCCCGCCCACGGACTGAGCGGCCGCTCGGCGACGGGCAGCGAACCGGCCAGCCACAACGGCTGTCCCCGCTCGGCCACGCGCTGCGCGAAGGAGTCAAGCTGGGGCGGGATGCGCCGCCATCGGCTCGTCTCCAGCGCGCTGAGTCCCGACCCCGCGACGAACTCCAGAGCACCGTCGGGTTGCAGCTGCCACAGCGCGGCGGCCGCGGCGCCGGCCAGCTGCAGCACCTGCGCCAGCAGCGCGTCGCCCAGTTCGCGCCGCTCCCCCGCCGGCTCGTCGGGCACCTCGGGAGGCCGCGCCGGTCGCGGCCCGGCCTCACCATCCGCGAACCGGAGCCTGCCCGCGCCGACCGGCTCCCCGATGAGGTCGGCGGCCAGCTCGACGGCCTTCACGCCGGTGCGCGCCGCGAGGTCACGCAGGTACGCGGCCGCCTCCGCGGGGGTGCAGTGCAGTCGCTCGACGAGCACGCCCTCAGCGAGGCACACGATCTCGCGGGCGGCCTGCCGGTGTCGCAGCTCCTCGAGCTCGCGCTGCTGGCGCTCGACGACCGCGGCCAGCGTGGTCAGCCGCTCGTGCGGGTCGGCACCGTTCAGGTCTGCCGGTCTCTGGGCCTTCACTGGGTCCCCGTTCCGCCGCCTGCGCTGCGAACTCTACGGCACTCGCGGCGCAGGCGGGACGGCGAGAAACCGCTACACCTCGCGAAGTCGGCGCGCGACGTCCTCGGGAAGCGCGTCGGTGATGAACGCGCCCATGCCCGACTCCGAGCCGGCGAGGTACTTCAGCTTGTCGGCCGTGCGTCGCACTGAGAACACCTGCAGGTGCAGGTACCCGAGGTCCTCGTCGTCGGTGACGGGCCCCTGGTGCCATGCCGCGATGTAGGGAAGCGGCGCGTCGTAGAGCCGGTCGAACCGCCGCAGCAGATCGAGGTACACGGCCGCGAAGTCCGCGCGCTCGGCGGGTGTCAGCTCCGGGATGGACCGCACGCGCCGCAGCGGGTACACGTGTACCTCCACCGGCCAGCGCGCGGCGGCGGGCACGAACGCAACCCAGTGCGCGGTCTCGGCGAGCAGCCGCGAGGCCGCCGCGCGCTCGGCGGCGACGACGTCGGCGTGGAGGTCGCCGCCCGTGCGCTCGCGGTAGGCCCTCGCGACCTCTCGCATCCGGCGGGTCCTCGGCGTCACGAACGGGTAGGCGTAGATCTGCCCGTGCGGGTGCCCGAGCGTCACGCCGATCTCCGCTCCCCTGCTCTCGAAGCAGAACACCTGCTCGATATCGTCCAGTGTGGACAGCTGCTCGGTGCGGTCGGCCCAGGCGTCCATTACGAGCGCGGCCTGCTCGGTGGTGAGGTCAGCGAAGCGCGCATGGTGGTCGCTCGTGAAGCAAACGACCTCGCACCGTCCGTATCCCGGCCGCACCGGCACGAGCGGATGGCCGCTGCCGACGGGCGCGGGGTCGGCGCCGGTGGACAGGCTCGGGAAGCGGTTCTCGAAGATCGCGACCGTGTATCCGGCCGAGGGGATCTCCGTCTGCCTGCCGGGCCCGGAGGGGCACAGCGGGCAGTTCTCCTCCGGCGGCTGGAAGGTGCGGTCCTGCCGGTGGGCGGCCATCATGACCCACTCGTCGAGCAGTGGGTCGAGGCGCAGCTGGGAGGACGTGCTCACCGGCGGCAGCATCCGCGAGTCGGGCCGCCGGTCCACGGAGGTGTCGCTGGTGTCGTCGATGTCGAAGTACAGCAGCTCGCGGCCGTCGGCCAGCGTGGTGATCGTCCTCTTCACGGGTCACTGCTCCTCGGGCTGCGCACGTTGGACGAGCGGGCTCCGCGTTCGATCACGAAGCAACAAAATCGAACAGTCAGCATGTCAGAACCGCGTTCCCCTGGGCGAGCGGGCAAACGGGCGCATGATCTACGTGGCTCCGCCGCTCACCGCTACGCAGAGTGCGCCGGTAGCGCGGGGCACTGCGCGATTGGTGTTGAACCTTGCGCGAGTTTGGTCGCAAGTGTTGACACCATCACGCAAAGTGTGTGAACTGCTTCACACCGGGGTCGCGTTCGCGTGAACACGGTGGCCCCGGTGTCGTGGCGCCAGCGACCCGCTGGCCCGGTCCCCCCGAGAAGGGTGTTCGACTGTGCTGTCACTCGCACCACTGACTCGAAGACACCGAGGCGGTGCCCGCAGGACGTCCGTGACGGCGGCGCTGTCGGCGCTGCTGCTGGCCGCCGGCGTCTCCGCGCCCGCACAGGCCCAGACCACTCCCGGCTGGGAGATGGGCGAGCCGAGGATGGTCACCCCGTGGACCGCCGACGTCTCGCCGGCCAACGCGCTGCCGGAGTACCCGAGACCGCAGCTGGCCCGTGACGAATGGCGCAACCTCAACGGCGTCTGGGAGTTCGCCGGCGCCACCGAGGGCGAGGCCCCGCCGTTCGGGCAGGGCCTCGCCGAACGCATCCTGGTGCCCTATCCCACCGAATCCGCGCTGTCCGGCATCCAGCGGCACGAGGACCACATGTGGTACCGCCGCACGTTCGAGGTGCCCCGCGACTGGCGCGTCGGCAAGGACAAGGCGCTGCGGATCAACTTCGGCGCCGTCGACTACAAGGCCACCGTCTGGGTCAACGGGCAGGAGGTCGCCACGCACCAGGGCGGCTTCGGCGCGTTCAGCGCCGACGTCACCGACGCGCTGAAGCCCCACGGCAAGCAGGAGATCGTGGTCGGCGTCGAGGACCGCACGGACGCCACGTGGCAGCCGGTCGGCAAGCAGCGCAACGTCCCCGACCGCGGGATCTTCTACGAGGGCGCGTCCGGCATCTGGCAGACGGTCTGGATGGAGCCCGTCGCCCGCTCCCACGTCGACACCCTCGGGATGGTGCCGGACATCGACACCGGCACGCTCGGCCTGACCGTTCACACCGGTGGCGAGGGCGGCAGGCTGACCGTGGAGGCCACTGTCCGGGACGGCAAGCGCACCGTCAGCCGCACCCGCGGCGCCGCCGACGAGCCGCTGCGGGTCCCCGTGCCCAGGGCGAAGCTCTGGTCTCCGGACTCGCCGTTCCTCTACGACCTCGACGTGGTGCTCAAGGACCGGGGCCGGGTGATCGACCGGGTCTCGTCCTACTTCGGCATGCGCGAGATCGGCATGGTCGAGGGCGAGGACGGCAGGAAGCGGATCACGCTCAACGGCGAGGTCCTGTTCCTGATGTCCACTCTGGACCAGGGCTACTGGCCCGACGGCATCTACACCGCGCCGACCGACGAGGCGCTGCGGTTCGACCTCGAACAGCACAAGGTCCTCGGGTTCAACACGGTCCGCAAGCACATCAAGACCGAGCCGGACCGCTGGTACTACCACGCCGACCGGCTGGGCCTGCTGGTGTGGCAGGACATGCCGTCGATGAAGACGGGCGGGCGACCGCCCGTCGACGCCCAGCGGCAGTTCGAGACCGAACTGCGCGAGCTGGTCGAGGAGAAGAAGAACTGGACCTCGATCATCGGCTGGGTGCCGTTCAACGAGGGCTGGGGCGAGTGGTCGCGCGAGGCCACCGGGCGGATCGCCGACGAGGTCAAGGCACAGGACCCGACGCGGCTCGTCAACGCGCACAGCGGGGTCAACTGCTGCGCCTCGCTGGGTGACTCCGGCCGCGGCGACGTGATCGACTGGCACGCCTACCCCGGCCCCGCCAAGCCGACGCCGGACGCGAACCGCGTGTCGATCGACGGCGAACACGGCGGTTATGGTCTCGAGGTCGAGGGCCACATGTGGTTCGGCGAGGGCCACGCCTACGAGATGCGGCCCGACTCCGAGAGTCTGACCGAGGCCTACGTCGCCAACCAGCGGGAGGTACTCGCCGCGGCCCGCAACTGCGCGATCAGCGGGGCGATCTACACGCAGATCACCGACGTCGAGCACGAGGTGAACGGCTTCTTCACCTACGACCGGCAGGTCGCGAAGATGGATTTCGACCGGGTGCGGGCCATCAACGAGGAGATCATCAGGGAGGCCGACGGCAGCGGTGGCGGCGGTCCCGATCCGGGGCCGGGCACACCCGGGCTGTCCGGGGTGCACGCCTACAAGTTCGACGAGGGCAGCGGCACCACGGCGGCCGATGCCGTCGGTGACACCGACGCCACCGTGACCGGTGGTGAATGGACCACCGGCGTGCAGGGCGGGGCGCTGTCGTTCAACGGCGGCGGCCAGGCCGACACCGGGGCGTCACTGGTCGACACCGCGGGCAGCTACACGGTGTCCGCGTGGGCGAAGCTCGACGTCGCCGACGGCGGCTTCCAGACCGTGGTCAGCCAGGACACCGGCAGCAACAGCGCGTTCTTCCTGCAGTACTCCGGGCAGGACCAGCGCTGGGCGATGAGCTTCGTGGGCCTGCGGGCCCTTTCGCCCACCAAGCCGGAGCCGGGCCGCTGGTACCACCTGACCGGCGTCCGGGACGCCAAGGCGGGCACCGTGGAGCTCTTCGTCGACGGAGTGAAGGTCGACGAGCGCGGCGCGTGCGGCGCGGCGGCCTCCACCGGCAACACCGTGATCGGGCGGGCCGAGTACGGCGGCAACCAGGTCGACCACCTGCGTGGCGACGTCGACGACGTCCGCGTCTTCGACCGGGCACTGTCCGACGACGAGGTCGCAAGGCTCGCGGCAGGCGAGTGATCCCTCCCCTGGGCGGACCCGCGTGCGGGTCCGCCCAGGGGCCCTTCCTTCGTGCTGTTTCTGATCGGCTGAACAAAGGAGTTCGTCATGGCACGCACGACCATTCCTCGTTCGTGGCGCGTGCTCGCTTCCGCCGCGGCGCTCGGCGCCGTGCTGTCCGCGTGCACCAACCCGGGTGACGACCAGTCGGGCGCGGCACCCTCCCCCGCGGGCGGAGGCGACGGCCAGGTCGTCAAGGAGAGCTCCGGCGACGGCTGCACGCTGCAGGACTACGGCGCGGAGAAGCTGGACCTGAGGAACGCGGTGGTCGGCTTCTCGCAGTCCGAACCGGACACCGCGGCGTTCCGCGCGGCCGAGACCAAGTCGATCCGCGAGGCCGCCACGGAGGCCGGGGTGAGGGACCTGCTCGTCACCAACGCCAACAACGAGCTGCCCAAACAGATCGCCGACATCCAGAACCTGCTGAACCAGGGCGCGGACTTCCTCATCGTCGCGCCCGTCAACTCCGATGGGCTCGACCCCGCGCTGACCGCCGCGAAGCGGGCTGGCGTGCCGGTGCTGACGATCGACCGGAAGGTGACCAACACCCACTGCGAGGACTACGTCGCCTTCCTCGGCTCCGACTTCGAGGACCAGGGCAGGCGCGCCGCCGACGCCCTCAACGACGCCACGGGCGGCACCGCGAAGGTCGCGATCCTGCTCGGCTCGTCCGGCAACAACGTCACCGACGACCGCAACGCCGGGTTCAAGGAGCGGGTGCGGGCGCAATACCCTGGGCTGGAGATCGTCGCCGAGCAGACCGCCAACTTCGCACGCGACGAGGGCCAGGCCGTGGCCGAGCAACTGCTGCAGTCCAACCCGGACATCACCGCGATCTACGCGCACAACGACGAGATGGCACTTGGCGCGGTGACGGCGGTGCAGGCGGCGGGCAAGCGGCCCGGTGAGGACGTCAAGATCGTCTCCATCGACGGCACCCGCAACGCCGTGCAGGCCATCGTCGACGGCCAGATCAACGCCGTGATCGAGTCCAACCCCAGGTTCGGGCCGCTGGCGTTCGAGACGGCTCGGAAGTTCTACGCAGGCGAGGCGATCCCGGAGGACGTGATCATCTCCGACGACGAGTACAACCGGGACAACGCCGAGGCCAACCTCGGCAACGCCTTCTAGGGGTTGACGTGACGGTGAGTCCTGCCGGCACCGCACCGCCGCCGGCCACCGGCACCGTGCCCGTGCTCGAGACCGAGGGGCTGTCGAAGTCCTTCGGTCCCGTGCACGCGCTGCGGGCCGTGGACTTCGCCCTGCAGTTGGGCGAGATCCACGCGCTCGTTGGCGAGAACGGCGCGGGGAAGTCCACACTCATCAAGCTGCTGACGGGCGTTCACCGCCCGGACGCGGGCACGATCCGCTTCGCGGGCGCCGAGGTCGCCTTCGACCGGCCCGCGGACGCGCAACGAGCCGGGATCTCGACGGTCTACCAGGAGATCAACCTCGTGCCGCTGCTCTCGGTGGCACGCAACGTCTTCCTGGGCCGCGAGCCGCGCACCCGGTGGGGCCTGGTCGACACCGCCGCGATGAACCGGGCGGCCGCGGAGCTGGTGGGCTCGCTCGGCGTGGACGTGGACGTGACCGCGGAGCTCGGCAGGCTCGGACTGGGCGTGCAGCAGATGGTGGCGCTGGCCAGGGCGATGTCGGTGGAGTCCAGGGTCGTGATCATGGACGAGCCGACATCGTCGCTGGAGGCGCGGGAGGTGGCGACCCTGTTCGAGGTGGCGCGCAACCTGCGCTCCCGCGGGGTGGGGCTGGTGTTCGTGTCACACCGGCTGGACGAGCTGTGGGAGCTGTGCGACCGGGTCACCGTGCTGCGCGACGGGCAGCACGTCCACACGGGACCGATGGCCGGGCTGGACAGGGTGAGCCTGGTGGCGGCGATGCTCGGCCGAGATGTCGCGGAGGTGGCCATCGAGGGCGCCACCGAGTTCGGCGACACCCACCGGCAGGCGGTCGAGCCCGTGCTCACCGTCAGCGGGATCGACGTGCGCAACCGGCTGCACGGCATCGGGTTGCGCGTCCGGCCCGGTGAGGTGGTCGGCCTCGGCGGGCTGCTCGGCTCCGGCCGCAGCGAGACCGTCAAGGCCGTGTACGGCGCCCTGCCGGTCCGCGGCGGCACGGTCGAGGTCGGCGGCAGGCGGGTGCGGCCCAACTCGGTGCGCCACGCCCTGCGCGCCGGGATCGCGCTGCTGTCGGAGGACCGCAAGGCCGAGGGCATCGTGCCCGAGCTGTCGGTGCGGGACAACATAGCGCTGGCCGTGCTGCCCCGGTTCTCCCGCGCGGGGCTGGTGTCGGAGCGGCGGATCGACGCGCTCGTGGAGACGTTCATGCGACGGCTGCGCATCAAGGCCGCGAGCCCGGCGCAGAAGGTGCGCGAGCTCTCCGGCGGCAACCAGCAGAAAGTGCTGATGGCGCGGTGGCTGTGCACCGAGCCGAAGGTGTTCCTGCTCGACGAGCCCACGCGCGGCATCGACGTGGGCGCCAAGGCCGAGGTTCAGGCGCTCATCGACGAGCTGGCCGGGCACGGGCTCGCCGTCGTGCTCATCTCCAGCGAGCTGGACGAGCTGGTGGAGGGCGCCGACCGGATCCTCGTGCTGCACGACGGCGCGGTCGCCCGTGAGCTGACCGGGGAGCACAAGACCACCTCGGCGCTGCTCGCGGCGCTCGCGGGCGGCAGGCGGCGAGCGGAGGACGGCGATGAGTGACGGCACGATCGCCCCACCGGAACCGCGCACGCGGCGGGGACTCCGGACCGACGCCGACTGGATCCGCCGCAACGGCGTGTACGTGGCGCTGGCTTTGCTGGTGCTGATCAACGTGGCCGTCACCGACAACTTCGTCAGCGAGAACACCCTGCGACTGCAGCTGATCCAGGTGACGCCGGTGCTGATCGTCGCGCTCGGTATGGCGCTGGTGATCGGCACCGAGGGCATCGACCTGTCCGTCGGCGCGGTGATGGCGATCGCGGCGTCGCTGATCCCGCTCTACATCGGCTACGGCACGGGGGTCGCGGTCGGGATCGCGGTGCTCGCCGGGGCGATCAGCGGTGCGGTCGCGGGGATCCTCGTCGGCAGGATCGGGGTGCAGCCGATCATCGCGACGCTCGGGATCATGGTCGCCGGCCGTGGACTGGCGAACCTCTTCGGGGGCGAGATCAAGAGCATCCGCGATCCGGGAGTCGTGGCGCTGGGCTCGGGGAGCGTGCTCGGCATCCCCTACGTGGTGCTGATCGCGGCTGCCGTGGCGGCGCTGGTGTGGTTCCTCGTGCGCCGCTCGACCTACGGCAGACAGCTCGTGGCCATCGGCGGCAACAAGCGCGCGGCGGAGCTGGCCGGCCTGCCGGTGCGCCGGGTCCTCGTCACGACTTACGTCCTGTGTGGACTGCTGGCGGCGCTGGCGGGAGTGCTGCTGGCCGCGCGGTCGCAGGCCAGCGACCCGACCAAGGTGGGACTGCTGGTGGAGCTGTCGGCGATCACGGCGGTGGTGATCGGCGGGACGCCGCTGTCGGGCGGGCAGGTGCGCATCGCGGGCACTATCGCGGGCGCGCTGCTGATGCAGCTGATCACGGCGACCCTCATCTTCCACGACATTCCCGATTCGACGGCGCAGATCGCGCAGGCGGTGATCGTGGTCGCCGCGGTCTACGTGCAGCTGGGCCGCAGGAGGGCACGACGATGACCACGACGGTCTCCAGGGAGGAGTCGGCTCCGGCGAGCCCGAGGGCCCGGCTGGCGCGGCTCGCGCAGCGCCAGGGCGCGCTGGTGATCCTGGCGGCGGTGGTGCTCGCCGCGACGTTCTCCTTCGACACCTTCGGCACGACGGGCAACCTGTCGAACATCGCGCTGCAGGCGTCGTTCCTCGCCGTGGTGGCGCTGGGGATGACGTTCGTGATCATGTCCGGCGGCATCGACCTCTCGGTGGGGTCGGTGTTCGCGCTCGGCGGCGTGCTGGCGGCGTGGGGCGCGGGGCATGGCACGTGGGCGGCGATCCTGCTGCCGCTGGGCGTGTGCGGGCTGATCGGCCTGGTGCAGGGGCTGGTGATCGCGCGGGGCGGGTTGCCGGCGTTCATCGTCACCCTCGCGGGCCTGCTGTTCGCGCGGGGGCTGCTGCTGCTCATCAGCGACGAGGGCGCCACGACGTACAAGGTGCCGCCGGACTCGGCGTTCCGGGAGCTGGCCCAGGGCGAGCTGCTCGGCATCGGTTACCCGGTGTGGTTCGTGCTCGTGGCCTTCGCCCTCGGCGGGCTCGTGCTGCACCGCACGTCCTACGGGGCGACGGTGCTCGCGGTGGGTGGGCAGGAGGACGCGGCCGAGCTCATGGGCCTGCCGGTGGCGCGCACGAAGGTGATCGCCTACACGGTGTCGGGCCTGCTGGCCGGGCTGGGCGGGCTGCTGATGGCGTCGTACACGTCGTCGGGTGTGACCGTGCTCGGTGTGGGCATGGAGCTGGAGGTGATCTCGGCGGTGGTGCTCGGCGGCACGCTGCTGACCGGCGGCGCGGGCACCGTCCTCGGCACGCTCGTCGGCGTCCTGCTGCTGCAGGTGATCAAGAACGTGATCAACCAGGTCGGCTCCCTGAACTCCAACTGGCAGGCGGTGATCAGCGGAACGATCCTGCTCGTGGTGGTGACCATCCAACGCTGGCTGGCGACCGTGCAGCGCCGTTAGGCCAGCGGCAGTGAAGGCCACCTTCACTGCGTTGAGCGCAGTGAAGGTGGCCTTCACTGCGGTCGGCTACACCGGTGAGCCGTTGGTGCTCTCGGCGTCCACCACGATCAGCTCGCCGACGCGCTCGCGCAGCGCCGCGCGGTCCTCTTCGGGCAGCCCCGAGTCGGTGACGAGGACGTCGGCCGCCTCGATGCCGGCGATGGTGCTGATGCCCAGCACGCCGAACTTCGTGTGGTCGGCGAGCACCACGAACCGCCGGGACGCCTCGACGAACGCGCGGTCGGTCTCCGCCTCGACCAGGTTCGGCGTGGTGAAGCCGCTGCGCAGGTCCATCCCGTGCACGCCGAGGAACATCAGGTCGAGGTTCACCGAGCGGATCGCCGCCACCGCGAACGGTCCGACGAGCGCCTCCGAGGGTGTGCGGATGCCTCCGGTGAGCACCACGGTCTGGTCGGGCCTCGGCTGGCCGGAGAACAGGTCCGCCACCTGCACCGAGTTGGTCACCACGGTGATGTCGGGGACGTCGCGCAGCAGCCGCGCGAACGTCCACGTCGTCGTGCCGCCCGAGAGTCCGAGCGCCATCCCGGGTTCGACGAGCCGCAGCGCCGCGGTGGCGATCGCCTCCTTCTCGGCGTTCTGCCGGTTCGACTTCGCCGCGAAGCCGGGCTCCTCGGTGCTGCGCCCACCGGGCAGCACCGCGCCACCGTGCACCTTGCGCAGCTGCCCTTCCTGCGCGAGGACCTCGAGATCGCGACGGATGGTCATGTCGGAGACGCCGAGGTTGGCCACCAGCGCGCTGACTCGCACGGCACCGCTACGCCGGACTTCCTCGAGGATCCGCGTTCGCCGTTGGCTCGCCAGCATGACGGTGTGGTCCCTCCGCTCGGTTCACCCGACAGGATCCCACAGTCCCACCCCGGCATCGAGTGTCCGGAGTTGTTGGATCGATCAGCCGTCGAGCGGGATCGACAGCACGGCGCCGTCGAACTCGCCGGGCTCGTCGAGGCCGACCGTCGCCGATGTCACGACGAGCCGCTCCCCCACCACGCACACGCTCGTCGGCTGCCGCGCGGGCACGTCGACGACCCGGTCCAGCGAGCCCCCTGGCGAGTACCGGTGAACCCGGCCCGCGCCCCAGATCGCCGACCACACGAAACCCTCGGCATCCACCGTCATGCCGTCCGGGCTGCCCTGTGCGACGGTGGCGAACTCGGTTCGCTCGCCCAGCGCGCCGGTGCCGGGATCGACGGCGAACCGGTGGATGACCCCGCGTGCGCTGTCGGCGAGGTACATCGTGGTGCCGTCGGCGTCGAACGCCGGGCCGTTGGGCACGGTGAGGTCGCCGAGCACGCGGGTTACCGTCCCATCCGGATCGGCGCGGTACAGCGACCCGGCGCCGGGCGTGTTGTCGTAGGCCATGGACCCGGCCCAGAAGCGGCCGCGCGGATCGGTCACGCCGTCGTTCATCCGCATCGGCGTGGCCGCACCGTCTTCGGGCCGGGAGAGCCACTGCTCGACGCCGGTGTCGCCGAGCACGGCGATTCCGGTTCCCGCCGCGGCGATCCAGCCTCCGCCTTGCCGTGGTGCCACGGCGCCGAGCGGCACGTCCAGCCGGAGCAGCACGCGGGGTTCGCCGTCGGCTGGCAGCTCCAGCAGCCGTCCGGTGAGGATGTCGACCATGAGCATCCGGTCGCCGACCTGGCGCAGCCCCTCGCCGAGGCCGAAGCGTTCCCCCGGCCACGCCGTCCAGTTTCCGCTCATCGCAGCGCCGCTCCTTCCCCGAGTGCCACGAGATCCAGCTCCGCCCGCGTGGGCAGGCCCTCCCAGTCACCGGCCGTGGCGACCGCGAACGCGCCCGTCCGGTTGCCCCTGGCCAGCCGCCCGGGCACGTCGAGGCCATCGAGCAGCGCGGACAGGTATCCGGCGGTGAAGGCGTCGCCCGCGCCGACCGAGTCGACCACCGGCACGCGGTGGCCCGGCGCGCGCTGCTCACCGTCGGCCGTGGTCACCGCGGCACCGTCGGCGCCCAGTTTGGTCACCACCTCGCGCACACCTGCCGCCAGCAATGCGTCCACGCCGCCCACGAGTTCCAGTTCGTCGGCCGAACCGATCACCACGTCGGCCCGCCGCGCGATCGGGGTAAGCGCCGGTGCCGCATCCGCCGCGGACCACAGGCGGGCGCGGTGGTTGACGTCGAACGACACGGTCGCTGCCAGCTCGCGGGCGCGCGCGACAGCCCGCTCGACGGCGTCGCGGGGCCCGTCGCCGAGCGCGGGGGTGATGCCGGTGAGGTGCACCAGGCGAACGTCACCGCCGAGCGCGACGTCCGCCGCGCTGAGCCGCGAACCCGCCGACCCGGCGCGGTGGTACTGCACCCGTGTGACGTCCGGTAGCCGTTGCTCGAACAGGACCAGTCCGGTCGGCGCCTCGTCGTCTCGTTCCACTGTGGACACGTCGACGCCCTCGGCGCGCAGCGTCCGCAGCACCAGCGCCCCCGGTTCGTCGGCCCCCACTCGGCCGAGCCAGCGCACCGGGTGCCCGAGCCGGGACAGCCCGATCGCGACGTTGGATTCCGCACCGGCGATCGACGAGCGGAACGACGTGCCGAGCCGCACCATTCCCTCGGCCCGCAGCGACATCATCGTCTCGCCGAGGGTCACCACCTCAGCCACGGGCGGCCGCCACGAACCGGGCGGCGCGCTCGCGCAGCGCGTCGAGGTCACCGCCGTGCGGGGCGTCACCGCCGAGCGGACTGCCGACGCCGACCGCGAGCGCGCCCGCGTTCAGGTACTCGCGCACGTCGGCGAGGCCGACCCCGCCCACGGGCACCAGGCCGAGCCCGGGGAACGGGTCGCCGAGCGCCTTGACGTAGCCGGGGCCGAGGCTGCCCGCGGGGAACAGCTTCACCGCCGCGGCACCGGCCCGGTGCGCGGCGAGCACCTCGGTGGGTGTCATCGCACCTGCCAGCACCGGCATTCCCAGCTCCAGCGCCGCGTCGACGCCCTCGCCGAGCGCTGGGGTCACGGCGAAGGTCGCGCCCGCGTCCCGGGTCTTCGTGGCGTCCTCGGCGGTGAGCACCGTACCCGCCCCGATGTGGGCTCCTCCGCCGAGTTTCGAGCAGATCCTGGTGAGCACGCCGACGGCGTCGGCGGAGGTGAGCGACACCTCCAGCAGCCGGACGCCGGACTCCACCAGCACCTCGGCCGTGCGCTCGCACGCCGCCGGGTCGCTGCCGCGGACGATCGCCATCAGCCGGTGGCGGGCCAGGAGTTCGCTGAAGTCCATGGGTCTCTCCTCTCGCGTCACCATTCGGCGAACGATCCGTCGTCGTGCCGCCACACCGGCGGCCTCCACCGGTGCCCGCGCGCGTCGGCGGCGCGGACGGCGTCCTCGTCGATGTCCACGCCGAGGCCGGGCGCCTCCCAGCGGCGGATGACGCCCTCGGGGAAGCCGAACGGCGCACGGTCGAGCACGTAGTCGAGCAGCTCGGCGTCGGTGTTGTAGTGGATGCCGATGCTCTGTTCCTGGATCAGGAAGTTCGGCGTCGCGAACGCCACCTGCAGGCTCGCGGCGAGCGCGATCGGCCCGAGTGGACAGTGTGGTGCGAGGAGTGCGTCGAAGGTCTCGGCGAGCGACGCGATCCGGCGCACCTCCGAGATGCCGCCCGCGTGCGAGAGGTCCGGCTGCGCGACGGCGATCCCGGCCTGCAGCGCCGGCAGGAAGTCGGTGCGCGAGTACAGCCGCTCGCCGCACGCGATGGGCACGTTGGAGGCGGCCACGACGTCACCGAGCCGGTGCGTGTACTCCGGCAGCACCGGCTCCTCCACGAACAACGGGTGCAGCGGCGCGAGCTCGGGGATCACCCTGCGCGCGGCGGCGACGCCGAAGCGGCCGTGGAAGTCCACGGCCACGTCGCGGGAGTCGCCGAGGACCTCGCGCACGGCCGCCAGCCGCGCCACCACACCGTCGACCTCGTTCCGGTTGGGCATGCGGCCGACGCGGCCGGAGGCGTTCATCTTCACGGCGGTCAGCCCGGTCTCGACCTGCCGGGCCGCGGCCTCGGCGACCGCCGAGGGCTCGTCGCCGCCGATCCAGCCGTAGACGCGCACCTGGTCGCGCACGGCGCCGCCGAGCAGCTGGTGCACGGGCACGCTGAGCACCTTGCCGAGGATGTCCCACAGCGCCTGGTCCAGCCCGGCGACCGCGCTGGAAAGGACCGGCCCGCCCCGGTAGAAGGCGGCCTTGGTCATCAGCTGCCACAGGTCTTCGACGCGCCGGGGGTCCTGTCCAACGAGGAGGTCGGCCAGCTCGTCGACGGCGGCGCGGACGGTCTCGGCCCTGCCCTCCACCACGGGCTCGCCCCACCCGACGATGCCCTCGTCGGTCGCCACGCGGCAGAACAGCCACCTCGGCGGCACCAGGAACGTCTCTACGGAGGTGATCTTCACTCGCTGACTGTCTCTTTCTCTTCGGCGTCGCCGCTGTCGCCGAGAACGCCCGCGGCGTCCTGGGCTGCCTTTTCCAGCAACGAGGTCATCGCCGCCGCCGCGGCGGCGGGGTCCTGCCCGCGCACCGCTTCAACCACGACGGCGTGACTCGGCACGGGGTCGTCGGCGCTGCTCTCGTGCACCAGCGCGTCACGCAGGCGCAGCGCGGGTTCGATGAACACGTCCATCCTGGCGAGCATCTCGTTGTGGGTCGCGCGCAGCATCGCGCGGTGCCACCGCAGGTCGGCCGCCACCTCCGCCGCGGCGCCCACCGCGCTCCGCATCTCCTCGATCGCGGCGTCCAGCTCGGCGAGGTCGTGCTCGTCGCGCCGCAGCGCCGCCATCGACGCGACGGCCGGTTCCACCACGGCACGCACCTCGGCCAGGTCACGCAGCACGGCGGCGGTGTCGCCGGCCTCGCTGCGCCAGCGGATCACGTCGCTGTCGAGCAGGTTCCAGTGCTCGCGGTCGCGCACGTAGGTGCCGCGCTTCTGCCTCGCCTCCACGAGTCCCTTGGCGGCGAGTACCTTCATCGCCTCCCGCAGCGCGGTCATGCTCACGTCCAGGTCGCGGCCGAGCGCGGCGAGGTCGATCACGTCTCCCCTGCCGAGCTCGCCCGACACGATGCGCGCGCCGAGCGCGGCGACCACCTGCCCGTGCACCCCGCGGCCGCTGTAGCCGCTCATGTGGCGCTCCTCCCCATCTGCTCTACCCCCGTCACGACGAGGTCTTGTACACGCTCCAGCCGCCGTCCACGGTCAGCGCGGCGCCGGTGATGAACGAGGCGTCGTCACTGGCCAGAAAGGCGATGGCGGCCGCGACCTCGGCCGGTTTCCCCAACCTTTTCACGGCGGTCTGCTCGGCGGACAGGCGCCGGTCGGCCTCACCGATGCCGTCCCACGCCGCCGTGAGCACCGGCCCCGGCAGCACCGAGTTGACCCGCAGTACCGTGCCGTACTCCACGGCGAGCTGACGGGCGAGCCCGGTGAGGCCCGCTTTGCTCGCGGCGTAGGCCGGTCGTCCGGGCAGGCCCACGAGCGCGTGCACCGACGACGTGAGCACCACGGACCCGCCGCGGTTGAGGGACAGGTCGGGAAGGCACGCGGTGAAGCCCAGGAACGTGCCCGTGAGGTTCACCGACAGCTGCCGTTCCCACGACGCGACGCTCGTCTCGTGCGCGGGGGACACGTCGACGGTGTAGGCATTGCTAACCAGGACGTCCACCTGGCCGAGTTCCGCGTGGCACCGGTCGAGGGCGTGTGCCCACGCCGACTCGGAGGTGACGTCGCCGGGCACGCCGATCGCGGTGCCGCCCGCATCGGTGATCCGCGCGATCGTGGCCTCGGGGTCGGTGAGGTCCAGCACCGCGACGGCGGCGCCGTCGGCGGCGAGCCGTTCCGCGGTGGCGGCGCCGATCCCTTGCGCGCCACCGGTGATCACGGCGACCTTGCCGCTCAGGTCGGGCATGTGCGCACCTCCACGTCGATCGTCAGCGTCGTCTCCTCGCCCGAGCGCAGCGTGGTGAGCGGGCCCAGCACCTCGCACTCGACGATGCGGGCGGGCGGGTCCAGGTCGCCCAGCTCCGCCAGCGGCTCGGGCAGCGGGTGTTCCAGCCACACCTCCACGCGGGAGCCCTGGTCTGGGTACTCGGCGGCCTCGTCGACGGTGAACCTCTGCGTGAGGGTGGTGCCGTCGGCGGTGTGGGCAAGCCAGCCGGTCGCGGCGGGGAAGCCGAGCTTGCCCACCACGTCCTGGTGCGGCACGAACGTCGCGTCGCCGCGCCGCTCCCACTCCGGGTAGCCGGTGCCGGCGAGCAACCGTGTCACGCGCTCGGGGCCGCCGACGTATGTGCCGCCCTCGCCGTCGGCGGCGAGCTGCGTGACGTTCCACAGTGCCCAGCGCACGTCTCGCTCGGAGGTGTTGCGGGCCGAGAGGGTGAGCCGGTAGGTGTTCTCGCCGTGCCGCAGCTCGAAGCGGCGCCGCAGGCGCAGACCGGTTCTCGGCTCGTCGCCGCTGGTGAGCGTCACTACCGCGGTGCCGTCGTTCTCCTCGGTGGTGACGGTGTAGGGGCCGGAGTCGAGCACCGGGTCGGGCGGGCCGGCCCACTGGTCGGCGCGGTCCCAGCCCTGCGGCGCCGGCCAGGTCTTGTCGCCACCGTAGTTGACCCAGTCGCCGAGGCCGCCCGACACCGGCCGGTGCACGTGCCCGTCCCGGAAGCGCAGCCCGTCGGTGAGCAGCTCGGCGTTTCTCCACAACAGTTCCCGTCCGTCCTCACCGGACAGTGACAGCAGCCGGCCGCCGAGCGCGGGCACGATGCCGAGGCGCAGCGCTCCGTTGGAGAGCCACACCACGCCGGGGGTGCCGTCCTGCCACTCGATCACCGGCCCGGTCCCTCCGAGGGGAGCAACACGACCTTGCCCTTGCTGGCCCCGGCAGCGAGCCGGTATGCCTCGTCGGCCTGCGCGAGCGGGAACCGGTCGCTGACGACGTGCTCCGGACGCAGGCCCCAGCGGGCGAGGTTCACGGCCAGCTCGGCCATCGCGGGCAGCGAGGTCACCCACGACGCGTGGAGCGTCAGCTGCTTGTGCAGCAGGGCATCCGACACCTCGCTCTCCAGGGTGCCGCCCTCGCCGACGAGCGACACGCGGCCCCATTCGGCGGCGCCGGCGATGGCCGTGGACCGGCCGGCGCGCGAGCCGGAGCAATCGATGGCGGTCAGCGCGCCCGCCGCGCCGAGCGCGTCGGCGACGAGCCGGGCGGTGGCCTCGGCGTCCGGCTCGGGGGCGAGCGTCGCGTCGAACACCCCGAGCCCGCCGGCCCACTCCCGGCGCTGCGGGGACACCTCGACGCCGACGACGCGCCGGGCTCCCATGCCCTTGCCGATCATGCCCGCGGCCAATCCCACGGGGCCGAGCCCCACGACGAGCAGATCGCCGTCGCCGTTGACGCCGATGCGGCGCAGGCCCTCGTAGGCGGTGCCGAAGCCGCACGCGATCAGCGCGCCATCCACATAGGACAGCCCATCGGGCAGCGGCACGCAGGTGGACTCCTCGGCGAGCAGGTAGTGCGCGTGCCCGCCGTCGCGCTGCCAGCCGTAGGACTCGCGCTCGGGTGAGCCGCAGCTGATGAAGTAGCCGCGGCGGCAGTTGTCACACAGCCCGCACCCGGCGATGTGGTAGACGATCACGCGGTCGCCCGGGCCGAAGCGGCGGCAGCCGGGGCCGGTGGCGACGATCCGGCCAGCTGGCTCGTGCCCGGCCACCACGCCGCGGTAGGCGGGGCCGTCCACGCCGCGGTGTCCCTTGTGCTCGTGGTAGATGTAGCCGATGTCGGAGCCGCAGATGCCCGACGCGCCGACCTCGATCAGCACCTGTCCCGGCCCCGGCTCCGGCACGGCCAGCTCACGCAGGACCGCGGTGGAGTCGCCGGGCAGGTACACGCCGGTCATCACGTCGGCGGTCACCGGCGTCCCCTCGCTCGTCATGCTCATCAGGTCTCCCTCGTCGCGCGGGCCCGCTTGGTGATGATCACGTTCACGAGCACGGCGGCCACGATGATCACACCGCGCACCACGTTCTGCAGGAACGAGTTCACCCCGAGCAGCACGAGCCCGTTGCCGATCACGGTGATGAAGCCGACGCCGAGCAGCGTGCCCAGCATCGTGCCGCGCCCGCCCGCGAGCGCGGTGCCGCCGATCACCACGGCGGCGATCACGTCGAACTCGAGGCCGGACGCCGCCCCGCCGTTGCCGGAGCCGAGCCGCGCGGCGAGCAGCACACCGGTGATGGCCGAGAGCAGGCCGGTGGTGGCGAACAGCAGCACCCGCACCCGGGAGAGGTTGATGCCGGCCATGCGCGCGGCCGGGGCGTTGCCGCCGACCGCGTAGACGGAGCGGCCGTAGCCGGTGTAGCGGGCGACGTAGGCGAAGACGAAGAACAGCACCACCATGACGATCGCGGGCGTGGGGATGCCGAGGATCGAGCCGCCGAGGACGTCCATGAGGCCGCTCTCGGGCAGCACCACGGGAAGCGCGTCGGTGAGGTAGAGGCCGAGGCCGCCGAGCGCGCTCCAGATGCCGAGCGTGGCGATGAACGACGGCACGTCGAAGCGGGCACGCAGCCAGCCGGCGAGCCCGCCCCACGCGGCGCCCGCGGCGAGGGTGAGCAGGACGGCCAGTGGGATGCCGAGGCCCCATTCGGCGGCGCCCTTGGCGACGAGCACCGAGGAGAACGCGACGGCCGGGCCGATGCTGATGTCGATCTCGCCCGCGATGATCACGAGGGTGACGCCCCATGCGGCGATGCCGACGGTGGCGGCGTCGCGCAGCATGCCGAGCTGGTTGTCGAGGCTCAGAAAGCCCGCCGCCGTGCTGCCGAGGACGATGTAGAGCACGACGATCGCGGCGATCAGGCCGATCTCGTTGAGCGAACGGCCCGCGAAGGGCCCGCCCACGCGGCCGCGGCGCTGCTGCGGCGTGGTCTGGGTAGCTGTCATGGTCGTTCCTTGTGTCGAGGGGTCAGGCCGCCATCGCGGCGGAGAGCACGGAATCGGTGGTCAGCTCGCGCCCGGTCAGCTCCGCGGCGACCCGTCCGTCCCGCAGGGTCAGCACCCGGTCGCACACGAGGGGCAGCTCCTCCAGCTCGCCGGAGACGAACACGATCGCGGCGCCGGCCTCGGCGAGTTCCCGCACGAGGCGGTAGATCTCGGCCTTGGCGTGGACGTCGACGCCCCGCGTCGGCTCGTCGAGCAGCAGGATGCGGCTGCCGGCGTGGAGCCAGCGGCCGATCACGGCCTTCTGCTGGTTGCCGCCGCTGAGGTTCACGATGGGGGTGCGCGCCGACGCGGTGGCGATCGACAGCCGTCCGATGAGCCGCTCGGCGGCCCTGCGCACCAGGCCGGGCCGCACGGTGGGCCCGGAGCTGACGGCGGCGAACTTGGACAGCACGAGGTTCTCGTCCACGCCGAGCAGGGGGACGACGCCCTCGTCCTTGCGGTCCTCAGGGGTCATCCCGACACCGAGACGTTTCATCACCGCGGCGGTGGGGTGGGCGATCGTGGTGCCCTCGACGCTGATCGTGCCGCTTCGCGCGGGATCGAACCCGGCGAGCGCGCGCAGCACCTCGGTGCGCCCGGAGCCCATGAGCCCGCCGATGCCGAGCACCTCGCCGGCGTAGAGGTCGAACGACACGTCGAGCACCTTCGGCGGCACTGCCAGGCCGCGCACCGACAGCAGAGGCGTGCCGTCGCGGTCGACGTCGCGCTCGGGCGGGCGCTCGGCGGCCTTCGCGGTGTCGCCGAGCATGAGCGAGACGATGGTGGCGGTGTCGGCGTCGCCGACGTCGACCGTGTCGACGATCCGCCCGTCGCGCATGACGGTGGCGCTGTGGGCGATGCGGCGGATCTCCTCGAGCCGGTGGCTGACGTAGAGCACGGCCACCCCGGCGGAGGCGATGCGGGTGACGGTCTCCAGCACCACGTCCACCTCGGCGGCCGCCAGGGCGCTCGTGGGCTCGTCGAGGATGAGCAGCCGCGGCTGTTCCCGCACGGCGCGGCAGATCTCCACCAGCTGCCTGCTCGCGAGTGACAGCGAGCCGACGGGCGCGGCGGGATCGATGTCGAGGCCGAGCCGGGCGAAGACCTCGGCGGCGCCCGATCGCATCGCGGCGTAGTCGACGGCGCCGCCCTTGCGCGGCCAGCGGCCGAGGTAGAGGTTCTCGGCGACGCTGAGTTCGGACACCAGGCTCAGCTCCTGGTGCACCGTGTTGATGCCCAGGTCGGCGGCGCGGCGCACCCCGCCGTCACCGAGGTTCTCCCCCGCCACGGCGACCGTTCCGGTGTCGGGACGCTCCACTCCGGACAGAACGCGGATGAGCGTGGACTTCCCGGCGCCGTTGCGGCCGAGCAGCGCGCGGATCTCCCCGGCGCGGATGGAAAGGTGGGCGTCGGTGAGCGCTCGCACGCCCGGGTAGTGCTTGGTGACGCCGTCGACCACGATCACGGTCGAGCCGCTGGCGACATCGGCAGCCACTGCATCTCCTTCACTGGTTCGGTTCCGGTCCTCCACCTGCGCGGGGTCGGTCACGGCACACCGTCCGGGTGCGCACGCAGCCAGGCGGAGCCGTCCTCGGGGGTGGCGTAGAGGTCGATCGGAGCGGGGACCACGGTGTAGTCGGCGAGCTCGCCCGTTCGGACCTGGTCGGCCGAGCGGGCCGCGA
This sequence comes from Prauserella sp. PE36, assembly GCF_003311655.1. Taxonomy (NCBI): domain Bacteria; kingdom Bacillati; phylum Actinomycetota; class Actinomycetes; order Pseudonocardiales; family Pseudonocardiaceae; genus Prauserella; species Prauserella sp. PE36. The sequence goes on along the minus strand of NZ_QEQT01000048.1, from coordinate 112,791 downwards.
GCTTCCCGACGGCGATGCCGGAGATGTCGACGACGCCCTTGAGCACGTCCTCGGCGGCGAGCGCCTGTGCGGCCTCGGTGGACATGTCACTGCCGAACACGACGGTCTGGCCGACCTTGCCGCGGGCCTGCACGGCGCGGACGGCGCCCATGGTCGCGCCGCCCGCCTCGCCGTAGAAGGCGTCCAGGTCAGGGTTGGCGGTGAGGATGCGCTCGGCGACGTCCACGGCCTCGTCGATCGTCGCGCCCTCCTGGTTGGCGACGATCTTCGCGCCGGGCAGCTTGGCGTGCAGAGCCTGCTCGAAGCCGTGCCGCCGCTCGATGCAGACCTCCACGAACTCGCAGTTGACCACGGCGATCTTCGGCTGGCGGTTGCCGACCGAGAGGAAGTACTCGGCCGCCCGCTCCCCCAGCAGGCTGCCGAAGCGCACCGGGTCGCCGAGCACGTACGCGGAAACGTACTGCCGGGCGCTCTCCTCGGCGATGCACGTGTTGTAACAGATCACCGGGATACCGCTCTCGTGCGCGAGCTCGATGGCGGGCACCGAGGCCGTCGCCGAGGCCGGCGAGAGGATCAGCGCGTCGACCTTCGCGGCGCTGACCTGGTCGATGAAGGTGCTCTCCTTGGAGGCGTCGCCCTGCGCGTTGAGCTGGAGCAGCTGCGGCGAGCGGCCGAGCGCCTCCGCCTCCTGCTGCATGCCGACACGAACCCCGGCGTAGAAGCCCTGCGCGTCCATGTAGACGACGCCGAACCGGCCGTTCTCGCCGACCTTGCCGCCGCAGGCGGCCACCATGCCGAGCAGCACGACCGCCACCAGCGCCAGGCCGGCCCGGCCACGACGCGCCGTTGCGCCCATCTGGTTCTCCTCGATCCTCGCGGTTCGGCCGTCCCAGAGCGGGGGCCGTGCCGACAGTCTTGCTCGCGAAGGACCGCGAAGTCAACATTAATTAATAATTAATTTCGTGGCGGCGTGAGCTGCTCGGCCCCGAGGAGCGCGCCGAGTTCGGCGCCGGGTCCTCAGCCGCTGGAGGCAGCGGCGGCGTTCTGCGCCGAGACGGCCTTGTGCAGCGCCGTCACCACCGGCTCCACCGGCGCGCCGAGCTGACCGAGTCTGGCTTTGTGCCGCTTGCGGTCCTTTCCGGAGAGCACGAGCCTCAGCTGCCCCGCCGAGGCGAGCGCGGCGAGCACGCCGATCTCCGGGCTCACACGCGACGCGGGCTGGCTGCCGCGCACCGCCCTGCCCACCTGCTCGCTCAGGCGCTTCGCGACCAACGGCTGGCGCAGGGTCAGCCGCACGGTGGGGAACAGGCCGAGGACGCGGTGCGGCTCCGCCTTCAGCACGTGAGCCCGCACCAGTTCCTCGCGGGCGAGCTCCACCGTCCGCGCGCGGTCCTTGGCGACCCAGCGCCGCCACGTGCGCGGCGGGTCCTGCTCGATCTGGTCCCACACATACCGCAGCACCGAGTCCTCGGGACCCGGCGGGGCGCTCACCGGATGCGCCTTGCCGCCATCATCGCTCAAGTGCCCCCGCAACATCAGCTCCGCGAGCGCTGCCGCCCGCATGAGGTGACCCAGCTGTCCCGTGCCGGTGAGCCGCTGCTTTCGCCGGTCGAACGCGAGCAGCAACGCCTTGGCAGGCAGGGTCGACCGCACCTCAGTCATCATCACCGTCTCCCTCCGTTGTGGACTTTCGCGGCCGCCCCGGCGACCTGATCTTGCCGACCCCGCTTGGCAGCCTTCCGGCGTCCGCGAGCGCCTTGCGCAGGAGGAACTCGATCTGCGCGTTGGTGCTCCGCAACTCGTCGCCCGCCCAGCGCGCGAGCGCGTCGTGTACCACGGGATCGAGCCGCAGCAGGAGCTTCTTGCGTTCCGCCACGGTGGCTACTGGTAGAGCGTCCCGGAGTTGACGACCGGCTGGGCGTCCCGGTCGCCCACGAGCACGACGAGCAGGTTGCTCACCATGGCCGCCTTGCGTTCCTCGTCCAGCTCGACCACCTCGTGCGCCGCGAGCTTCTCCAGCGCCATCTCCACCATTCCGACGGCGCCCTCCACGATCCGCTGCCGCGCCGCCACGACCGCGCCCGCCTGCTGGCGGCGCAGCATGGCCTGCGCGATCTCCGGCGCGTATGCCAGGTGCGTGATGCGCGACTCGATCACCTGCACACCCGCCGACGCCACGCGTGCGCCGATCTCCTCCGACAGCTTCTCCGTGATCTCCTCGGCGTTGTCTCGCAGCGAAAAGCCCTGCCCGTCGTGGATGTCGTACGGGTAGGCGTTGGCGATGTGCCGCACGGCGGTCTCGGTCTGGATCGCGACGAACTCGACGAAGTCGTCCACTTCGAACAGTGCCTGCGCGGTGTCCTTGACCTGCCACACCACCACCGCGGCGATCTCGATCGGGTTGCCGTCGGCGTCGTTGACCTTGGCGACATCGGTCTCGTGGTTGCGGATCCTCGTCGACACGCGACGCCGCACGGTGATGGGGTTGACCCACTGCAGCCCGTCCACCCGCACGGTGCCGGTGTAGCGGCCGAGCAGCTGCACCACCCTCGCCTCGCCGGGCGCGACCGGCGTGAGCCCGCCGAGCAGCACCGCGCCCGCCACGGCCAGCACCGCCCCGAGCACCACCAGCAGCACGATCCCCTGCACGGCGCCCACGACGACGAGCGCGCCGCCGCCCAGCACGAGCAGCGTGCCCACCCCCAGCATCGCGAAGCCGGGCAACGCCCGCGCCTGCCGCTCCCGCGTCCTCGGCGCCGGCATCTCCACGGCCGTCTCGGTGATCGTCATCGCAGCTACCCCTTTCCCCTGTGGACCCCCGTCCGGGCGCCCCGTCCCGCACTATCATAGTGATATCACATTTCTCACCTGCGCGGGAGGGCCACAATGAGGGCCTGCACGCCGGGATCTCACGTTCCGGCCCGCCGCGGCGTCTACGGGAGGTGAGAGTGAGACCTTTCGAGCGGATCGTCGACGAGTACGGGCCGGTGGTGCTGCGGGTGTGCCGGGCGGTGCTCGGTCCGGCCGAAGCCGAGGACGCGTGGTCGGAGACGTTCCTCGCCGCCCTGCGCGCCTATCCCGACCTGCCCGAGGGCGCCAACGTCGAGGCCTGGCTCGTCACGATCGCCCACCGCAAAGCCCTCGACGTCACCCGCGCCCGGTCGCGGCGGGCCGTGCCGGTCGGCGAGGTGCCGGACCGGCCGAGCGCCTTCGGCCTGCCGCAGGACTGGGACGGCGACCTGTGGGCCGCGCTGGCCCGGCTACCCGACCGGCAGCGGATGGCCGTCGCCTATCACTACCTCGCGGGCCTGCCCTACCGCGACATCGCCGAGATCATCGGCGGCACCACCGACGCCGCGCGCAGGGCCGCGGCCGACGGCATCCGGACCCTGCGCGCCACCTACCGCCCCACCTCGAGTGTGGAAGGAGCGAGACCATGACCACCGGACACGACAGCGCCCCGGACCTCTTCGGCGCGCTCGCCCGTACCGACGACGCGGCACTCGGCCGCCTGCGTGAGCGGCTCGCCGCCGCCGCGGAGCGTGACGGCCTGCTCGACATCGCCTACCGCACCATCGACTCCCCCGTCGGCACCCTGCTGCTCGCCGCGACCGACGCCGGCCTGTTGCGTGTCGCCTACGACCGCGAGGACCACGACGCCGTGCTGGCGAAGCTGGCCGACGTCGTCAGCCCCCGCGTCCTGCGCGCGGCCCCCCGGCTCGATCCCGTGGCGCGCCAGTTGGAGGAGTACTTCAGCCGCACCCGCCGGACGTTCGACGTACCGCTGGACTTCCGCCTGGCCAAGGGGTTCCGCCGCGCCGTGCTCACCCACCTTCCCGACATCGGCTACGGCCACACCGCCAGCTACGCGCAGATCGCCGCCGCCGCGGGCAGCCCAAGGGCGGTCAGGGCCGTGGGCACCGCGTGCGCCACCAACCCCCTGCCCGTGGTGGTGCCCTGCCACCGCGTGGTGCGTTCGGACGGTTCGTCCGGCGGTTACGTCGGCGGCGAGCAGGCCAAACTGACCCTGCTGAACCTGGAGGCCGCGGCATGAACACCCGATCCACTGTGGACCGTTTCGCGAAGCGCGTCGCCGCCGCCGACTGGGCCGCGGTGGCCGAGGAGGTCGACGAGTACGGCTGCGCGCTGCTGCCCCGGCTGCTCACGGCCGCCGAATGCGCCGGGATCGTGGCGCTGTGGGACGAGCCGGAGCGGTTCCGCGCGACCGTGAACCTGCGCAGGCACCGCTTCGGCGACCACGGCGACTACCGCTACTTCGCCGAGCCGTTCCCCGATCCGGTGCGCAGGCTGCGCGAGGAGCTCTACCCACGGCTGCTGCCCATCGCGAGGGCATGGGCCGCGCGGCTCGGCAGGGACGCCGAATGGCCGGACTCGCTCGCCGCGTGGCTCGGGATGTGCCACGCGGCGGGGCAGACCCGGCCGACGCCGATCCTCCTGCGCTACGAGCAGGGCGGCTGGAACGCGCTGCACCGCGACCTCTACGGCGACAAGGTGTTCCCGCTGCAGGTCGTGGTGAACCTCAACGACCCGGGCACCGACCACACGGGCGGCGAGTTCCTGCTCGTCGAGCAGCGCCCCCGGGCGCAGTCGCGCGGCACAGCGACGTTGATCCCCCAGGGGCACGGCCTGGTCTTCACCACCAGGGACCGCCCGGTGCGCTCGGCCCGCGGCTGGTCCGCCTCCCCGGTGCGGCACGGGGTTTCCGCGGTCCGCTCGGGCCGCAGGCACACCCTCGGCCTCGTCTTCCACGACGCGACCTGAACCATGCCCACCTACACGCTGATCGGCACCGACGGGGTGCCGTACGAGAGCGAGGCGCCGGGTCGGCTCGGCGGCCACCGGGCGAGCCGGATCTACGGCCGCCTCGACTGCCCCTCCGCGCTGCGCGCGATCGCCGGTGGCGGCTACGCGGCGCAGCGGGTGTTCTTCGCCGACGAGGTCACCGCCATCAGCGCGGCCTACCGGCCGTGCGCGGTCTGCCTGCCGCAGGGCTACCGGACGTGGCGCGACTCCGCTGACGCCACACGGGAGTAAGGTGATCTCCGGTGTGCCGGGAAGTCTGGTCGGCGTGAGTGAGCGACCGGCCCCGGGATGGAGCACAGCCATGGACACCACCCCCTCGACCACACTGGCAAGGCTTCGCCGTGCCGTGTTCGCCCGGCACGCCAATCCGTGGAGCGCCTGGACACGCTGGGCGACCGCCCCGTTGGTGCTCGTGCCCGTATGGACGCGGAACTGGCGGCACGCGGCGCTCGTGGGCTCCTGGATGGCGCTCAACCCGGTGGTCTTCCCGCCACCGGCCGACGAGCGCGCCTGGGCGACTCGCGCGATCCTCGGTGAGGAGCTGTGGCTCGTCGACCGCCCACGGGACGTGGCGCTGGGGGTCAACGCCGGGGCCGCGATCGCCGGGACCGTCGCGGTGGTCGCCGCCCGCGGGCGTCGGCTCGCACCCGCGGCCACGGCCACGGCGGCACAGCTGGCTCTGCTGCTCGTGTACTGGGAACTGATGGCCCGCTACCTGGACCGGCAGCGGCGCATCTCCCAGCCCGGAGAGCGTGCCTGACGTGACCTCGATCTACCGGACACCGGCAGGCCGGGAGGCCGTCGCCGCGTGGTGCCACGAGCGGTTCGACCGGTGGGCGGTCGCCCACGAACGCGAGACGACCGTCGCGCACGGAACCCCCACGCACGTGGTCGCCGCCGGCCGGGGTGAGCACACCGTGCTGCTCGTGCCGGGCACCAACTTCGGCGCGGCCGCCTACCTCCCACTGGCCACCGCGCTGGCCGCACATTGCCGCGTGGTCGTGGCCGACCTGCCCGGCCAGCCCGGCCTCAGCAGCGGCGAGCGGATTCCACGCGCCGGCAGGCTGGACTGGTACGGACGCTGGCTGACCGCGCTGATCGAAAAGACCGCACGCGGCCCGGTGACCGTCCTGGGCCACTCGCTCGGCGCCGCGATCGCGCTCGCCGCCGACTCACCGCTGGTCCGGAACCAGGTGCTGGTGTCGCCAGGCGGGCTCACCCGGCTGCGGATCACCCCCGCCATCCTCGCGGCTTCCACGAACTGGGTGCTCCGGCGCACGCCCACCGCCAGCGCGCGCCTCCTCCGGCTGATGCACGGGCCCGCGCATGCGCCACGTCCTGAGCTCGTGGAGTGGATGACACTCGTGGCCCGCCACGTCCGCTCCACCGCCGACCCGGGAGAGGCCGCGGTCGCCGGTCGCGAGGTGCCGCGCGCCGTGGTGGTGGGCGAGTCCGACGTGTTCCTGCCCAGCCGGAAGCTCGCTCCCGCCGTGCGCAGGACGCTGGGCGTGGAGCTCCAGGTCCTCCCCTCGGCCGGCCACCTCGTCGTCGAGGAAAACCCGGAGCGCCTCGCCGAACTCGTCACCGGCGCTCAGGAATCGGGAACGTAGCGGGCGTTGCGGTCGACCGTGAGGTAGACGTCGCCCGCGACGGGGCGGCGCAGCTCCTCAGCCAGGTGCCCGAGCAGGCCGGCGGTGCGGGCGAGCAGCGCGACACCACGCAGCAGCTCGACCGGAAAGCCCAGATCCGCCAGCGCCGCGCCGCAGACCCCCGCGCCGTTGAGCGGCAGCGGTTTGCCGAGCACGTCCGGAGCCGCCCTGCCGATCGCCTCGAACAGGGCGAGATGCGGGCCGTGGGTGCCCTCCTCGCGCGCGACGCGCACGAGCACCGGCGTGCGCGGATCCTGCCGCTTGTGCACCGGGTGACCGAGCCCCGGCACGAGCCGCTTCTCCGCCTTCCGCTCGGCCAGCGCCGTCCGGGCGAGGGCGTCGAACTCCGCCGCCGTCGCCGGTGGCCGCTCTGCGGAGGCGAGTACCTCGGCCAGGAACCGGCCGGTGTCCTCGGTGACGCCGAGGAACCGCGAGCCGCCGCCGAGCAGGCCGGCCGCGAGCGCGCCCTGGATCGACTCCGGCGCCGAGTACAGGGTCAGCCGGGCGGCGATGGCCGTGGGCGTGAACCCGTGGTCGGCGAGCGCCACGAGCACGGTCTCGAACACCCGCACCTCGCCCGCACCCGGCCGTCGCCCGCTCGCCAGCCAGAAGGCCAGCTCACCGAAGCCGGTCTTGCCCATCAGGTCACCGGCGAGGTCGTGGCCGAGCAGGCTGATCGTGTCGGCGTCGGACGTGCCGATCGACGTGGGATAGCCGCGTTCGGCGGTCATCGGGACTCCTCATCGGTGAGCCACGCACGGATCTCGGCGCCGTGCTCGTCCAGGGCGGGTGGGGGCAGCACGTGCCTGCTCGCGCTGGCGCTGAGCCCGATCGGGCTGCGGATCACCGGAACCGCGCGCTCGCCCTCGCCGACCTCGACGACGGGGTCGAGGCCCAGCTCGCGGGCCAGCGCCACGCCGCCGTCGACGTGGTTGATCGGTCCACACGGGACACCCGCGGCGGAGAGCTCCTTGAACCATTCGTCGGCGCCGCGTTCACGCAGCTTCGCCACGAGCAGCGGCCGCAGCGCCTCCCGGTTGGCCGTGCGGGACTCGTTGGTGGCGAACCGTTCGTCCCCGGGCAGCTCCGGCAGCCCGAGCACCCCGCAGAGCCTGCGGAACTGGCCGTTGTTGCCGGCGATCACGATCAGCTCGCGGTCGGCGCACGGCAGCGGCTCGTACGGGAACAGGCTCGGGTGCGCGTTGCCCATGCGGTGTGGCACGACCCCGCCCGCGACGTACGCCGACGTGTGGTTCACGAGCCCGGACAGCGCCGAGGACAGCAGGTTCACCTCCACGTGCTGTCCTGCGCCCGTAGCGTGGCGGTGGTTGAGCGCGGCCAGGATGCCGATGGCCGCGTGCATGCCGGTCATCACGTCGAACACCGAGATCCCGGCGCGGTACGGCGGTCCGTCCGGGTCACCGGTGAGGCTCATCAGTCCCGACGCCGCCTGCACCAGCAGGTCGTAGCCGGGCAGCGCCGCGCCGCCCGCGGTACCGAAGCCGCTGATGGAGGCGTAGACGACGCGGGGGTTGTCCCGGCTGACCGTCTCGTAGTCGAGCCCGAATCGGCGCAGGCCGTCCGGCTTGAAGTTCTCGATCAGCACGTCGGCGCGGGCGGCGAGCCTGCGCGCGAGCTCACGGTCGCCGTCGTCGGCCAGGTCCAGTGCGATCGAGCGCTTGTTGCGGTTGATGCCCAGGTAGTAGGTCGAGACGCCCTCGCGGTCCGGCGGCACCCACGTGCGCGTGTCGTCGCCCGAGGGGGCCTCGACCTTGATCACCTCGGCGCCGAGGTCACCCAGCAGCATCGTCGCGTAGGGCCCGGCGAGTATCCGGGAGAAATCGGCGACCAGCAGCCCGTCCAGGGCTCCTGGCACGTAAGTGTCCGCCATGCGGACTAGTGTTCGCTAGGACTTCAACTCCTGTCAAACCTTGCCCCGCGGGCACCACGCGGACAAGAATGTCCGCACCACGGACCATCGTCCGCAGCAGCCGTCACCGTCGCCGGATCGAGGAGAGCGATGGCTTTCGTCAACGAGGACAACATCACCGACCTCGCACAGCAGCGCTGGAACACCGCCGGCTCGCCCCGGCTCGCCGAGCTGATGACCGCGCTCGTGCGGCACCTGCACGACTTCGCCAGGGAGGTCCGGCTCACCGAGTCCGAATGGGCGGCCGCCATCGAATGGCTCACCGCCACCGGAAAGCTCAGCGACGACAAACGGCAGGAGTTCATCCTCGCCTCCGACGTGCTCGGGCTGAGCATGCTCGTCGTCCAGCTCAACAACCGCTTCTCCGAAAAGGCCACACCCGCGACCGTGCTGGGCCCCTTCCACATCGAGGACTCCCCGCCCGCCGAGTTCGGCGACGACATGGCCGACGGCCTGCCCGGCACGCCGCTGTTCATCACCGGCACGGTCACCGGCACCGACGGCAACCCGGTGCCAGGCGCGGTGCTCGACGTCTGGCAGGCCGACGCCGAGGGCTACTACGAGGCCCAGCTCGCCGACGTCGACGAGGCGAGGCTCCGCGCGAAGTACCGCGCCCGCGCCGACGGCACGTACTGCGTGCGCACCATCGCCCCGCGCGGCTACTCGATCCCCATGGACGGGCCCGTCGGCGACCTCATCCGCCGGACGGGCATCAGCCACTTCCGGCCCGCCCACGTCCATTTCCTGCTCGACGAGCCCGGCTACGCCACGCTCATCACGCACCTGTTCCAGGAAGGCGCCGAGTACCTGGACACCGACGTCGTGTTCGGCACCAAGGACGCGCTCGTCGTCCCGTTCACCGAGCACGAGGCAGGCCCCTCGCCCGACGGCGGCACCATCGACCGGCCCTACCTCCACGCCCGGTTCGACTTCGTACTCGAGCGCCTGCCATGAACCTCGCCCTGCTCCTGCTGCGGATCCTGCTGGCCGGGCTGCTGTTCGGGCACAGCACGCAGAAGCTCCTCGGCTGGTTCGGCGGCGCCGGGCAGCAGGGCACCGCCGTCATCTTCGAGCAGTGGGGGTTCGTGCCGGGACGACGGCTCGTGGTCCTCGCCGGGCTCACCGAGCTCTTCGGCGCGGGCTCGATCGCCACCGGGCTACTCACGCCCGGCGGCTGCGCGCTGGTGATCGGCACGATGACCGTCGCCGCCGTCGCCACCGCGCCCAACGGATTCTGGGCGGTGAAGGGCGGCTGCGAGGTGCCCTTCTGCTACGGCGCGCTCGCCGCCGTGCTCGCCTTCAGCGGCCCCGGCACTTGGTCGCTCGACCACGCGCTCGGACTCGACTCGCTCTCCGGCCACTGGTGGGGCGTCGCCGCGGTGGCGGCGGGCGTGGCCGCCGCGGCCGTACCGCTCGCACTGCGGGCCCGCGTCCTGCGGACCCGAGGTCCACTCACACCGAGGTGAACGACATGACCAGCACCCCACCACCACCCGGCGAGCTGTCCTCCGGCCGTCCGATCCTCTTCCGCAACGCGACCGTGCTGACCATGGACCCCGCACTCGGCGTCCTCGACGGCGGCGACGTGCTGGTCAGGGGTCAACGCATCGAGCAGGTCGGACCCGGCCTTGCCGCCCCGGACGACGCCGTGGTGGTCGACTCCACCGGAGGCATCCTGCTGCCCGGCATGATCGACACCCACCGGCACATGTGGCAGACCGCCCTGCGCGGCTTCGGCGCCGACTGGACGCTCACCCAGTACTTCGTCTTCTACTACCTCAACTGGGGCAGGATCTTCCGGCCCGAGGACATCTACGCGGGCAACCTCACCTCCGCCATCGAATCGCTCGACGCCGGCGTCACCACCACCGTCGACTGGTCACACGGCCTGCAGACCCCCGAGCACGGCGACGCCGCGGTGGAGGCGCTGCGCGCCGTGCCCGGCCGGTTCGTCCTCGCCTACGGCAACCTGCTGGGCGCACCCTGGGAATGGGCGAACTCGCCCGAGTTCCGCGCGTTCGTCCACCGCCACTTCAGCTCCCCCGGCGACCTGCTGCGCCTGCAGCTCGCCTTCGACGTCACGGGCGAGGCCACGTTCCCCGAGAAGGGCGCGTTCGAGGCGGCCCGCGAGCTGAACGTGCCCGTCACCACCCACGCCGGGGTGTGGGGCGCCACGGGCGACGACAGCATCCGGCTCATGTGGGACCACGGCTTCATGACGCCCGACGTCACCTACGTCCACGCGTGCAGCCTCAGCGAGGACTCCTACCAGCGCATCGCCGCCACCGGCGGCTCGGTGTCACTCGCCACCGAGAGCGAGCAGAGCGCGGGACAGGGGTACCCGCCGAGCTGGCGGCTGCGCCGGTACGGCATCCCCGTGTCGCTCTCCATGGACACGAGCGTGTGGTGGAGCGCCGACCTCTTCTCCGCCATGCGCGCGACCCTGTCGGCCGACCGCTCCCGCGAACACCTCGAAGCACAGGCCCAGCAGGAAACCGTGGTGCACAACAGCCTGCGCGCCGAGCACGTCGTCGAGTGGGCGACGATGGGCGGCGCGAGGGCGCTCGGCCTCGACGCCGAGCTCGGCTCACTCACGCCCGGCAAGAAGGCCGACCTCGTGCTGGTCAAGAACGACCGCTCCCCCGCCATGTTCCCGATCGTCAACCCCTACGGCCACGTCGTGTTCCAGGCCGGCCGCGGCGACGTGCACACCGTGCTCGTCGATGGCAGGGCGGTGAAGTACCACCACGAGCTGATCGGCTGCGACCTCGCGAAGGCCCGCAGCGCCGTCACCGCGACCGTGGAGTACGCGCGCGGGCGCATCGGCGACGACTGGCAGGGCTGCATGTCACCGGAGATCCCGGAGACCGAGGCGATCGCCAACCCCTACACCTACACCGACTACCAGGGCGCGGGCGTCGCGGTGCGCCGGGGCGATCCGCCGCAGGCCGGTTAGAGTCACAGGCGCACCACGTTCTCCGCGGGAAGGGACAGCACATGCGCCGGGACGCCGGCCCGGACTTCATCGAGGCACTTGCCCGCGGCCTCGACGTGCTCAGGGGATTCCAGCCGGGCAGGCCGCACATGACCCTGAGCGAGGTCGCCACCAACGCGGGCCTCGCGAGGCCGACGGCCCGGCGGATCCTGATCACGCTGCAGGAGCTCGGCTACGTCCACAGTGGCCCGGCCGGGTTCTCGCTCACCCCCCGCGTGCTGGAGCTCGGCATGGCCTACATCGGCTCCCGCAACGTGTGGGAGCTGGCCGAGCCGCACCTGCGCTCGCTCGTGAACCGCACCGGCGAGTCCTGCTCGATCGCGCAGCTCGACGGCTCCGACATCGTGTACGTCGCGCGGGTGGCGGTGCCGAAACTCGTGACGCTCGCCGTCACCATCGGCACCCGCTTCCCCGCCGTGCAGACCTCGCTGGGCAAGGTGCTGCTCGCCGCGCTCGACCCGGCCGAACTGGACGAGCTGCTCGCGACGCCGAGCCGCTCCGGCATCGAGCCACGGTGGAAGCCCGACCGGTCCGAGCTGGACGCCGTGCTGCGCGACACGCGGGCCAAGGGCTGGGCGGTGACCGACCAGGACCTCGCCCTCGGCATCCGCTCGGTCGCCGCGCCCGTCCGCGACGGCAGCGGGCACACCGTCGCGGCGGTCAACGTCAACGCACACGCCGCCGAGACCTCCGTCGAGCACCTCGTCGACCACCACCTGCCGATCCTGCTGAGCACCGCGAGCGCGATCAGCGCCGACTGGGCGGCCTTCGCCGACCGTCCGATCGCGACGGTCAACCGTCCGGCGAGCTGACCGAAGCCTCGGCCTCACGCCAGCAGGGCGACCGTCACGAACATCACCGGCATGCTCACCAGCGTGGTGAGCAGCACGGCATCCCGCCCGAGCGTCACGCCCTGGTCGAACCGGACGGCGTAGCCGAAGACGTTCTGCGCCGCGGGCAGCGCCGCGCACACCACCACGGCGAGCAGCGCCTCCCCCTCGAGCCCGAGCACCAGGCCCAGCCCGGCGGCCAGCAGCGGATGCACCACGTTCTTGATCAGCACCACCGACAGCAGCAGCGGCATCGTCTCGTTGCGGCGCAACGGCCACGCGGCCGAGCGGAGCGAGATGCCGAACGCGAGCAGCATCCCCGGCACCGCCAGATCGGCCAGCAGCTCGACCGGCGCCATGACGGGGTCGGGCGGAACCAGGCCCGTCGCGGACACCACGAGCCCGGCCGCCGTGGCGACGGCGAGCGGGTTGCGCAGCGGCGCGGTCACCGTGCGCAGGATCGGCGGACGGGTGCCGTCCGCGCGCTCGGACAGCACGTCGAGCACAGTCGTGAACAGCGGCGTCAGCACGGCGAGCTGGAACAGCAGCACGGGCGCCACCTCGGCGGCGTCGCCGAACACGTAGGTGGCGATCGGCAGGCCGAGATTGCCCGCATTCACGTACCCGCTGGCCATGGAGCCGACGGTGATCTCACCGGGCGGCCTGCGCCGCAACAGCCCCACCGGCACGAACAGGGCGCACGCGAGGGTGCTCGTCACCGCCGTGACCACGAGGTCCTCGGAGAAGACGGCCCCGACGTCGGCGTGGGCCAGCGTGGTGAACAACAGCGCGGGGCTCGCCACGAAGAAGGCGGTACGGGAGAGCACCTGTGTGGCGTGCGGGCCGAGCAGACCGGCGCGGCCCACGAAGTAGCCGACCAGCACGACGACCCCGATGACCAGGAAACCCTGGGCCACCCCGTTCACTGTGCAGTCACGTCACCCAACCGTAGGGCTGTGACGGAGATCAACCGGGATCGGGTGCCCGGCGATGTAGCCGACGCCCGGTCCTTCACACCGCCGGCGTGCGTGGGCCGCGCGATCACCGAGTTCACCGTCACACCGTGCCGGTCTCGGCGAGTGCGGGCAGGCGGCTGCCCGGCCTGCGCTCCGCGCGCGGCGCTCGAGCACGCGGTCCGCGCGCGGTCCGGCCCTGGCGGCTACGCTCGGCCGGGTGAGGGCCAGGTCCATCGGTGAGCGCGTGCCGCCGGGTCACCCGGTGCGGCCGCAGTCGCTGATGCTGAGCTTCCTCGGGCTCTACCTGCTCGGCCACGGCACCGCCGTCTACTCGGGCAGCGTCATCGACGTCTTCGCCAGGGTCGGGGTGTCCGAAGAGGCCGTCCGCTCCACGCTGAGCCGGATGGCGCGGCGTGGGCTGCTCACCCGAACCCGCGAGGGCCGAAAGGTCTACTTCGGACTCACCCGGCACGCGACCGATGTGCTCGAGGACGGGTTTCGCCGGGTCTGGGACGCGGGTGCGGTCAACCGCGACTGGGACGGTACCTGGACCCTCGTGGGTTTCTCGCTGCCCGACGGGCGCTGGCGCGACCGCCACGACCTGCGGTCCCAGCTCGGGTGGGCGGGGTTCGGCATGCTGCAGCACGGCCTGTGGATCGCCCCTGGCGTCAAGGACGCCGCCGCGATCGCCGAACGGCTCGGCCTGACCGAGCACGTCACCGTCTTCACCGCGCAGCACGCGAAGCCGACGGAATCGGCCGACCTCGTACACCGGGCGTTCGACACCGACGAGATCGCCGCTGGATACCACGCCTTCCTGGCCCGGTGGGACGTTCCCGAGCCACTGCCGGACGCACCCGACGACCTCGCGCGTCAGCTCCTGCTGCACACGGACTGGCTCCAGCTGGTGCGCCGGGACCCGCACCTGCCCGCCGAGCACCTCGACCGGGACTGGCCCGCCATCAGGGCCGAGTCGCTCTTCCGCAGGCTCGACGCCCGTTTCCGGGAGCCCGCGGCCCGCCTCGCGGCGGAGGTCATGGACGTGCTCGACGTCCGGTCAGGTGGAACACCCGGCTGAGCCGCCGGCACCGATCACGCCGGCTGGCCCGAACGTGATCGGTCACGCCCGTGCTGTTCGGCATCTCCGTGCGTTTTTGACCGGCGCTAGAAAGGGACCGGGGCGCGAAGGCCCCTACAGGGCCGAGCCGTATAGGTCGTTATACACTTCGCTTCACCAGCGGCGACTGCGGCGCTTCAGCTCCGCCTGCCCCTCGCCGGACAGCTCGTCGACCACACTCGCCCTCCCCGCGATCGCCAGGAGCAACGCCTCGGCCTTGCCACGCACCTCCGGTCCCCTGCCGTGCGTCCAGTCCAGGTCGGTCGCGACCAGCCGTAGCCCCCGCGCTCGCAGCGCCCCGCGGATGACGGGTGCGTACAGCGCGAACGGGAGCGCCTGCCGGAGCCGCTCGGCCGGAACCTCCCTCGGCAGCCCGAGCGGCCTGCGGATGTCCTGGTGGTGGATGAGGCCGTCGACGAGGCCGATCCGGCCGCCGAAGGCCGCGGTGAGTCCCCTCGGCGTGAGATGCCGAGCCAGCAGGGCGCGCAGCTCCTCCGGGTCGTGCGCCCCGTTGTCCGCGAGCCCGACGGCGTTGATCCGGCCCGGGGTGAAGCGCCCCCTCACGAGGCGTCGCAGGAGCCCCCGGCCGTCCAGCTCCTCGTAGCTGAGCAGGTGCGCCACCACGTCACGGACCCGCCAGCCCGCGCACAGCGACGGCACCTCCCACTGCTCGGGCGTCAGCGTCGCCAGCAGGTCGGCGAGGTCGGCACGTTCGGCGCGCGCCAGGGCCATCACGTCCACGGTCAGGCCGCCAGAGCCACGAACGCGGCCAGCGTGCCGTCCCAGCCGCCGGGCGAGTCGAAGACCGCGTACATCGCCCCGGCCTGGTCGCCGTACCGCTCCAGGTGCCGGTGGCGCAGCTCCAGCAGCGTCCGGCCGCCGGGCTCCTCGGTGAACGTGACCTCGACCTCGGTCTCCAGGTCCGGGTCGAACTTCCAGTCCGCGCCGATCTGCCAGAGCAGCACCACGCGGCCCGTTGGCGTCCACTCCGCGACACGGCCCCAGTCGCACTCGGAACCGTCGGCTCCCCGCTCGAACCAGCGACCGCCCTCGCGCGGCTCCACCACCACCTCGGCGAGCGCCGAGGAGCCGATCGAATGCTCCGAGGGCCAGAACTCGGTCATCCGGGCCGTGAACAGCGTGAAGGCCCGCTGTGGGGTGAGCGGGACGCTCACCTGCCGGTGGACCATTATCTCCGTGCCGGATTCGGCGCTCATGCCGGTCACTCCTTCCGCTCGGCCTCGGCTTCGGCGAGGCGCGCGAAGTTGTCCAGGGCGCTGCCCCAGAACCCGTCCAGGTACTCCCGCACGACCGCGAGGCCGGCGGAGTCGATGCGGTACAGCCGCCGCGTGCCCACCGAGGACTCCGTCACCAGCCCGGCCTCCTTGAGCACACGCAGGTGCTGGGACACGGCAGGGCGCGAGATCGGCAGCCGGTCCGCGAGCACGCCCACGGCCAGCGGCCCCCCGGTCAACCGCTCCAGGATGGCGCGCCGGTTGGCGTCGCCGAGTGCGTCGAGGACGGCGGAGGCGGACACGCTCATACCGGTAAGTCTGAACGAACGGTAAGCCGTAGTCAACCGTTCGTCCAGACTTACCGATGTGCGGTCGTGCCGGACGCGTGCCATGGCGCCACGTGCTGCACGCCTCGTCGTCCGGGCTCGTGCCGCACGCCGCGCGCCTGGAAGGTCCCTGCCGACGCCCTCCGCCTAGGGTCGTGTTCATGAACCCGCACCTGGCTCAGCCGCCCGAGTTCGCGGGCGCTCCGTTCACCACCGCCCGCCTGGCGGCCCTCGTCGTACACGGCCGTGGCCAGGACCCCGGGTTCATGCGCGGTGTCCTCGACCGCATCGGGCTCGACGGCGTCGCCTGCGTGCTGCCGCGCGCGGCCGGGAACACGTGGTACCCGGCGAGCTTCCTCGAACCGCTGGAGGCGAACCAGCCGAGGCTCGACCAGGCGCTGGAGGCGTGCACGCGGATGCTGGACACCCTGCGCGACAACGGCTTCGGGCCCGAACGCACCGTACTGCTCGGCTTCTCCCAGGGCGCGTGCCTGCTCGCCGAGCACCTGGTCCGCCACCCACGCCGCTACGCCGGGGCCGCACTGCTCACCGGAGGCTACGTCGGGCCGCCCGGCGCGCCGCGCACGGCGCCGGGCGACCTCGCGGGCACGCCCGTGTTCCTCGGCAGCAGCCGTTACGACGAGTGGGTCCCGCTCGAGCGCGTCACCGAGACCGCGCGGCTCCTGCGTGAGCTGGGCGGCGACGTGACCACCGAGACCTACGACGACCGCGAGCACCTCGTGAGCGACCGGGCTGTCGCGGGCGCCCGGCGCGTGATCGAGAACGCGCTCCCGGCTCCGGGCTGAAGCGGGTCCGCTTTGTACGATCGCGTGTGCCCTACGCGCGAACCACCGACGACACGGCCCTGTACTACGAGGTCCACGGCGAGGGTGAGCACACGCTGCTCCTGCTGGCCGGGCAGTCCAACAGCCACCACTGGTGGGACTGCGCGCGCCCGGACTTCGACGCGGTGTTCCGCACCGTCGTGCTCGACTACCGCGGCATCGGCCGCAGCGGCAAACCGGACACCAACTCCTACAGCACCCGAGGTTTCGCGGCCGACGCGCTCGCCGTTCTCGACCACCTCGGAGCCGGGCGCGTGCACGTGTACGGCACGTCGATGGGCGGCCGGGTCGCGCAGTGGCTCGCCGCCGACCACCCCGAGCGGGTGCGCCGGCTCGTGCTCGGCTGCACCTCCCCCGGCGCGCCCCACGGCGTCGAACGCGACGACGAGGTGCGCCGCGCGCTCGCCCAGCCCGACGCGAGGGCGGCCCGGCGGGCACTGCTGGAGCTGATGTACACACCGGAGTGGCTGGCCACCCATCCCGGTCCCTACAACACGATCGGCGAGCGCGGCACACCCGGCCACGTGCTGCGCCGCCACCGCAGAGCCAGCGCCGACCACGACAGCTGGGCGGCGCTGCCCGCCATCGCCGCGCCGACGCTCGTGGTGCACGGCACCGACGACCGCTTCAACCCCACGGCGAACGCGCCGCTGCTCGCCAAGCGCATCCCGGATGCCCGCATGGAGCTGATCGAGGGCGCCCGGCACGCCTACTTCGAGGAGTTCCGCGCCGTGGCGAGCCCGCTGGTGCTGGATTTCCTCACCGTGTGAACCCGGCATCGTCCGCGCGCGTCGCGTACCAGGACCCACCCGGGGAAGGCGCCCCGACGCTGCGGCGAGGCCGAGCACGAGCCCGAGGCGGCCGCGGCGACCCGGCGTGCCAGCCGACCCGACGTCGAAGCCCCCTGAAGGCACAGTGAGGCGAGAGCGGCGACGCGCTCGCGTGGTAGGCGCAAGTTCGGCGTAACGGACAAACCGCTTACAACGACCAACCGGCATGACAATCTTCGCGATCAAGCGCGCTGCCGGACTGGGGCTCGCCTCGCTACAGCGCCTCCTCACGGCGGCGGGCTTGCGCCAGTCGGACCGCGCGCTCGCCGCCGACGCCCAGCGTTACTGGGACGACCCGGCCGACGAGAACTGGGCCGCGAACTCGCACTTCCGCGCCGCCATGGGCGACGACCTGTGGTTGCGCATGGGCAAGGAGCACCTGGCCGTCGTCGACAAGGCAGCCGGCGCGGTCGGGTTCGACCGGCAGCCGGACACGGTCCTGGACTGGGGCTGCGGCGGTGGCGCCAACGCCGTCGCGCTGGCGTCGCGCTGCGAGCGGCTCATCGGCCTGGACGTGAGCCGCGCGGCGCTCGCGGAGACCGAACGCCAGCTGCGGGCGAATACCGCGGCGAGCTTCCAGCCGGTGCGGGTGGACGTCGGCAAGCCCGAGGCCGTGCTCGACCAGGTGGACCGTCAGAGCGTCGACCTGATCGTCTCCTTCTACGTGTTCGAGCTGATCCCCAGCCCGGCCTACGGCGAGCGCCTGCTGCGGATCATGTACCAGCTGCTCGCGCCGGGCGGCATGGCCGTCATCCAGATCAAGTACGCGACCGGCTTCGGCACCACGGCGCGTGGCTGGGGCTACCGGCGCGGCCTCGCGGAGATGACCACCTACCGCGCGGAGGTCTTCTGGCAGCTCGCCGAGGAGGCTGGTTTCGCCGACATCGCCCTGGTCAACCTGGTCGCACGCAACGAGCTGGACTCCCGGTACGCCTACTTCGCCCTCAAGCGGCCATGACCGCGGGCCCCGGCACCGAACGCGCAACTCGGCGCCCGGAACGCACGACTCGCGGCCCTGAGCGTACGACTCGCGGTCCGGCGGCTACACCCGTGCGAGCCCGGTGAGCGCCCTCGCGGGTTCGGCGTACTCGGCGAGCAGCATCGGGAGGTCGTCGGTCATGTGGGCATCCCGCAGCGCGGGCGGTTCGGGCGGGCCGGGCAGTTCGCCCGCGAACAGCCGCTCGGTGAACTTCGCGACGACCCTCGGCGGCGGGAGTATCCGGTCACCGAGATAGGCGAGCACCAGCAGGTCCTCGCCGCAGCGCGACTCCACCGCGCCCGCCCAGCCGTTCTCCTCGTCCCAGATCAGCGCGACGTCCCGGTCGGCGAAGCCGGGAAGCTGCCCGCTCAGCGCGACGTACGCGCTCACCGGCGTCTCCAGCTGCACGTACGAGCCCTGGCCGGTCAGGCCGAGCGCATCCTCCACCAGACGGACGTACCGGCGCAATCCCCTCGCGGGTGCGCTGTGTGATTCCAGATCCATTTTCCGTCCCCGAGCAGGTTCCTCGAAAGATCGACCACACCTGAGAAAATCTATAGTTCGAACTACAGATTGAGTCAAGTCTGTTGTCTAGATACCCTGGCTACGTGGATGTAAACCGGTTGGATGACGAGGACTATCCGGCCTGGACCATGGGCCAGGCCGCCGACGCGCTCGAGGTGCAGCCCGCGTTCCTGCGGAGTCTCGACGCGGCCGACGTCGTCCAGCCGCACCGCTCGGCGGGCGGACACCGCCGCTACACGCGGCGGCAGCTCCGGCTGGCCGCGCGCATGCGAGAGCTGTTCGACAACGGCATGACGCTGGCCGCGGCCGAGCGCATCGTGCGGCTGGAGGACGAGCTCGCGGAGTCACAGGCGGAGAACCAGGAGCTACGCCGCAGGCTGGGCGAGCGGGACGGCGGCAATGGGTCCGGTTCGAGTGAGGGAGCGAAGACGCGAAAGGACTGAGGGGACGATGGCACTGCAGAACGTCTGGATCCGCACGCTCGGCGACGGGCTGATCCGCGCCGACCAGGTGATCGGGATCGGGAGCCGCCGC
Organism: Prauserella sp. PE36; assembly: GCF_003311655.1. Taxonomy (NCBI): domain Bacteria; kingdom Bacillati; phylum Actinomycetota; class Actinomycetes; order Pseudonocardiales; family Pseudonocardiaceae; genus Prauserella; species Prauserella sp. PE36. The sequence continues at coordinate 93,216 of NZ_QEQT01000048.1, read as the reverse complement.
ACGCCCGCGCTGGCGGGCAAGCCCGGCCGGTGGCTGGTCACGGCGGCGCTCGCGGCGCCGGCGGGCAGCGGCACGGCCGACGGCTGGGAGGTGACGAACCTGCACCGCACCCTTGCACAGGCAGACCAGGAACCGCGGCTGGCGCCCGAGGCGCTGGCACGCCTGCTCTCCGAGCTGAGTGCCACCGGCGCGGCCGGGCTGATCACGCCGGCCGTCTGCGGTCCCGACCGCGGCGAGGTGCGCTTCGACTTCACCCCGTTCGACACCGGCGAGGCGCGCGGCGGAGGTCCCGCGCTCAGCACGGCGGCCCGGATCCCGGACGCCGTGCCGGTCGGTTAGGAACAGGCCCCCGGTGAAGGGCCGGGCCCTTCACCGGGAAGCGGTCAGTCCGCGGTCAGCCGTGGGGACACGATCGTCGCGAGCAGCAACGCGACGATCGCCACGCCGAGGTGCACGAGGTTGTCCACGGGGTCGAGGCCGAGCAGGCTGAGCGGCTGTTGTCGCCCGCCGAACACGCCGACGAACCACAGCACCAGGAAGGCGACGCCGACGCCGCGCAGGAAACGCTGCGCGCCGGGCACGGTCCGCGAGATGTTCCAGCCCCAGACACCGAGGCCGGCGTACGCGAGGCTCTGCGCGAACGACAGCTGCGGAAGCTCGGAGACGACCAGTGACGCGAGCCCGGTGACCGCGGCGAGCAGGAACGCCGCCGACATCACGGCGGCCACCGCGGGCAGCTGCCCGGCACGGGTGATCTCGGCCCTCACAACGCGGGACAACTCTCCCTCCTCTTTTCCAGGGCAACACGAATCGCCCGAACGAAGAAAACAAGTGTGATCAAGACGGCGAGCGCGCACCGGCGGTGAGTGCTCGGCCGCGTCGCTCGTATCTCCAGGTATAGCACGAGAAACCCCACGACGCCGCCCGGCCCGCCGGTGAGGTGATCCGACCGTTAAACCGTCCTGAATGGACACTGAATGCGCCGGGCCGGGCGCGGCGGAGATCCACCGGCCAGTGGCGCGTCCGGCACGCAGTAAGGTCGGCGGAGTACCGGCGGAGAAGGGGGCCCGAGCGCATGAGCACGCTGCAGACGCTGGACCGGGGTTTGCGCGCGCTCGAGGTGATCTCGCACTCCCCCGCCGGCATCTCCGTCGCCGAGCTGGCCAAGGAGCTCGGCATCCACCGGGCCATCTGCTACCGCATCGTCGCGACGCTGGAGGAGCACCTGCTCGTGTCCCGCACCGACGAAGGGCGGGTCCGGCTCGCGGTGGGTGTGGCCGTGCTGGCCTCACGGTTCGAGTCCCGGTTCACCGAGGACGCGCGGCCGTTGCTGCACGCGCTCGCCAACGAGACCCACGCGACCGCGTTCATCTCCGCCGCCGAGGGCAAGGACTGCGTGGCCGTGCTCGTCGCCGAGCCGGAGGGGACCGTGCTGACCGTCGGCTACCGCGTCGGCAGCAGGCACCCACTCACGAAGGGCGCCGCGGGCATCGCCATCCTCGCCGCGCGGCCGGAGGACCCGGCCGACCCGGAAGCGGTGCGGCAGGCCCGCCGCGACGGCTACAGCCTCACGCGGGGCGAGCTGGAGCGGGGCGCCGTCGGTATCGCGGCGGGCATCCGCGCCCCCGCCGGCCTCGGCACGGCAGAGCACTGCGTCGGCGTCGTCGCCATCGACGGGCTCGACACCGATCTCGCGGCGGACGCCGTCATGCGCGCCGCCCGTGAGCTGGAGCAGCTGCTCTCCGCCTGAGCCGCAGGCGACCTTCTTGACTCTCCCCTGGCCCCCACTTACTCTCCTTCTGTTCGCTGACAGCGACAATCTGTTCGTTATTAGTAAAACACCAGCTCAGCATCGTGGAGGGCGCAGTATGAGCACAGGGTCGTGCCCGGTCGACCACTCGGCCATGGCAGCCGCGGGCTGCCCCGTGTCGGCCAACGCGGCCGCGTTCGACCCGTTCGGCGAGGCGTACCAGGCGGACCCGCCCGAGGCGGTCCGCTGGTCCCGCGAGGAGGAGCCCGTCTTCTACAGCCCGGAGATCGGTTACTGGGTCGTCACGCGCTATGACGACGTGAAGGCGGTGTTCCGCGACAACGTCCTCTTCTCGCCGTCCATCGCGCTCGAGAAGATCACCCCGGTCTCCGAGGAGGCCACCGCGACGCTCGCGAAGTACGGCTACGCGATGAACCGCACGCTCGTGAACGAGGACGAGCCGGAGCACATGCCAAGGCGGCGCGCGCTGATGGAGCCGTTCACGCCGGAGCACCTCGCCGGCCACGAGCCCATGGTGCGCAAGCTGACCAGGGAGTACGTCGACCGGTTCGTCGACGCGGGCAAGGCCGACCTCGTCGACGAGATGCTCTGGGAGGTCCCGCTCACCGTCGCGCTGCACTTCCTCGGCGTGCCCGAGGAGGACATGGAGACGCTGCGGAGGTACTCCATCGCGCACACCGTCAACACCTGGGGCCGCCCTTCACCGGAGGAGCAGGTGGCGGTGGCCGAGGCCGTGGGCAAGTTCTGGCAGTTCGCGGGCACCGTGGTGGAGAAGCTGCGGCAGGACCCCTCGGGTCCGGGCTGGATGCCGTTCAGCATCCGCGCGCAGCGCGAGCAGCCGGACGTCATCACCGACTCCTACCTGCACTCGATCATGATGGCCGGAATCGTCGCCGCACACGAGACCACGGCCAACGCCGCGGCCAACGCGATCAAGCTGCTGCTGGAGAACCGCTCGGTGTGGGAGGAGCTCTGCGCCGACCCCGCGCTGATCCCCAACGCCGTGGAGGAATGCCTGCGCCACTCCGGCTCCGTCGCCGCATGGCGGCGGCTCGTCACCGCCGACACCACGATCGGCGGGGTGCCGATCCCCCGGGGTGCCAAGTTGCTGATCGTCAACTCCTCGGCAAACCGCGACGAGCGGCACTTCGACAACGCCGACGCCTTCGACATCCGCCGCGAGAACGCCAGCGACCACCTGACCTTCGGCTACGGCAGCCACCAGTGCATGGGCAAGAACCTCGCCCGCATGGAGCTGCAGATCTTCCTGGAGGAGCTGACCACCCGGCTGCCGCACCTCGAGCTGGTGCCCGACCAGGAGTTCACCTACCTGCCCAACACCTCCTTCCGCGGGCCCGACCACCTGTGGGTGCAATGGGACCCCTCGGCCAACCCGGAGCGCAGCGACCCCTCGATCCTGCGGCGGCACCGGCCGGTGCGCATCGGTGAGCCCTCCACCCGAGCCATCACCAGGACGGTCACGGTCGAGTCGGTCGAGCCCGCCGCGGACGGCGTCGTCACGCTTACCCTCACCGACGGGACCGGCAAGCCGCTGCCGGCGTGGTCGCCCGGCGCGCACATCGACCTGGACCTCGACGGGCTGTCCCGCCAGTACTCCCTGTGCGGGGATCCCGCCGACACCCGCCGGTACCGCATCGCGGTGCTGCGCGAGCCGGAGAGCCGCGGCGGTTCCCGCTACGTGCACGAGCGGCTTCGGCCCGGCAGCACGCTGACGCTGCGCGGGCCCCGCAACCATTTCCGGCTCGACCCCGCCGCCCGGCACTACGTCCTCGTCGCGGGCGGCATCGGCATCACGCCGATCATCGCGATGGCCGACCACCTGCGCTCCGCGGGCGCGAGCTACGAGCTGCACTACTGCGGCCGCACGGCGAGCGGGATGGCCCTGCTCGACCGGGCCCGCCGCGACCACGGCGAGCGCCTCACGGTGCACTGTGGCGAGGAGGGAGGACGGCTCGACGTGACCACCCTGGTGGCCGAGGAGAGCGACGGTGTCCAGGTCTACGCGTGCGGGCCGGAGCGGCTGCTGGCCGCGCTGGAGGAGCAGGCGGAGTCCTGGCCCGCCGACACCCTCCACATCGAACACTTCACGAGCATCAAGCGGGAGCTCGATCCCACCGTCGAGCACGGGTTCGACGTGGAGCTGGCCGACTCCGGCCTCACCGTGCACGTGGGCCCCGGTCAGACCGTGCTCGCGGCGCTGCGCGCGGCGAACATCGACATCTCCAGCGACTGCGAGGAAGGTCTCTGCGGCTCGTGCGAGGCGCCGGTGCTCGACGGTGACGTCGACCATCGCGACCTCGTTTTGACCAAGGCGGAGCGGGCCGCCAACACCGTGATGATGACGTGCTGCTCCCGCGCGTGCGGGAGCAAGCTCACCCTCGGCCTCTGAGCCGGTTCCCTCTTTCCAGAAAGGTTCTCGACAATGACGTCACCGGTGGAACACCCGGCCGCGCGCACCGCGCCCGGCGAGCGGGCCGGGTTCCGGCGCGTGCTGGCCGGCAGCATGGCCGGGGCAGTTCTCGAATGGTACGACTTCGCGATCTACGGCATCCTCGCCGCGACCGTGCTGGGTCCGCTCTTCTTCCCCGGCGACAGCGGCATCGTGAAGCTGCTCCTCGCGCTGGCCACCCAGGGGCTCGGCTTCGTCGCCCGCCCGCTCGGCGGCATCGTGTTCGGCCACCTCGGCGACAAGTACGGCCGAAAGCCGATGCTCGTCGTCACCTTCCTCCTGCTCGGCATCTCGACCGCCATGATCGGCTTGCTGCCGACCTACTCCCAGATCGGGCTGTGGGCCACGGTGCTGCTCGTGGTGCTGCGCATGGTGCAGGGCTTCGCGCTCGGCGGTGAGTTCGGCGCCGCCGTGCTCATGGTCAGCGAGTACGGCGAGCCCAAGCGGCGCGGCTTCTGGGCCGCCTGGCCACAGGCCGGCGCTCCGCTCGGCACCGTGCTGGCGACCGTGGTGGTCACGTCCATCGGTGTGCTCTTCCCCAGCGACGCCTTCGACCGCTGGGGCTGGCGCCTCGCCTTCCTCGTCGCCATCCCGCTGCTGATCATCGGCATCTGGATCCGGCGCAGCGTCGAGGAGTCCCCGGTCTTCCGGGCCGCGCAGGCCAGGGCGGAGACCCGGGCCGCCACCGAACGGCGGTCCAGCGTGCTCGAGGCGCTCTCCCGCCCGCGCCCGGTGCTGCACGGCCTCGGGATGCGGCTCGGCGAGAACATCGCCTTCTACATCTACACGGTGTTCGTGATCGCCTACGCCACCACGTCGTTCGGCTACGAGCGCGGCGACGTGATCATGGCGGTCACGTTCGCCTCGCTGGCGCAGTTCCTCGGCATGATCGGCGGCGGGCACTGGTCCGACCGCGTCGGCAGGAAGAAGGCCATGCTCGTGCCCGCCGTGGTGCTGGTGGTGTGGGCGCCGGCGTTCTTCTGGCTGGTGCAGACCGAGAGCCTGCCGATGCTGTGGCTCGGCGTGTGTGTCGGCGCGTTCTTCCACGGCATGCTCGCCGGTACCGAGGCCGCGTGGATCACCGAGTTGTTCCCCACGCGCCACCGCTACGCCGGCGCCTCACTGGTGTTCCAGGGTTCCTCGATCATCGCCGGCGCTCCCGCGCCGCTCATCGCGGTCTGGCTGATCGACTCGTTCGGCGTTGGCACGGTCATCGGCTACCTCGTGCTCACCATGGCGGTCACGGTCGTGGCGGTGGCGACGAGCCGTGAGACGAAGGGCGCCGATCTGGACACCGTCCAATGATTCAGCTCCGACCTCGCCGTAGGAGACCACGGACAGGACGTTCGAGCGCATGGGGACCCAGCGGTGGCCTCCGCGAACGTCAGCCCGGCTAGGCGGCACGGCGAAGGACGTGCCCGCGGCGGAGCCACGCCGGATCCGCCGCGGGCCACCCCGGCACGCCGCCAAGGCCGTCGTGGGGTCGGTGCGCTCGGGCGCCACGGCACGGCCCGGCACCGAAGCGGTGGCCCGGCGATCATCGCGAGCCTGGGCTGAGCGCCTCAGGACTCGGCGAACGCGAGCCCCCTGGCGGCCAGCTCCTCCTCCAGGATCCGGATCGCCTTGGGACCCACACCGTGGATCCTGAGCAGTTCACTGGCCGTGACGCGGGTCAGCTGCTCGTAGCGCGTGTAGCCGTTCAGGGCCAGCTCGCGCGGAGCGACCTTGCCCATCCGCCGGGGGAACTCGGTCGGCGCGACGGTCTCGGATTCCGGCATGCGGGCTCCTTCGGGTCTCGTTTCAGGTCGCGAACGTAGCAGCCACCACCGACATCACGTGGCCGCGTCGAACAGCTTCCCGGCCGCTGTGATCGCCTCCGCGAGTGCCTCCGGTTCGGCGCGCAGCGCGCCAACGATGGCGTCGATGTCGCGCAGGCCCGCGCGCGAGATGAGCCGCTTCTCGTTGGTGACCCACTCGCCGCGCGCGGCGAGGACGGCGTGTGCCGTCTCCGCGGCGGCGGTGGCCAGCGCGCCGGCGACCTCGGTGACCTGGCCGCGCGGGGCGAAGCCGCCGCGCGCGTACCCGAGGGTCAGCGCGGCCCGGCCCCGCCACATCGCCGGGGCGGTCCTCTTCAGCGCCTCGGGGTAGGCGGGCCTGGGCAGGACACCGTGCAGCACCCGGGCCAGCGCGAGCTCGGCGGCCACCAGGTAGCTGGGTATCCCGGCGAGGTGGAACATCAGCGGCTCCCAGTGGAACCGCCCCTGCTCCGCTTCGGCCAGCTCGTGCTCGACGACCTCCAGGTCGCGGTAGTGGACGTCGGTGTGGCGGCCGTCGATCGTCAGCCAGGCGCCGCCGTTGAAGACACCGCCACCCCACGCGCCGAGTTCGGTCACCTCCCCCTCCCAGCCGATCGCGCGCAGGTCGGCCGGGTCGAAGCCGCCGCGGTAGTACACGGCGAAATCCCAGTCGCTTTCCGGGCTGTGCGTCCCCTCGGCCCGCGAGCCGCCGAGGGTCACCGCGTGCACGCCGGGCAGCGCGGCCAGTCGTTCGACGACGTGGCCCTGGAACGCCTCGTCGTCCATTCTGCTTCGGTTCTCGTCCGGTCCCACAGTTAAGATCATCCACCATGGACCTCTCCGCGGGACACGCGATGATCGCTGTCCCGCCGGGGCGGGTGTCCCTGTCCGACCGCCGGAGCGCGAGCAGCTGGGCCGTCGACGTCGGCGGGTATCTGCTGTCCGCCACCCCGGTGACCCAGGGCGGGTACGAAGCCGTCACGGGGACGCGGCCGAGCACCGCCCGGGGCGAGAGGTTGCCGGTCGAGGGCGTGTCGTGGCTCGACGCTATCCGGTTCTGCGACGCCCTGTCCGTGCGGGAGGGGCTCGCGCCCGCCTACCACGGGGGCGGCGACCCGGTGTGGGACCGGGCCGCCGACGGGTACCGCCTACCGACCGAGGCCGAGTGGGAGCACGCCTGCCGCGCGGGCACCTCGGGCGCGCGGTACGGGCCGCTCGACGAGATCGCCTGGTACCGCGGCAACTCGGGCGAGCGCAGCCACGAGGTCGGTGGCAAACGCCCCAACGACTGGGGCCTGCACGACATGCTGGGCAACGTGTGGGAGTGGTGCTGGGACGCCTTCGCCGCGCCCGATCATCCCGGCTACCGCGTGCTGCGGGGCGGCGGGTGGTGCGACGAGCACTGGAGTTGCCGGGCCTCGGTCCGCAGGCGCGGCCACCCGGGCTTCCGGATCGACGACGTGGGCTTCCGTATCGCACGGTCCGTCCCCGCCGGATGAGATGTTCCTCGCACCAGAAAAGTCGGAAATCCTACTAATGTCGGCGGCGTGGACGACATCAAGAAGGTAGGCGTGGTCGGCGGCGGGCTCATGGGCTCTGGCATCGCCGAGGTGTGCGCCCGCGCGGGTCTGGACGTGAAGGTCACCGAGGTCGACGCCGCGGCGCTGGACGCGGCCCGCGCCCGCATCGGCGGCTCGCTCGACCGCGCGGTTCGCAACGGCAAGCTCACCGCCGAGGACTCGTCAGCCGCGGCGGACCGCCTCTCCTACACCACCGATCTCGACGAGTTCGCCGACCGCGACCTCGTGGTCGAGGCCGTCGCCGAGCGCGAGGACGTGAAGGCCGACGTGTTCGGCAGGCTCGACAAGATCGTGTCGCGGCCCGACGCCGTGCTCGCCTCCAACACCTCCTCGATCCCGATCATGAAGCTCGCGATGGCCACCGCGAGGCCCGAGCAGGTGGTCGGCATCCACTTCTTCAACCCCGTGCCCGTGCTCCCGCTGGTCGAGCTGATCCCGTCGCTGCTCACCTCGGAGCAGACGGCGGAGCGCGCGTCGGCCTTCGCCACCGGCGTGCTCGGCAAGACGGTGGTGCGCGCGCAGGACCGCGCCGGGTTCGTCGTCAACGCCCTGCTGATCCCCTACCTGCTCTCGGCGATCCGCATGCTCGAGTCCGGTTTCGCCGACGCCGAGGACATCGACAACGGCATGATGCACGGCTGCGCCCACCCCATGGGACCGCTGCGCCTGACCGACCTGATCGGCCTCGACACCACCAAGGCCGTCGCCGAGTCGATGTACGCCGAGTTCAAGGAACCGCTGTACGCCCCGCCCCCGCTGCTGCTGCGCATGGTCGACGCCGGGCTGTACGGCAAGAAGTCCGGCCGCGGCTTCTACGACTACACGAAGAAGGGCTGACCCGGCCGCCCTCGCTCACCCGTCGCGTCGCCGCCCGGCCCGATCCGTTGGTTCCCCGGAGGGCCGCGTCAGGTGGTGCCGCTCGCGATGCCTGAATCGCCGTGAATGCCCAGCGACTCCCGTTCACGTGCCTTCGCCGGACGCGACTCAGGAGGGCTCCTGCGCCGTGCTGCCCGCCAGCGGCATCGCGGGCAGGCCCAGTTTGCGGTGGTCCCACGAACGGGTGCGGACCGGGTCGAGCCGGATGACGACCCGCTTGTTCATCATCGCCTCCACGACGGGCCGCACGGACTCGTCGTACGGGCCGGTGTAGCGCTCGTAGACGTCGATCGCCGTCTGCCAGTACTCGTCGGAGCCGGTGTCGTCGATGATCGTGGCCTTGGCCTCGATGGAGACGCCGCGGAGCTGGTCGTAGGTCTCACCGGCCTCGACGAGGACGACGGCGGTGGGGTCGCGCCGCAGGTTCACCGCCTTCTGCGACTTGGCCTTCGTCTCGAAGTAGATCGCGCCGTCGCGGTAGCCGTACCACATCGCGACCAGGTGGGGCACGCCGTTCGCGCCGACGGTCGCGAGCGTCGCGGTGCGGCTGCGGCGCAGGAAGTCGTCGATCTCCTCGGCGGTCATCACGATCTGGGCACGCTGGTTGGCTCCCACGCGTTCGCTCCTCACTGTCCGGTCAACGGGGCTCGAGGATCATGACCGGGATCTCGCGCGACGTCCAGCTCTGGTAGGTCCCGAAGTCGGCGTAGAGGTCCAGCAGAAGGGGCCACAGCGCATCGCGCTCGGCCGCGTCCGCCGTGCGGGCGCGGACCGGGACGAGGTCACCTTTGATCTGCACCGTCGTGTCCGGCGAGGACAGCAGGTTGCGGTACCACTGCGGGTGTTCCGGCCTGCCGCCCTGGGAGGCCACCACGACGACGTCGGCGCCGTCCCGCAGGAAGATCAGCGGCGTGGTGAACACTCTGCCGGAGCGGCGGCCGCGGTGGTCGAGCAGCAGGGTCGGCGCGGGCTTGCGCAGCGCCGCGCCGACGCGCCAGTGGTAGCCGACGCGTCCTCCGCTGCGGCGATAGGCCCAGACATGGCATCGGGACATCCAGCGGAACACCTTCGGCAGCAACGGCGAGTCGAGCGCGCGGGGTCTCGCGGCTGGCAGCGGCATCGCGGCTCGGACCCTCCCGAAGCTAGAACACGTTCTCACTGTCGGGCATGGTGCCAGGTCGGCCCGCGCGACTTCAAGACCGCGGGCTCACCGCACGCGCCGGCGCGGGCTCGCGCCCAGCTCGATGCGCACGGCGACGGGCAGCGTCTCCACGCCGAGCGCCGTCCGCGCCCTCGCGAGCACCTCGGCGTCGAGGTCCCGCCAAACCCGCCGCAGGTCCGTGCCCTCGCGCAGCCAGACCTGCAGCCGCAGCGCGGGTTCGCCGGGATCCCCCACGGAGCGGACCTTGGCCTTGGTGACGCCGTCGACCGCCTCGGTGTCGGCCTGCACGGCGGCGGACAGCGCGCCCGCGGTGACGGTCAGCGCGCGACCCTCGGTGCGGTCGAGCCGCAGATCGGGCTTCGCCTCAGGCCGCAGCGACCGGAAGCACCACCACAGTCCGAACACCAGCAGCGCCAGCCCGGCCACGATCGCGACCACGCGCAGCACCACAGGCTCCCGCGCGGCGAGCCACTCGGTCACAGCGGGGTCGAGCACCGGGCGCCGGGCGCGGTAGGTGCCGAACCAGCCGGCACTTAGCACGAGCACGGCCGTTCCGGCGAGCAGGGCGAGCAGCCCGGTGACGAAGGTCAGCGAACGTTCGGTGCCCTGGGAGCGGGCGAGAGCCTTGGCGGAGGCGGGTCTGCTCATCGGCGGTCCCGGGGAGAGTCGACGACGACGGAGATCTTCGGGCGCCGCACCAGCGGCAGGTCGGCGATCAGCCCCGTGACACTCTCGGTCAGGCGCGGCCGCAACTGCTCCTCGCTCTCGAACGTGCTGGACGCCCGCACTCGCACCTTGCGCGCGCTCGCCGTCACGGACGCGGACGTGACGTTGTCCTGCGCCCGCACGTGGGTGCCGACCACGCGGGCCAGCGAACGTGGAGAGGTGGTGACGCTGACGTCGGTGGCCGGATCGGTGAGGCGGACGTCCCTTCGCCGCGCGACGGCCGAGGCCAGCAGCAGGACGAGCCCGCTCACCGCCACGACGACCGCGGCGACACGAACCGAGAAGGAGTCCCAGCCGGTGTTCGCGAGCGCGTCGCGCCAGGCCGGCCACGGCGCCACGAGCGGCACGTCGGCCGGGCGCCACCAGTGCCAGGCGACCTCCAGCGCCAGCAGGGCGCCCGCCCCCGCGACGGCCAGCCCGAGCAGTGTCGACAGTAGACGGACTAGTACACGCACGGCGTCTTCCCCTCAGCTCACCCGCGTGCGTGTCTCGGCCAGCAGCGCGGATACCGTGACGTCGAGCGCACGCACCCGGTACGAGGTGATGCGCTCGACCTCGTCCGTCACGGCCGCGCGCACCCGCTCCACCACCTCGCCGACGGCCGCGGGGTAGCGCAGGGCCAGCTCCAGTGCCAGGTCCACGTCGTTGCCGTGCCCGGAGACCTTCACGCTGGCGCCGCGCAGCCCCGAGCCGAGCCCGGACACCCGGCGCGTGGTGCGCTCGGTCCCGTCCACGCGATCGGCGGCGTGCTCGGCGACCTTGCGCACCACGGCGTGGGCGATCTCCAGCGTGCCGCGCTCCTCCGCAACGGCCGCGCCGGTCACCGGTCCCTGCCCCGGCCGAACAGGTCGGACAGGTCGAGCTCGCCGTCGAGTGCCCTGCCCACGACGAGGCCGATCACACCCACGGCCAGCGTGACCAGAAACGCGGCGAAGCTCTGCGAGGCCGCGAGGCCAAGCACGAGACCGCCGAGCAGACCGGTCTGGGTTGCGTTCATCGTTGTTGATCTCCTCGGTTGTCTCGGTTCATCGGACGCGGCGGTGCCGCCGGCGACGCCGCCACCGCGCGAGCACTCCGGTGATTCCCCCGCGCCGGGTGGTGAACACCACCGGCGCGTCGGACCGGTCGCGGCCCGGGTCCCGCGAGCTCTCGCTCTCGCCGCCGGTCTCGCTCTCGCTCTGGCGGAACCGGGCCACACCGGCGACGAAGACGTCGGGATCGCCGCCGACGTCGGGATGGTGCCGGCGGACGAACGCACGGAACTCTGCCCGCCGTCGCACCTCCCGGCAGCCCGGTTCCGCGGTCACCTGGCCCGCCTCTGCTCCGGCGTGTCCTCGCGGACGTGGACGATGTCGGCGACCTCCACGTTCACCGGCACGGTCCCCGCGATCGCCCGCACCCGCGCGCGCAGGTCGTCGAGCACACCGGGCAGGCTGTCGTCGAGGCGCAGCACCACGCCGAGGTCCACCGGCTCCCCCTCCCCGGTCACGCGAACGCCCACGACCTTGCGACCGGGCAGATGGGTGGCGAGCGTGCCGCGCACGCCGCCGTCGAGCCTCACCACCGAAGGATGGGCGCTGAGGTCCCTGGCGATCGCGTCCGCGAGTCGTTCGGTTGCGCTCATGGTTCACTCCACCCGGGTGCTGGTCTCCTCGACCTCGTCGTCCTCGGGCACGTGGATGTCGTTGACCGCGATGTTGACCTCGATGACCTCGAGGCCGGTGATCTCCTCGACGGTGGTGATCACGTTGCGGCGGACGGCCCTCGCGACGTCGACGATCCGCGCGCCGTACTCCACGACCACGTCGAGGTCGACCGCGGCCTGTTTCTCCCCCACCTCCACCGAAACACCCGACGTGGTCGCGGTGCCCGAGCCGGGAATGCGCTCGCGGATCGCTCCGAAAGCGCGGGACACGCCGCCGCCCAGCGCGTACACACCGGACACGTCGCGGGCCGCGATACCGGCGACCTTCTGCACCACCGAGGACGCGATGGTGGTCTTGCCGGCCGTGCCGTCCTCGTTCAGCGTGGTCGTGGAACCGGCCCGCGTGGCGGGCGAGGTGCCCGTGTCACCGCTGCTGTTGTTCTGTGCCATGGAACTACTCTCCTCGATCGCTCTGGTCACCGCACACGGCTCAAGGCCGCGCGCTCTCCGTTGTCACCCGGCATGTGGACGTGCTCGACAGCGATGCCGGCCTCGACCGCCTCGAGTCCGGTCAGGTCCTCGACGGCGGCGATGGGGTTCGCGCGGCCGGCCCGCGCCACCGCGGGAATCGGCACGCCGTGGTCGAGCACGACGCGCGTGTCGATCGCCGCCCGCTTCTCGCCGACCCCCACCGACACGCCCTGTCCCGCGCTCGCGCTCGCGCCGGGAACGCGGTCCCGCAGCGCTGCGAGCGCCCTGGTCGCACCACTGCCGAGGCCATGGACACCGGACACCTCGCGCGCGGCCGTTCCGGCTGTCCGGCGGACCACGGTGGTGGCGATGGTCGTGGCGCCCTGGCCGGTCACGAGCAGGCCCGTGCCAGGCCACGCGGCCCGTCTGTCCACAGTGGCCGCCGGTGCGGTGCTCGTCATCGTGCTGACTCCTCGTGCCTGGGACGAACCGGGGTCTGGCACCCCGTCACCCATCACGACACGGGCGGCACCGAAACGTCACGGCTGATCGCGGCGATGTCGCGACGATCACCCGATCAGGTGTCATCTGTCGTCGACATCGGCCACATCGATGTCCAGCACGGAAAGCCGCACCCCGACGCTGGCCGTGCACGCGGCCGCCGCCCGGTGCCGCACCACGGCCAGCAGCTCCGAAAGGTCGGCCCCGTACGTCACGGTCACCGTCAACCGTCCTTCCACGACGGTCGTGCCATCCTCGTCCACGCCGATGGCGCGCAGGAGACACCGGCGCGCGCGCACCCCGTCGATCGCGTCGACGGCGAAGCGCACGACGGCGGCGACGGCCCGATCGCTCACCTCGGTGCGGCCAGGCCGCCCGGCGTCCAGCGGCAGCATCGCGGGGGGCGTCCTCGGTTCAGCCCGCACCGCGGCCATGATCCGCTCGGTCAGGTCGCGCGAGGGCCGCGGCCGTTCGGCCCTCAGCTCGCCGGTGGCGGCACGCAGGTCACCGAGTCCCCGTAGCGCCGTCGAGCAGTGCGGGCAGGTCAGCTCGTGCTCATCGGCCCGGCCCCGCTCGACGGCGTCCAGCCTGTCCCACAGCCCGGCGAGCGACCGGCCACACGGCAGGTCGTAGTCCGCCTCTGGCTGGTTCAGCGCCATGGCCGCATCACCTCCGCGAGCTGGGCCCGGGCGCGGGCGATCCGGCCCCGCACCGCGGCCGTCGTACCACGCACGATCTGGGCGATCTCCTCGTAGGACCGCCCGTGGACCTCCCGCAGTAGCCAGCAGGCCCGCTGCTCGGGAGTCAACCGCTCCAACGCCTCCAGCAAAGCCGCCACCTGGTCGTTGAGCTCGGCCGCCGGCTCCGGCTGGGCCTCCACCCGCCGTGTCGCCGTGGTGTCCGGGTCCACGTCGGCCACCGGACGGCGCGACCGCAGCACGTTGAGGCAACGGTTCGTGGTGGAACGGTACAACCACCCGACGAAGGCGGTGTCCTCGTGCAACTGGCCGAGCCGCCGCCACGCCGTCAGGAACACCTCCTGCACCACGTCCTCGGCCTCGCCCGAACCGGCCAGCATCCGCAGCGCGAGCCGGTACATCGGCCCCTGGTACCGGCGCACGAGCTGCTCGTAGGCGCGCATGTCACCGCCGCGGGCGCGCGCCACCAGCGCCTCGTCGTCGAGCGCCGCCACGGCGCCCGGCACCCCGGTCCCGGCCCTCATCGGCCGGCCGGTCCCCGTCCCGACCTCATCGTGCCTCCCTCGTGCCGCACCCGCCGTCGCAGGTTCAGACACCGTCCCGGGCGAGACGTCACGCACACCGGCGCCAGCATAGGTGTGAGGTGCGCTACCGCGCCTGTCCGAGCAGGCCGAGCGGGGAGAGCACGTCGGCGACGTAGCCGAGGCCGGTCTCCCGCTCGCCCGGTGTGCTGCGCGGGTCGAGCACGAGCCGCGCAGGCTCGGCGACGTCCTCCAGCACGCGCACGCCGCGGTAGTAGGCCAGCAGCCCCGGGTCCGGCTCGTGGTACCCGTAGCCCTCGGCGAACCAGCCCTGCTGCTCGGCGGTGACCGACGCCGCCGCGATCACGCCTCCCCCGAGCACGAACATGAGGTCACGCTCGGGTGGGGCGAGGATGGCGTCGTCGAAGTCGATCAACACGACGTCGCCCGCGCTGGTGACGATGAGGTTTCCCAGGTGCGGATCGGCGTGGCACGGCACCGCCGAGGGCAGCCCGGTGCGCTTCCGCAGCTCCGCGCCGAGGCGGACCGTCCGCTCGCGCACCGCGCGCAGCGCGTCCCGGTGAGCCAGCCACAGCTGCGCGAGGCGTTCCCCGTGCGCGTCCCGAGGGCGCCCTTCGAGCTCGGCGTCGACGCGGTCGAAGAGGGCGGCCCACCGCCGCGGGTCGAAGGTCTCTTCCGGCACCCAGCGGCGCAGGGCACCGTCCACCGGCACGGCGTGCAGTGCCGCGATCAGCCTCCCGTAGGCGTTCCACCGCGCACGGTCCATTCCGGACTCCAGCGCGGTGGCACCGTCGACCCAGTCCACAACCGACAGTCGCAGGCCGTCGGCGTCGGCCCACAGCTCACCCCCGCGGGTGCGCCGTGGCTGTGGTGCGTACCGTGCGCCGAGCGCGGCGGGGACGACCAGTCCGGCCGGGGAACCGCCCGCGGTCGACTTCACGGCGAACGCGCGACCGTCGGCATCGGTGACCCGGTACAGCCGGGCGGTGTTGTCCGCTCCCCGGTCCACCGGTTCCACCTCGGCGACGCGCAGACCGTACAGCTCGGCGAGCCGCGCGCGCAGGCGCTCCGGGGTCACGAGGCGGGACCCGGCGCACGGCACCGGCGGGCGAGCCCGCCGAGTACACGCCGCTCGCCGTCCTGCCGGTGCACGAGCTGTTCGGTGACACCGTGCCTGCCGGCCGAGCACCGGTTGACCCCAGTCACGGGCGGGCGGGTCCAGCTCGGCGACCGGGTCCGCCAGCGCGCCGACGCGGCGTCGGGCGCGTCGCGTTCCAGGCCCCGCCGCGGCACGAACCGCTCGCGCAACGCGTGCGGCGTCCCGGCACCGTCGCGCCGCACCAGTGTGTCCGCCGCGTCGAGCAGCGCTGCGCGCCGCTGCCCGGCGGGTCTCGTTCGCGTCACCACACTCCCTCCGGCCGCGACACAGGCTACTGTGCCACAGACACGCAATGGGGTAAGTTGAGCCTAACCTAAGCAGGAGGCGTGATGGCGCGTACGAACCTGTCGTCCACCAGGGTCAAGCCGGCGACCACGGGACTGCTCACCCTCGAGGTGCTGCGGCGCGAACGGATCTCCGAGCACTTCGCCAGGGTCACCCTGGGAGGGCGCGACATCGAGCGGTTCACGCCGATGGGCTTCGACCAGTGGTTCCGGCTCTTCCTTCCGGTCGCCGAGAACTCGCTGGCGCGCCTGCCCAACAAGCTCAACACGCTCGCGTACGCGAGGTACCTCACCATCTCCAGGACCGAGCGCCCGGTGCTGCGCAACTACACCGTGCGCGCGTACCGGCCCGACGGCCCCGCCGGACCAGAGCTGGACGTCGACTTCGTGCTGCACGGCACGCCGGGCGACGGGACCGCGGGCCCCGCCGCCACCTGGGCACAGACCTGCCGGCCCGGCGACCCGGTGGCCATTCTCGACGAGGGCATCGGGTTCAACCCGGACCCGGCGCTGCGCCGGGTCCGGCTGGTCGCCGACGAGACCGGCCTGCCCGCCGTCGCCGGCATCCTCGCCGCGCTGCCCACCGACCTGGCAGGCGAGGCGGTCATCGAGGTGCCCGGCGAGGACGACCGCCAGAAACTCGAGGCGCCGCAGGGCGTCGAGCTCCACTGGGTCGTGCGCACCGGCCACGCCGCGAGGCCCGGCCAGGCCGCGATCGAGGCCGCCACCGCGATGGAGCTGCCGGGTGAGCGCTTCTACGGCTGGGTGGTCGGGGAGCAGACGCTGCCCAGCACCCTGCGCCGCCACTGGATCCGCGCCGGCGTGCCCAAGGAGGACATCATGTTCTGCGGCTACTGGCGCGCGGCCAAAGCCCACTGAGCGCTCCACCGCCCGGCGAAGGCGACCATGCCTGCGTGGAGGCGAACTCAGTGGCGCACAGCGTCTCCGTTCGGGTGGCAGGGAGACGGGTGGGCGCAGTGATGGTGGCCTTCACCGCGGTCGGGTTATCCGTGCGGGGCGCGCGCAGGCTCGCCGGTGGGTGGTTTGCTGCCTCGCGGGTGCTCGGCCGCAAGATGCGCGGCCCTGCCGATCAGGAGGCCGCCTGCGCCCAGGAGGAGCACGCCGAGCACGAGGGCCCCACCGCCGACCCACGGCAGCGCGGGCACGGTCGCCCCGGCCTCCGCGCGCACGCTCACGCCGCGGCCGCGATCGGCGTTGAGCACGACGACCGTCCAGTCGCCCACGTCCACAGGGGTGCGCACGGTCCGGGTTCCGGTGCCGCTCGACTGCGCCGTCCAGATCCCGGCCGTGGCGGGCGGCGTGGCCGGCGCGCCTCCACTGTGGACGGTCATCGCCGCGGAGCCGTCGTCGTCGACGTCCCGCACCGTCGCGTACTCGGTGCCCGCGAGGTACCTGGCCGCCTCGTCCGACGGCGCGATGCCGACGAAAAGGGCCTCACTCGGATCGGTCGAGGCCGCCCGGACTCGCACATCGCCGAGGGCGGCCCCGACCCACTCGGGCGCGCCGGCGAACCGGGCCGCCTCGGTCGCGAGTGCGTAGGTGCCGGTGTCGAACGTGCCCGACGCCGTGAGGAAGCCATCCGCGTCGCGCTGGCTCCGGTCGGCCCACAGCATGGCGACGCCCCCGGTGATCGGTCCCATCGCCACGAGAGCGAGCACGGCTCCGACCACCACGGCCGTGATCCGGCCCGGCGTCCAGCCGCCCGGCCGGGCCGACGTGGCGCCGGAGCGCGGCGCCGGAAGCGGACCCTCGGGCTGCCTCGACGGCTCGCCGCCACCGAGGTCGAGCCGGAAGGGCGGGTACTCGTCGGTCATGAGCCCGGCGTAGGCCGCGACCCGCACCACCCACCGGTCCATGCCAAGCACGAAGTCGTACACCGGTCGCGGGTAGGAGCCGGTGAACAGCAGCACAAACCCGGCCACCAGCACCAGGATCCCGATCAGGCCGCCGCCTGCCCAGGTGGTGTCGTCGCTGTCGCCCGGCCACCACAGGAACCACAACCCGCCGCCCGCGAACAGCCCCACGACGATGTAGTGCGGTATGGCCAGCAGCCACCACTTCACCAGCACCAGGCCGCGGGACAGCCGCACGGGATAGTCGACGTCCAGGTGCGCCGGGTAGTCCGGCACCTCGGCCAGGGTGAAGGGCGGGTACCGGTCGGTGCCCAGTCCGGCGTAGGCGTAGTAGTGCACGCGCCACGTCCACCGCAGGACGCCGACGTTGAAGTCGAAGATGCCGCGCGGATAGCGGCCGGTGACGAGGATCGCGAAGAACGCCACCACCGTCAGCACGCCGAACGCGAGCCACAGCACCGAAAGCACCAGGTAGTGCGGGATCGCCAGCAGCCACTTCACCAGCCACAACCAGCGGGACAGACCGGGGTCCAGCTCCGCTTCGACCCGGACGGGATAGGGATTCGCGTTCGTCATGCCGAAGCACCTCCTCACCTTGCTCGCGCTTCTGCCCTGACGGTGCGCCACGGACCCCGCCGCCGGACAGGAGCGAAGGTCCCCTGGGGTGGGTGGCTTCCGGCCCTGCCGGACCCCACGCGAGCCCGGCAGGGCGGGGCGACGCCGTGGCGAACGCGCGCTCAGGCCGACGCGCCGACGCAGGAGACCCTGAGCACTCCGGGAACGCCCACCGCCAGCACTTCGGCTTGGCGGTCGGTCTCGCTGTCGAACCGGTCGGTGATCGTCACCTCGCCCGCGTGCACCGCGACGGTCCACCTGCCGGGGCCGCCGAAGGTCGCGAGCCGGTGCTGGACGTCGCGCGCGAGCGCCTCGTCGCTGCGCGCGAGCATCCGGCGAGGTCGCGACGGCTCTCGATGCCGACCACCTTGTTCCCACCACGACCGGCAGGCTGCGCGGCCCCCTGTCGAGCATGTCGCTCACCACGTCCACGACTTCCCCGACGTTTTCGCGCGCGCCAGCCGCCACGGCGGGCACGGTCATCACGTCGCCGACCGGTCGCCCACCAGGCGACGGGCGGCCGGGCAGGTCGGCGCTGCCTCGCGTGGTTCGCCGACCACGACCACCCTGCTCCCGGCTGCCTCGGCGAGGCGGGCTCGGGCCGGTGGACTCGTCCGGCCGCCCCTCCGGAGGTGACTGACGGGTCCCGGCGTCAGCGCTGGGCCGTGCGCAAGCCGTTGTCGAGTCCCTCGACCGCGGCCTCCACGGCGCTGCGCGCGCACCTGCCGACCGCGCGGGTCCGCACCGTGCGGCCGTGCCAGACGGCCGTCGCGTCGGTGCGGACCGCCGCGGGCATGGCCGGATGCCGGGTGCGGGACATCCGCACGTTCAGCGAGTCGATCGGATAGCGGGCGCAGAGCGCGCGGGTCCGCTCGAGCGCGTAGTCCAGGAACGCCGGGTCGACGCCCGAGGCGGCCTCGACGTGAACCGTCGGCGCGGGCCGCCCCGGCAGAGATGTCGTCACAAACGCGACGATCCCCGCCGACGGGCGTCCGGCACAGGGCCCTTGGTCCCTATTGTCGCTGACCTTAGCCCGGACCGGCAGCGGGTCGCCGCCCCAAGACTGGCGTGCATGGAACGTCCCGTGCGCGTGCGCGAGACCCCGAACCGGACGGTGCTCGCGCTGCGGCAGAAGGCCGCGCCCGGGCGGCTGGGCGAGGTCATCGGCACGGCACTGTCTTGTTTGTACGCCGAAACCGGACGGCACGGCCTGGGTACGGCCGAGCCACCCGAGGTGTGCTACCTCGGCGAGGCGTACCGGCGCTCGAACACTGGATGACCGGGCACGGCTACCGCCGCGGCGGGCCGCCGATCGAGTTCTACCTCGGCGAGCGCGCCGCGGCCACGTACCGGATCGAGGTGGCGGTCCCCCATCGCGCGCTGACCGCGTTCAGCGCCTGCCGAAACACAGGTAGGCGGCGGGGCCGATGAAGTTGATCCCGATGACGAGGCCCCAGACCCGTTTCGGACCCCGCACCGAGGCCTCCGGCCTCCTGGCGAGATCGGCCCACGCGTAGCCCGCGAGCGCGAACTGGACCACCGCGCCGGAGCCGATCACCATCCGCTCCCCAGGGGAGAGTTCCCTCCAGCCACGCCGCTTCCTCCGCTCCATGGGAGGCAGTATGCCCGCCCGGCGTCCCCGTCGCCCTGGCGGTCTCAGCCCGTGCGCTGCGCGAGGAAGACGAACTCGCGACCGGGACGGTCCGGCGCCCCGCGCACGTCGAGCACCCGGAATCCCTCGGCGGCCAGGCTCGCCTCGACCTCGGCCCGGTCGCGGAACCGGATGGTGGAGTCGGAGGTGAGCACGGCGCCGTCGGAGAGGAACCGGTAGACGTGGCGGAAGGAGACGAGCGGCGGGCTCACGTCGGTGACCTCCAGCCACCGCCGCACCCGGCCGATCCCGGGGACGTCCACGGTGACCACCCTGGTGTCGGCGGCCCAGTCCTCCCACGCCCGCCGTTCGGGACGCCTGGTCTCGAACACGAGGTGGCCGCGCGGACGCAGGGCGGCGTGGACGCCCCGCAGGGTCTTCGACCAGGCCTCGTCGGTGAGGAACACCTGCGCCACGTTGCCGGTCAGCACGGCGAGGTCGGCGCCGAGTGCGGGCAGCGTGGTCGCGTCGCCGTGGATCCAGGTGATCTTCCCGGCGGGGTCCTTCTCCCTCGCGATCTCGAGCGACGCGCCGGCCGGGTCGGCCCCGACCACGGTGCGGCCGCTGTCGGCGAGCAGCATCGCCAGGGAGCCCGTCCCGCAGCCCACGTCGACGACCCGGCGCGCGCCCAGCTCGTCGGCGACGGCGAGGTAGGCCGAAAGGTCGTCGCGGTCCCCCTCGAAAGCGTCGTAGACGGGCGCGAGGCGGCGGTGGGCGAAGATCGGGTCGGGCACCCGGCGACCCTATCTCGGCCTTGCCTTCGGGGAGCGTATTAATTACCGTCCATTCGGTCGTTTAGGGCGACCTCCCCGATCCCCGCTCGAACAACGGAGTTCCAATGCCCACCGAGAAAGCCGCGGCCGCGCGCCGGCACCGCAGATCGACCGAGGAGCGCAGGGTGCTCGTGAGCACCCTCGCCGGGACCACCATCGAGTGGTACGACTTCTTCATCTACGCGCAGGCCGCGAGCCTCGTACTGGCGCCGCTCTTCTTCGCTCCCGTCGGCGAGCACGCACCAGGACTGGCCACGGTCATCTCGCTGGCGACGATCGGCATCAGCTTCCTCTTCCGTCCACTCGGAGCCGTCGTGGCCGGCCGCTACGGCGACCGCCTCGGCCGCAAGAAGATGCTCGTGCTCACGCTCGTGCTCATGGGCGCCGCGACCGCGTTGATCGGTGCGCTGCCCACGTATGCCGACATCGGGCTGGCCGCTCCGATCGTGCTGATGCTGCTGCGCATCCTGCAGGGTTCTCGGCAGGCGGCGAATGGGGCGGCGCGGCACTGATGTCGGTCGAGCACGCGCCCCTCCACCGGCGCGGGCTGTTCGGCTCCTACCCGCAGGCCGGCGTGCCGCTGGGGCTCATCCTCGCCACCGGCGTCCTGTGGGTCACCACCACCGTCACCACGCCGGAGCAGTTCGAGAGCTGGGGCTGGCGCGTCCCGTTCCTCTTCTCCGTGGTGCTGATCGGCATCGGCTACGTCATCCGGAGGGCCGTCGAGGAAAGCCCGGTCTTCCGGGAGATGCTGGCGAAGAAGAAGCAGTCCGCCGCGCCGCTGCGCGACGTCTTCCGCGGCAACACCAGGCAGATCGTCCTCAGCGCGCTGATCTTCGTCGCGAACAACGCCGCCGGGTACCTCGTGATCGCCTACTTCCTCAACTACGGCGTCGCGACTCTCGAGCTGCCGAGGTCGTCGGTGCTCCTCGCGATCGTCATCGGCTCGCTGGGCTGGCTCTCGGCGACCGTGTACGGCGGCGCGCTCTCCGACCGGCTCGGCCGGGTGCGCACGTTCCAGCTCGGCTACGGACTGGTGTTCGTGTGGATGATCCCGCTGTTCCTGCTGATCGACACGCGCAACATCTGGCTCTTCGGCGCCGCGATCTTCGTGCTGACCATCGGGCTCGGCCTGTCCTACGGGCCGATGTCGGCGATGTACGCGGAGATGTTCCCCGCGGCCGTCCGGTACTCCGGCGTCTCCATCGGCTACGCGCTGGGCACCATCCTCGGCGGCGCCTTCGCCCCGATGATCGCCGAGCTGCTCATGCAGCGGACCGGCTGGTCGGGCTCGGTGGGCGTCTACATCATGGTGCTGTGCGTGGTCTCGTTCGCCGCGGTCTCCGCCGTCAAGGAGACCAGGGGCGCCGAGCTGCGGGCCGCCTCGGACCACCAGGACAACGCCGACGTGCCCACGTAGGCGCCCCGAGGTCTCAGCGGGCGCCGCCGGGCACCAGCGTCCGGAACAGCGCGCCGGGCGTCGACGAGCGGATGGTGGCCAGCACGGCGCCGAGGCTCGGCAACCAGCGGCGATGGGCGTCGGGCTCGACGATCCACCTGGCGTGGATCTCGGGCCTGCGCCAGTCGGGCAGCGGCACCGTGGTGCCCGCGGGCAGCACCCTGACCTGTTCGGGCGGCGGCGCGTCACCCCAGGCGGGCAGCTCGGCCTCCACCAGCAGGACGCTCATCATCTCGCGCTTGGTGGGTATCGCCAGCACGGGACCGAGGCAGTCCTGCCTGGCGAGCCCGGCCAGCACGGCCTCCGACTGCGCCTTCGGCATGGCCACGGCGCCGATTCCCGACCCGATCACCAGATGCGGGCCGGTCGCCTCCCACCGCACGGGCCAGCCGAACACGCCACGGTAGTCCGGAAACGCCGGCCTCGTTACCAGGTCTCGCTGCAGCTCCATGGCGCTCCTCGTCTCCACGGCACCTCGGGTATGTGTCGATGCTAACGGCACTCCGTGCCATTAGCAATGGGTCCTGGTAAGTTCGGCGCGTGTCGGTGGAACCTCAGCAGACGGGCCGCCGCCGGGTCGGCCGGACCACGGAGGGTCGCAGGCTCCTGCGGCGCACGCTCACCGTGGCGGCGATCGACCTGTTCCTCGAGAGCGGGTACGAACAAACGACCGTGGACGACATCGCGGCGGCCGCCGGCGTGGGACGGCGGACCTTCTTCCGGTACTTCCGCTCCAAGGAAGACGCCATCTTTCCCAGCCACGACGAGGTTCTGCGCGACATCGAGCGCCTCTTCGCCGAGGCCGACGACCGGCAGAACCCCATCGAGGTGGCCTGCGCGGGCGTCACCCTCGTGCTCGACTCGTACCTGTCCGACCCCGACGTCTCGGTCAAGCGCTACACGCTGACCCACACCGTGGCCCCCTTGCGGGACAGGGAGGTCGCCAGCGTCGACCGCTACCAGCGCGTGCTCGCGCGGTACCTGCGCGCGCGGTTCGAGACCGACGGGCAACCACTCGCGGATCTCCGGGCGTCCGTGGCCGCCGCGGCCGTCGCCGCCGCGCACAACCACGTGCTGCGCCGGTGGTTGCGCAGCGGCGGCACCGAGGACGCGCATGCCATGGCGCGCAAGGCTTTCCAGCTGGTGGTCGACGCCTTCTCCACGGAGCAGCCCCGGCGCGAGACCGGCGACGACGAGACCGTGGTGGCGGTGCTGCGCAGCTCCGCGTCACTGGCGGAGGTCGTCCAGCAGATCAGCGCGTCACTGCGGCCCTCGGGCGGACACCCTCAGTAATGGCACTACGTGTCGTTACAGGGACCGTCCACACGGCATCGCCACGGTGAAAACCGGTGGCTCCCGCCGGGTGCCGCACACCAGGATGACCGCGTGGGCCTGAGTGCTGAGCAGATCGACCGGTTCGTGACCGAGGGCTTCGTCAAGCTGCCGGGGGCGTTCCCCCGCGACGTCGGGAAGCGGTGCGTCGATGAGTTGTGGCAGGCCACGGGCTGCTCCCCCGGCGACCCGGCGACGTGGCGCGAACCGGTCGTCCGGCTCGGCGGGTTCTCGACCCCACCCTTCCGCGAGGCGGCCACCACCCCCGTGCTGCACGAGACGTTCGACGCCCTCGTCGGCGAGGACCGCTGGGTGCCGCTCGGTGGGCTCGGCACGTTTCCGGTGCGCTTCCCCAGCGAAGCCGAGCCCGGCGACGACGGCTGGCACGTGGAGGCGAGTTACGCCGGGACACAGGGCGAACCGCGGCTGAACCTGCGTTCCCGCAACCGCGCACTGCTGCTGCTGTTCCTGTTCTCCGACATCGGTCCCGACGACGCGCCGACCCGGATCCGGGCGGGCTCCCACCTCGACGTCCCACCGCTGCTGGCGAAGGCGGGCGACGAGGGCCGCGAGTGGATGTCCCTGTGCGTCGACGCGGTCGAGGCGTCGGCGCACCGCCCGGTCACGCTCGCGACCGGCGAGCTGGGCGACGTCTATGTGTGCCACCCGTTCCTGGTGCACGCGGCCCAGCCCCACCGGGGCACACGGCCGCGGTTCATGGCGCAGCCACCACTGACGCCGACCGGCCTGCTGGATCTCGACACGCCACACCCCAGCCCCGTCGCGAAAGCGGTACTCGACGGACTGCGCTGAACCTCGTGGAGTCAACTGTGGACGGACGCGGGAGCAGCCGCGAGCGGCAGCGCCCGGTCGCTCTCCTCCTTGATCGCGCGCAGATGCGCCCACGACTCGACGGTCCGGACGCCGGGCAGTGCGCGCAGGCGTTCCAGCGTCGCCAGCACCTCGTCGAGTGAACCCGCCCGGATGGTGCCGATCCCGTTGCACCAGCCGACACCGGTCGCGAAGCAGTCCACCTCGTCGAGCGCGGCGACCTCCCTGGCGACCGGCTCGGTCTCGCCGACCACGTTGAGCGCGAACCCCACGGTGTAGGTCCGGCTGAGCGGGTTGAGCCGGACCAGCGCGCCGACGTGCACCACACCGGACTCCAGCAGGCGCAGCACCCTCGCCCGGGTGGCTCCCGGCGAGAGTCCGCTGACGCTCGCGAGCTCCGCGAAGGACGCGCGCCCGTCGACCCGCAGGTGGGCGAGCAGCGCGTGGTCGGAGGCGTCGAGCTCGATCTCGCTCAGCGGACCGGGGCTCTCCAGCGGCCCCGGCGGGAAGTACGGGTCCTTCCAGATCCGCAGGTACGTGATCGCCTGCACGGCGCGCACGGCGGGGACGGCCTGGACCCGCGCGAGGCCGCGCGCGAACGCCTCCATGTCCTCGGTGCGCAGCTCGGCGGTGACCGCGAACCGGCCCGCGGTGGTGGTGACGAAGGAGATCTCGTCGAGCTCGGCGATCTGCTCGGCGACGGGCGCCGCCGGCCCGTGCGTCTCGACGATCACGTGGCCGAGCTGGTTGAGCCCGAACACGGCGGGATGGATGGCGCCGACCAGCCGGATCCCGCCCTCCCCGAGCAGCCGCTGCACGCGCGCCTTCGTGGTCGACCTGGCGAGGCCGACCAGCCGCGCCAGCGTCTCGTAGGATGCCCTGCCGTCCCGGTGCAGCGCGCGCACGAGCTGCTCGTCGATCTCGTCCAGGTTCGCTCGCACGCGAGCCAACCTAACGCATCCCGGTTCGATCGCCGAATAGCACGCACACTCAGGTACCGAAGACCGTAACAGCGACCGAGTCCATCGATCGCCGCCGAATCGTCTATTGATCAGCCGATAGGGCAGATGTATCGTCTGCTGCCAATCACGGGTCTGGCCGAAGGGTGCGGTGGGATGGGCAGTACGGATACGGATCGCGCGTTCTTCGGCCAGCCCCGCGGCCTGGTGGGGTTGTTCTTCGCCGAGGCGTGGGAGCGGTTCTCCTACTACGGCATGCGGGCGCTGCTGCTGTACTACATGACCGACCGGATGCTGGACGGCGGGCTCGGGATCGACTCCGCCGACGCCCGGTCCCTCATCGCGGTCTACGGCTCCGCGACCTACCTGGCTGCGATCCTCGGCGGCTGGATCAGCGACCGGCTGCTCGGCGACCGGCGCGCGACCCTGCTCGGCGGCGTCCTGATCATGTGCGGGCACATCTGCCTGGCGATCCCGGCCGGCGCTGGTGCGCTGTTCGCGTCGATGATCTTCATCGCCAGCGGCACCGGACTGCTGAAGCCGACGATCTCCTCATCCGTCGGTGACCTCTACGCCCGGGACGACCCGAGGCGCGACTCCGGTTTCAGCATCTACTACATGGGCATCAGCGTGGGCGCCGTGGCCGCTCCGCTGGTGGTCGGCACGGTCGGCCAGACGTACGACTACCACCTCGGATTCGGGATCGCGGCGGTCGGCATGGCGGTCGGCCTGATCGTGTACGTCCGCACGCAGCGGCACCTCAGCCCGCTCAGCGACCGCCCGAAGAACCCGTTGCGGCTGCGGGAGGTTCCGCGTGGGCGGCTGGCCGGCGTGCTCGCGGGCATCGCGGCGCTCGTCGCGATCATCGTCGGGACCGTGGCGACGGGAACGCTCGACGCGGGCGGGGTCGTGAACCTCATCAGCGTGGTCGCGATCGCCGTTCCGGCCGCGTACTTCACGGTCATGCTGCGCAGCGGGCGGACCACCGCCGTCGAACGCGCGAGGGTGCGCGGCTACATCCCGATGTTCGTCGCCGCGGTCGCCTTCTGGTGCATCCAGGAGCAGGGCGCGACGGTGATCGCTCAATACGCCGACGAGAGCACCGACCTGGGTGCGCTCGGGTTCACCATCCCGGCGTCATGGTTCCAGTCGGTCGGCTCGCTGGTGCTGATCGTCCTGACGCCGTTGTTCGCGGTGCTGTGGCTGCGGCTCGACCGGTCCACGCGGCCACCGTCGCCGGCCCACAAGTTCGCCGTGGGCCTCGCCATCGCGGGCCTGTCGTACCTGCTGCTCGTGCTGCCCGCGCTGGGTGGCGGGCAGACCAACCCGCTCTGGCTGGTCGCCAGCCTCGCGGTGGTGACGATCGGCGAGATGTGCCTTTCGCCGATCGGGCTCTCCGCGACGGCGCGGCTCGCGCCCGCCGCGTTCGCCACGCAGACGATGGGCCTGTGGCTGTCCTCGAACGCCGCGGGCCAGGGCATCGGCGCCCAGCTCGTCAAGTTCTACGACGCCGGTTCGGCGGCGGCCTACTTCGGCCTGCTCGGCGCCGGCGCGGTCGTGATCGCGCTGCTGCTGCTCGCCGTCACTCCCCTGATCCGCAGGCAGACCGAACGGAAGGCGCCGAGCGGTGAACCCGGCGCCGAGACCGTGAGTGGAGTTCAGCGATGAAGCGCACCGTCTTCCGCGGCGGCACCCTGTTCGACGCGGTGTCCCGGACCGCCGCTCCCGCCGACGTGGCGGTGGAGAACGGCTGGATCGTAGACGTGGGCACCGGCCTCGACGGCGACGAGGAGGTGGACTGCGCCGGCCGTGGTGTCCTGCCCGGACTGATCGACTGCCACGTGCACCTGACGATGACCGGTTCGGACATCGTCGAGAGCGCGCAGCAGCCGTTCTCGCTCCAGTTCTACGAGGGCGCCCTGAACATGGCGAAGACACTGGCCGCGGGCGTCACCACCGTCCGCGACGCCGCGGGCGCCGACCTCGGCATGCGGGTCGCGCGGGAACGCGGCCTGATTCCCGGGCCCCGGATGCAGCTCTCGCTCAACATGCTGAGCCAGACCGGCGGGCACGGCGATCCGTGGTGGCCGTCGACCTGTGTGCTGGACCTGCTCCCGCCGCACCCGGGCCGTCCGCCCGTGATCGTGGACGGGCCGGAGGAGATCCGTCGCAAGATCAGGGAACTCGTGCGCGCGGGCGCGGACGTCATCAAGGTCGCCACGAGCGGCGGGGTCGTGTCGAGCGGAGCGGGGCCGCGGATCCCGCACTTCCGCGACGACGAGATCAGCATGATGGTGACCGAGGCCGGGGCGGCCGGGCTGCACGTCATGGCGCACGCGCACGGCGAGGGCGCGAAGGCCGCCGTGCGCAACGGGGTCCGCTCGATCGAGCACGGCCACTTCCTCGACGACGAGACGCTCGCGATGATGGCCGACCGCGGCACATGGCTCGTTCCGACGCTCAGCGCGGGAGTCGGCCTGCGGCAGGCGATCGAGGCCGGTGTCCCCTACCCCGAGCACATCGTCGAGAAGATCCAGGCGCCGAGCGACAACAGCGTCCGGCGCGCCGTCGAGGCCGGGGTGCGGATCGCGATGGGCACCGACGCTCCCCTCTACCCGCACGGCGAGAACCTCCTCGAACTGGAACTGCTCGTCGAGCACGGCCTCACCCCGGCCGACGCGCTGCACGCGGCGACCCTGTCGGCCGCCGAGCTGATGGGGCTCGACGCCACGCTGGGCTCCCTCACCCCCGGTAAGCGGGCCGACCTCGTCGTCGTCGACGGGGACCCGCTCGACGTGCACGACCTCGGAAAGCGCGTCCTGGCCGTCTACCAGGACGGGCGGGCCGTGCACGTCGCCGACCGGGACCCGGTCAGCTGAGTGCGGGAGCGCGCCCGCCGTACCCGGTGAGCTGCTCGAACGCGTACCCCACCTGCAGCACGAAGAAGTCCGCCCTCGGCGGGCCGACGATCTGCAACCCGACGGGCAGCCCGTCGTCGGTGAACCCGCCGGGCACGGACAGCGCCGGATTGCCCACTGTGGACACGAAGTAGCACGACCGCATCCAGCCGAGGTAATCGTCCTGCGGGATGCCGTCGACCGACGCGGGGTACTCCTGCCCGGCGTCGAAGGGCAGCACCTGGCACACGGGCAGCAGGAGCACGTCGTAGCGGGTGAAGAACTCGCGCACCCGGTGGTACAGCCGGGTGCGCAACGCCTCCGCCCGGCCGAGGTCGGGTCCGGTCAGCGCCCTGCCCTGCTCCACGTTGCGTCGCAGCGAGGGCTTCACGAGCTCGGGCTCACGCTCCACGAGCCTGCCGTAGGCCTGCTCGAACTGCCAGGCCCGCAACGTCCGGAACACCTCGTCGGCGCCGGCGAAGTCGGGGCAGTCCTCAGCCACGTGGCAGCCGAGCCGCTCGAACAGCTTCACCCCCGGCGTCAGCACCTCCAGCACGCCGGGCTCCACCGGCACCGCGCCGCCGAGGTCCGGCGACCACGCCACGCGCAGCCCGGTCAGGTCCCGTTCCAGCGGCCGCCGGAACGTCTCACCGGGGTCGGTCAGCGCGATGGGGCTGCGGTCGTCCGGCCCGGCCAGCACCGACAGGGTCAACGCCGTGTCGGCCACCGTGCGCGCCATCGGCCCCTGCACACCGAGGCGCGCGAAGCCCAGCGCGGCCGGGTAGCCGGGCACCCTTCCCGGCGAGGGCCGGAGGCCGACGACGTTGCAGAAGGAGGCCGGGTTGCGCAGCGAGCCGCCCATGTCGCTGCCGTCGGCGATGGGCTGGAAGCCCGCGGCGAGCGCGGCTGCGGCCCCACCGCTGCTGCCGCCGGCGCTGCGCGTGAGGTCGTAGGGATTGCGCGTGGCGCCGAAGACCGGGTTGAAGGTGTGCGACCCCGCGCCGAACTCCGGGGTGTTCGTCTTGCCGATCGTGATGGCGCCGGCGGCCCGCAGCCGCTCGACCACGAGGTCGTCCTCGTCGGGCACGAAGTCCGCCAGCGAGGGCGAGCCGAACGTGGTGCGGATGCCCTTCGTCAGGTGCAGGTCCTTGTGCGCGACGGGAAGCCCGTGCAGCGGGCCCGGCTCCTCACCCGAGGCGAGGCGGTCGTCGGCGGCCTTCGCGTCGGCCAGCGCCCGCTCCGGCACGAGCGTGACGATCGCGTTGACGTCCGGGTTGTGCCGGTCGATGCGGTCGAGGTGGGCGCGCACCAGTTCCTCGGCGCTGAGCTCACGCCGCCGGAGCGCCGCGAGCTGGTCCAGGGCGCTGAGGCGGCAGAGGTCGTCGTTCACCGGTCCTCCCAGGTTCGATCACGACCAATGGTGGGCGCCGACCGGTTCGCCGGCAAGGGGTCAGCCGTGCTGGTGCTCGTGCCTGCGCCGGTAGACCAGCCAGGCCATCGCCACGAACATCACGGCGTGGCCGACGCCCATCAGCGCGCCCCCGGAGATCAGCCCGGCCCAGTACGGCACCAGGAGCACCACGAACGGCACGTACATCGCCGCGGTCATCTCGGCCACCGCCGGGAGGCTGTGTCCGCGCACGAGCATCCACGCAGCCATCGCGACGGCCATCTCCGTGGCCATGATCATTGCCCGCACGTCGGTGTACTCGAACACGGCCGACCAGCCCGCCGCGCCGAGGCCCCAGCGCACCAGCGGCCCGAGGATCGCCATGCCCAGGCCCATCGCGGCCGACATCTCGAGGTAGTGCAGCACCGCCCTGCGGGTGACCGAGGGGAAACGCGAGGGACGAACGTCTGTCGTTGTCATGAGACCTGACCTCCCAAGCAGTGATGGATACCTCAACTATCCATAATGGAAACCTACACTATCCATCTCGGCACGTCCATGGCGTCACGAACTTTTCTCCACGGCGATGTCGAGAAGGGGGCCACCGGCTTCGACCCGACGGCGAACCGCGCTCCACCCCCGGCGAGGAGGACGTCATGACCGGCAAGCACCCTGGACCGCTGAACAAGGAGTTCACCGCGACTCTGCTCAAGAGCCCGGCCAAGGGCGGCTGGACCTATGTGGTCCTGCCGGGCTCCGCCGAGTTCTTCGGCACCCGAGGGCTCGTCAAGGTCCGCGGCACGATCGACGGCCACCCGTTCCGCGCGTCGTTCATGGCGCTCGGCGACGGCACCCACAAGCTGCCGGTGAAGACCGACGTCCAGCGCGCGATCGGCAAGAGCGAGGGCGACACCGTGCACATCCGGCTGCGCGAGCGCCTCGGCTGACCCCGGCGGCCCCGCACACCGCCCGGCCGCCGACGGTGATCCCGACGTGATCCGATGGCATCGGCGACCTCGTGGGGCTCACGCCCTAGGCCACACACGCCCGCACCGGGACGTCCCCGCGTCGCCCCGTGGAGGAGAACGTCGAGCTCTCCGCCAAGGTCAGCGCCTGATCGGCCGGACTGCGGTGAAGGCCACCCTGCCCGCGCCCACCCGTCTCCCCACCACCCAAACGGAGACGCCCCGCGCCACTGTGCCCGATCAACGCAGTGATCGTGGCCTTCACCGCAGTCGTCAGCCGCGGGCTCGGCCGGTCAGTCGCCGCTGTCCACGAGGAGGGCGCCAGCGGCCCGCGGCAACGGCTCACCGCGCGGCGGGATCCGCTCCGCCTCGCCGGGATCGACCGTGCCGAGCGAGCCGTCCGCGGCGCTCCGCGCGATCGCCAGCATCGAGCTCAGCGCCGAGGCGATCTGCGCCTGCTCGTGCTCGTCGCCCATGTCGCTCAGCTCGATGAGCACGCTGCCCTTGCCGAGCAGCCCGTAGGCGTTGCGGGCGATGCCCTCGTAGTCGCCGCCGGGGTACTGCGTGGCGTTCCCGCCGGCTTCGGTCATCGCCCGGTGCGCCACCGCCGAGACCTGCTTGGCCAGCGCGACCGCGGCGGGGTCGACGCCGGGATGGGTCGGCCACATCAGCGACGCGGTGATCTCCCTGCCGTCGTCGTCGACGTAGCGGCCCTGCATGTGGTAGTCGACCACGATGGCCGGGTCGAAGTTCGCGTGGTGGGCCTGGATGAGTCCCGCCTCGGTGGCGGGGTTGTCCTCCGGCGCGACCGCCGGGTCGTGGTACCGGTTGATGTCGTAGCCCTTGCCCGCCTCGCCGTACTCCGGCTGGGCGTCGGGATCGTAGTTGTAGCGCCAGTTCTGCTCGTGCCCGTCCGGGTTGGCCCGCACGATGATGTCGACGGTGACCCGCGAGCGCAGCCAGCGCTGGTACCTGCTCTGGCCGACGCCGGTCTCCCGCAGGAACTCCAGTGCCGCCGGGGTGCCGAGGGGCTCGTCCCCGTGCTGCTGGGTGACGTAGAGGATGCGCAGCGGTCCGTGGCCGACCCGTGCGCTCCACACCGGCCTGCCCTGGTTGGACCTGCCTATCTCGGACACGTCGACCGCACCCCGGCTCCGCCATTCCAGCGCGTGCAGTTCCCAGGCCAGTTCGGCGGTGCTGGGCCGGGGGTCGACCGGCTGGTCACGCGGGGTGGCCTGTGCCGGCGAGACGAAACCGAGTACGGCGACGGCGGCGAGCAGTCCCGTGAACGTCGATCTGATCATGACCGGCCAGTCTGCCGCCCGGCGTGGCAGGCTCGCTACGTCCGTTCGACGGGTTCCGGGCCATCGGCCACGCTGGCCACCAGTGGTCGCACTCCCAGGTCTCGGCGACCCGCGGAAACACGTCGCAGCGCAGAGGTACGGTCGGCACGTAGCTGCCCCACCGTTCCCGCTCGGGGCGGCGGGCCACGCCGAGGTCCCAGCGGCCCGGTTTGCCGGTCAGCACCCCGGGGCGGGTTCGCCGCCGGGTAAGACGAACGCGGCGCTCCGGGGCACGGCGTCGAGCGAACCCGGGCGCCCGGCATGACCTCCGTCGGCCCTCCCCGGCCCCGCGCCGCCATGACGCGACCGTGGTGTGCGCCGAGGCCCGCCGGCACGACGCCACCGCGACCGTTGCGCTCCGGGCGAGCCGACCGATGCACGTCGGCCAGCGCTCGAAGGCCCCAGCGCCACCCTCGGATCGCCAGGCGCACCGGGCAGGCCACGCACACTCCCGTTGACGTCGAACTCGCGCGTGCCGAGGCTCGCCTCGCCGAGCGGCACCGCGCGCGTCCCCGACGCGGTCCAGCGGCACGTCCGGATCGACCGCGTCGGCCACCGGTGGGCCGGCCCGGTCATCCCCTCCGGGTACCTCAGCGCGAGATCGCCTCGAGCAGGTCGCCAACCTGCGGATCGTCCAGCGCACGGGCCACGTCGGCCTGCGCGACGATGCCGACGAGGTCGTGGCCGTCGATCACCGGCAGCCGGCGCACCTGGTGCCGGGACATGGTGCGGAAGATCTCGTCGGCATCGTCGTCCGCGCCGATTGTCACGGCCTCACCCTGCGCCAGGTCGCCCGCCCGCACGGCACGCGGGTCCTTGCCCTCCGCCAGCACCTCGACCACGATGTCGCGATCGGTGAGCATGCCCTTGAGCCGGTTGTCCTCACCGCAGATCGGCAGCGCGCCTACGCCCAGCTCGGCCATCCGCTTGGCGGCGTCCAGCGCGGTGTCGCTGGTGCGAACGCACGCGGGGTCCCTGGTCATGATGTCGCGGGCCTTGGTCATCGCGAGCTCACTCCCTTCGCTGGACCCAAGGTCAGGTCCACCCCAGCGGCATACCCGCGGTCGGCGACGCCAAACGCCAACGTCCGCGCATTCCGATGTGGACACCACGGGGCCTGCGGCACGCCACGTCGGTGCGCGCGGGCGAAGGAGCCGCTTCCCGGCGGATCGGCCCTGGCCCGCCGGGAGCACAGTGTCGGGCATGTTGCTCACCGGACTCACGATCGCCGCGCTGGTCGTCACCGGCGCGGCCCCCGTCCAGGACAACGACGTCAGCGCGCACCGGCGTGTTCGACGCTGCGCCCTACCCCGTCGGGGTTCCCGCCGACTGGAACGGAGCCTCCTGCTCCGAAAGTGAAGCCACGGCTGCTGGACGAGGCTCGTAGGCTTATGTCCAGACTGGACAGTCGCACCCGCTCGGGCCCACCGGCAGGACGAGGAACTCGCCGCCGGTGATGTCGAGCCACCCGCCGACAGCCGTGACCACGCCGAAGTGCCGGGTCAGCCCTTCCAGTTGATCCGGCTCACGCCTGCTGTCTCGCCTTCCCTTCGTCGGCGCCCTTCCACCGAACGGGGCTCAGCGCGACAGCGGTTCGTGGCCGCAGGGGGAACGGCCGACCCGGCGATCGGAAGTCGCGATCAACCGAGTGGGATCGCCTCCGGCCGGGTCACATCGCGTCGGCCGGAGTGAACTTCTCGCGGTGGATGTGCCGGGGAGCCATGCGGCGGCGCTTGAACGCCTTGACCCCGGCCTCCACCATCGGCGGCGGCCCGCACAGCCAACCCGACCAGCCGCGCGCGCTGCCGACGTCCTCGACGAACGCGTCGGTCGGGAAGCCGCCGCGGTAGGCCGGGTCCGGCTCGTCCGACAGCACGGGGACGAACTCGAAGTTCGGGTGCTCCTCCCCCAGCTCGCCAAGGCGGTCCAGGTCGTAGAGGTCGGCCGCGCCGCGCACGCCGTGGTATAGCAGCACCTGACGGTCCGGGTGCCGCCGCAGCGCCGTCCTGGCGATGCCCTCCAGCGGCGCGAGGCCGGTGCCGCCGCCGATGAGCGCCATCGGCCCGCCGTCGTCCTCGGCCTCCGGCGGCAGGTGGAAGTCCCCGAGCGGGCCGGTGGCGTCCACGGTGTCCCCCGCGGCCAGCCCCGCGAACAGCCAGCCGTCGGTGGCGACACCGCCGGGCACCCGGCGGACGTGCAGTTCGAGCACCTTGTCCTCGTCGGCGGTGTTGGCCAGCGAGTACTGCCGCCGCGCACCCGAGCCGGGCACCACGAGCTCGACGTACTGTCCCGCCTCGAACTCCAGCGGCTCGGCCAGGCCCAGCAGCACGCGACGGGTGTCGCGGGCGATGTCGGAGACCTCCAGCACCGTGGCGGTGAGATCCCGCAGCGGGTGCGTCGTGCGGCCCTCGGGCGCGCCGCCCACGGTGACGTCCGCGACCGGCCTGGCCTGGCAGGCCAGCGCAAGGCCGGCGCCGCGCTCCTCCTCGGTGAGCGTGTCGAGCGGGGACGCCCCGTGGTCGACCTCGCCGGAGAGCACCGTGAGCTTGCACGTGCCGCATGTGCCCTGGTTGCACGAGTTCGGCATCCACACCCCGGCCCGCAGGCACGCGTCGAGCAGGGTCTGGTCGGCGGCGCACTCGACCCGGCGGCCGCCGACGCTCACCGCGAAGCCCATCTCAGACCTCCCACGTGACGTGCAGGCTCGTCGGGCCGCGGAAGCCCCAGCCCCAGAACTCGACGCCCTCGCGCGTGTCGCGCTCCAAATTCGGGATGGCCTCGAACAGCTCCTCCAGCGCGATCCGCATCACGTGGTTGGCGAAGTAGATGCCGGCACACGCGTGGTTGCCCGCGCCGAAGGCGAGGTGCGGCAGCGGCGGCCGGTGCAGGTCGTAGGTCGACGGCGCCTCGTACTGCCCGGTGTCGTGGTTGGCGGAGCCGTAGGACAGCATCACCGGGGTGCCCTCGGGAAGGTCGACACCGGCGATCGTCACGGGTTTGGTCGAGATGCGCGCGGTGGCCGACCAGATCGGCGACGTCCAGCGCAGCCCCTCCGAGATCGCCCTCGGGATCAGCGCCGGGTCGTCCACCACCTCCTCCAGCTGCTCGGGCCTGGAGAACAGACCCACGAGCGTGGACGCCATGCCGTGCCCTGGCTCCTGCATCGCGCCGAGCAGGTAGACGTAGATCGTGGGGTAGATGTACTCGCGGTCGCGGGTCTGCCCAGGAGGCATTCCGTCGTGCAGCCAGTGCGAGATCGCGCTGTCGTCCGGGTGCTCGATCCACCTGTCGATCAGGGGGTCGACGATCGCGCGGATCTCGGCCTTCGCCTGGTCGCCCTCGGCGAAGCCCTCCGGGTTGGCGAACTCGCCGTTCTCGTCCACCGCGGCGTTGGTGAACGAGCGGCTCAGCTTCGCGAACCACTCCCTGAGCTTGTCGGACTCGACGTCCTGCAGGCCGAGCAGGTCGCCCAGCGAGCGCACGCTGACCGGCTCGCAGTACTGCGCCACCAGCTCAGCCTGGCCGTCGTTCTCGAACCGCTCGAGGTAGCGGCGGGCGATCGGGCGCACGAGGTCGTCGATCCAGCGGTCCACCTCGACCGGCTGCAGAGCCGGCTCGACCATGGAACGCAGGTCGGCGTGGATGTCACCGTTGACCCCGATGATCGCCGGATGCCCGAACGTCCGCCCGCCCGCCGGCGTGATCACAGCCTCGAAGTCAGGGCTGGTCGCTACCTCGCGGCACACCTCGGCCGTCGAGGCGACGTACGAGCCCAGCACCGGCACGTAGGCCAGCGGCGCCTCCGCCCGCAGCCGCTCGTACGCCCGGTACGGATTGCGCTCCAGCTCGGTCATGGTGACGTCGTTCAGCCAGGCCAGATCGGGCCGCTCGGTCGTCGTCATCGTTCTCGGTCCTCCCACGTCGTTGTCCGGGATGGACGGGAAGGTAAGCGGCCGCGGGCCGACCCGGCGACACGCTTCGCGCGGCTCCGGCACGGATCGCGCGGCGAGTTCGTGACCTGGCTCTCAGGTACCCTTTCCACCATGCGCGCACGGCGTAGTGCCGCACCCCGGGACTGGGATCAGGCCTCCCGGGAGGTGGCAAAGGCGTACTTCCCGCACGAACTGCGGCTGGTCGGCGGCGGCCGCGACCCCCGCCTGACCCTGCGCACGCTCGATCTGGGACCGGTGCTGGTCGGCCACGTGGGCTGGGGCGCCGACGTGCGGATCGCGTGTGACTACCCCGGCGCCTACGAGATCAACCTGCCCTTGACCGGGCACCTGGAGAGCCGGGGCCGGTACGGGCCGGTGACCTCCGTGCCGGGGCAGGCCACGGTGTTCCGCGCGGACACGCCGTCGCTCATCAGCCACTGGGACGCGACGTGCACGGTGCTCGGGGTCAAGTTCGACAGCGGGTGGTTCGAACGCGAGGCCGAGCGGGTGCTCGGCGGCGACCGCGTGACCGTCCGCGGCGGACTGCCCGACCAGCTGGATCTGGGCGACGGCCGGGGCCGCGCGTGGCGGCAGCTCGTCGGGAGCCTCGCCACCCACCTGCATGATCCCGAGCTGTTCGGCGAATGCGATCTGGTCCGCGCGCAGCTCGCCGGCGCGGTGGCCGCCGGGTTGCTGTTGGCCGGCTGCCCCGACGCGGGCGCGGGCCCGTTGCCTGCGCCGCGCGCGATCAGGCGCGTCGTGGATCAGCTGCACGACGACCCGGCCCGGCCGTGGACCGCGGGCGAGATGGCCGCCGTGGCGGGCACCAGCGTGCGGCGGCTGCAGGAGGGCTTCCGCCAGTGGCTCGACCGCACACCGACCGAGTACCTGATCGGAGTCCGCCTGCAGCGGGCCGACGCGGACCTGCGTGCCGATCCGTCGCTGACGGTCAGCGACGCGGCGGCCAGGTGGGGTTTCTCCAGCGCCAGCCGGTTCGCCGCGGCGTACCGGCGGCGCTACGGCGTCGCGCCCTCGCAGGCGCGCCGCTGAGCGCGGGCTACTGCTGCCCCTGCTGCCCCTGCTGGTTCTGCTGCCCCTGCTGGTTCTGCTGGTCGCCTCCGCCGCCGCGCAGGTAGTCCTTCGCCTTGTCGGCGCCCTGGTCGATCTTGTCGGCGTGGTCGCCGAACCTCGACTTCGCCGCGTCGGAGGCTTTGTCGATGCCCTGCTCGGCCTTGTCCGGGTTCTTGCCGAACGCTTCCTTGGCCTTGTCGAACATGTTCACGGCGAACCTCCTCGTTGATACCGGCCGCTGCTCGGCCGTTCACGCGGAGGGTTCGTCGGGGCCGGGCACCGGCAAACGGCGCCAGGACCGACGCCATGCGTTCGAGCGAACCCACCCGGGTGAGGTCAGGCCTTCTTCTGCATGCTCCGGCGCGCCGGGTTGCTCTGCTCGGCGGCCTTGGGGTCCTTCTCGTCCTGCTTGGCCCGCACGCCTTCGCGGATCCGGTCGCCGATGTTCTTGTCGATGTTGTGCCAGTACTCGAAGGCGCGCTCCAGCACGGGCTCGGACACGCCGTTGAGCAGGTGCCCCACCACGTTGTCCACGAGCGGGTCGCGGGCGGCGTCGTCCAGCACCTCGCGGACCATCGTTCCCGGCTGGCCCCAGTCGTCGTCCTCCGCGTGGTCGACGTAGGCGGAGCGGACGATGTGTCCGTCGGTCTCCCAGGTCGGCGGGCTGCCGTACCGCTCGGTGTCGGCGGCCGGACCGCCCTTGGAGTTCGGCGCGTACACCGGGTCCGTGGTCTTGCGGTAGGCCATCGCGCCGTCCTTGGAGTAGGTGTTGATCGGCACGACCGGTGCGTTGACCGGGAGCTGCTGGTAGTTGCCACCGATGCGGTAGCGGTGCGCGTCGGCGTAGGAGAACAGGCGGGCCAGCAGCATCCGGTCCGGGCTCGGTCCGATGCCGGGCACGAGGTTGTTCGGCTGGAACGCGGCCTGCTCGATCTCGGCGTGGTTGTCCGTGGGGTTGCGATCCAGCGTCATCCGGCCGACCTCGGTCAGCGGGTAGTCGCCGTGCGGCCACACCTTCGTCAGGTCGAACGGGTTGAAGCGGTAGTTCGCGGCGTCCTCGTACGGCATGATCTGCACGTAGAGCGTCCAGCTCGGGAAGTCCCCCTCGGCGATGTGCTCGAACAGGTCGCGGGTGTGGTAGTCGGTGTCAGCCGCCGCCATCTGGTCGGCCTCGTGCTGGGTGAAGAACTCGATGCCCTGGTCGGTCTTGAAGTGGTACTTGACCCAGAACCGCTCGCCGTCGGCGTTCACCCACATGTAGGTATGCGAGCTGTAGCCGTTCATGTGCCGCCAGGTGCGCGGGATGCCGCGATCGCCCATCAGCCACGTCACCTGGTGCGCCGACTCGGGCGACAACGTCCAGAAGTCCCACTGCATGTCGTGGTCGCGGAGGTTGTTGTCGGCGCGGCGTTTCTGCGACCGGACGAAGTGCTGGAACTTCATCGGGTCCTTGACGAAGAAGACCGGCGTGTTGTTGCCGACCATGTCGTAGTTGCCCTCGGAGGTGTAGAACTTCAGCGCGAAGCCCCGAGGGTCCCGCCACGTGTCGGGACTGCCGCGCTCACCGGCCACGGTGGAGAAGCGGGCGACCAGCTCGGTCTTGGCGCCGGGCTGGAACAGCGCCGCCTTGGTGTACCGGCTGACGTCATTGGTCACCTCGAAGCGGCCGAACGCGCCGCTGCCCTTGGCGTGCGGCTGACGCTCCGGGATGCGCTCGCGGTTGAACTGGGCCATCTGCTCGATCAGGTAGGCGTCCTGCAGCAGGATCGGCCCGGCAGGCCCCGCGGTCAGCGAGTGCTCGTCGGTCTCGGCCGGAATGCCGGCGTCCGTGGTGGTGAAGGGGCGCGTCCGTTCGGTCATGCCGTTCTCCTCTTCTCGGTGCAGGCGGGGCACAGGCCCCAGAACACGACCTCGGCTTCCTCGATCCCGAAACCGTGGTCGTCGACGGGTGCCAGGCACGGCGCGTCGCCGGTGACGCAGTCCACGTCCTGCGTGCGGCCGCAGTCCTGGCAGACCAGGTGGTGGTGGTTGTCGCCGACCCGGCGCTCGAACCGCGCGGGGTGCCCGGCAGGCTGAACCGAGCGCACCAGCCCGGCCGTGACGCAGGCGTGCAGCACGTCGTAGACCGTCTGGTGGGACACCGAACCCAACTCGTCGCGCACGCCGGCCAGGACAGCGTCGGCGGTCGCGTGCGGATGCCGGTCGAGCCAGGTCAGCACCGCTCGCCGGGGAGCGGTCACCCGCAGCCCCGCGGATCGCAGCAGCGTCGCCACGTCGTCGGCGGGCGCGGTGGTTTCGCGTCGGTTCCGCATCCCCGCGGCCTACCCAGACTGGACTCGCTCAAAACAGCGCGAGTTGGGCGTTCCCGCACGCGGACTCGCAGTGCGGAACGGGGAACTCGCGCGGGACTAGTCGATCTCGGCCTGGCGCGGGCGCTCCGGGAGCAGGCTGCCGCTCATCACCTGGTCGAGATCGGCGGGGCGGAGCCGGAAGACCTGCAGCGTCAGCCCGAAGTACTTCCCGGTCTCCCCCACCCACTGCATGCCGTTGCGACGGACGGTCGCGGCCGCGCGCTTGTTGCCGGGCCGGACGACGGCGAAGATCTCGTCGATGTCGTGGCTGAACGCCCACCGGGCCAGCGCGTGGGTGGTCTCGCTCGCGTAGCCCTGGCCCCAGTAGTCGGGGCGAAGCTGCCACCCGATCTCGAAGTCCTCGTTGCCCGGCGGCAACGGCAGCAGGATCGCACCGCCGACCACCAGGTCGTCCTCCTTGCGCTGGATGGCCCAGCGGCCCGCGGGCGGCGGCATCCGGTCGGCCTCGGCGATCCAGTGCTGCAGCAGCAGCCGCATCGCCGCGAGGTCGGGAACCAGGTCCATGGCCGGACTCAGCCAGCGAGCCACGGCGGCCTGGCCGTAGATGGACAGCGCCGCCGGGGCGTCGTCGATGTGCCAGCCACGCAGGATCAACCGCTCGGTCTCCAGCGTCGGCCTCCCCGACGACGGCTCCGGATCGGGATTCCACGCCATACCGATGCTCCCGTCCCCAGGCCGGGCATCGCGGAAACGCCGCCCGGCATCGCCGATACTACGCCCGCGCCGGCGCGAGGTCAGCACGAGCGCGCCGCGGCGTCCCCAGCGGCGGCCGAAGCCACCCCCGGACCATCCCGTGTGGACATCACCGGGGACCACCTCGAGGCGGAAAGTCACCGGCGCCGCAACGAGTTCAGTCGCGGCGAAGGAACCGCGCGAGCGGCGACGACGGCCTCCGCGCGGGCCGCACCCTGCCCGCCACGACATCGTCGAGGAGCGTTCCCACGGTCTCGTTCGCGCACGCCTTGTTGGCGCCGATGCCGCCGGAAGGACCGCGCTTGATCCAGCCGACGACGTAGGTTCCCGGCCGCCCTTCCACGCGCCCGCCGGTGTGCGGGATCGTGCCGGTGCCGGTGTCGAACGGCAGCCCGGGCACCGGGGTTCCCCGGTAGCCGACCGCCCGGACCACGTGCCCCGTCGCGATCTCCACCTCGCCGTGCGGGCCCGTGACGCGGAGCCCGCGCACCTGGGTGTCGCCGAGGATCTCCGCCGGAGCGGAGTGGAACCGGAAGACGATGCGCCGCCGCCCGTCCGGCGGAGCCACCGACCAGTCGACGGCCTCGCGTGTGGCGGCGCGCAACAGGCCGGCCTTGCCGGAGGGCTCCGTCGCGTCGATCGCCTCCGCGGTCCGCGGGTCGTGGTCGTCGACCACGAGCTCGAGGTCGTCCCGTCCGGTCAGCGCGAGGAGCTCCGGCCGCGTGAAGGCGGCCGCGTCGGGCCCCCTGCGCCCGAGTAGCACGACCTCGCGGACCTTGCTCGACCGAAGCCGCTCCAGCGCCTCCGGTGCGATGGACGTGCCCGCCAGCTCGTCCGGGTCGGTGATCAGGATCCGGGCCACGTCGAGTGCGACGTTGCCGTTGCCGATCACCACGACGCGCTCGGCGGAGAGGTCGAGCACATCGGGCTGGGCGTCGGGATGGCCGTTGTACCAGGCGACCACCGACGTCGCCGCGACGCTGCCGGTGAGGTCCTCGCCGGGGATGCCGAGGCTGCGCGCCGACGCGGCTCCGACGGCGTAGATCACCGCGTCGTGCCGCCCGGCCAGCTCGTCGACCGTGACGTCCCGGCCCACCTCGACCCCGAGGCGCAGCCGCAGCCGCGGATGCGTGTGGAACCGCGCGAAGGTCTCGCCGATCTTCTTCGTCGACGGGTGGTCGGGTGCGACGCCGTACCGGATCAGGCCACCTGCGACGGGCAGCCGGTCGATCAGCGTCACGTGCGCGTTGGTGTGCAGCAGCAGGTCCTCGACGGCGTACATGCCGGCGGGACCGGTGCCCACCACCGCGATGTCGAGCGGGGCGAGGTCGCTCGGGATGGTCCGGGTGAACACCGGCGGGTTCCACGGGTGGAAGTTCGGCGCCGGGTCGGCGGCCTCGGCGAGCGGGTCCCGGCCGGTGTAGTAGTCGGCGTTGATCCCGGCGTACGCCTTGAGCGGGCCGGTGAGCGCGTCCACCGGGAAGATCGCGTCGACCGGGCACGCGTCGGCGCAGGCGCCGCAGTCGATGCACGCGCCCGGGTCGACGTAGAGCATCTCGGTGGTGCCGAAGTCCGGCTCGTCCGGAGTCGGATGGATGCAGTTGACGGGGCAGACCGCCACGCACGAGGCGTCGTTGCAGCACGTCTGCGTGATCGCGAAGGCCATGGGTCAGATCAGGTTCGCGCGCCTGTACCAGCGCATCGACGCCTTGGTGAGCAGCCCGGCGGAGTCGAGGAACTCCATCAGGCCCGAGCAGCTCGACCGCAGCATCGACTTGTGGTGCTCGTTGGCCCTCGCCTCGCGCAGCGCCCGCTTCGTGTCGAGCCCGGCGTTGGCGTAGACCTTCGGGCTCACCATGCTGCTCACGATGAAGTACGCGGCGATGGCGACCACCAGCGCGTTGTACTGCCTGCGCAGCCTGCCCGCACCCTTCAGCCGCTCCCTGGTCTCCTCGCGCGCGAACTTCATGTGCCGCGACTCCTCCACCACGTGGATGTTGTTGATCGTGCGCACGAACGGCACCACGCGCTCGTCGCGCATCCAGTCGCGCTGCATCACGTCGAGGACCTCTTCGGCGACGAGGATCGCGGCGTAGGCCGCCTCGCCGGTCGCGGTGGTCTTGAAGAAGCGGCCGAGCTCCACGGCCAGGCGGCGCGGGCGGTAGGCGGGCGCGCGCAGCTTCGCGGCCCCGCGGGCGAACATGATGGAGTGCCGGCACTCGTCGGCGATCTCGGTCAGCGCCCACTGGAACGCGGGGTCGGTCGGGTCCTTCGCGTAGAAGTCCCTCAGCACCATCTGCTGCAGGATCATCTCGAACCAGATGCCGGTGCTCGCCACCGACGCCGCCTCCTGGCGGGTGAGCTCACGCTGCTGCTCCGGCGTCATCTCCGCCCAGTAGGGCGTGCCGTACAGCGTGCTCCACTCCGGGCTCGCCCCGTGGTAGGCGGTGTCGAGCGGGGTCTCCCAGTCGACCTCCGTCACGGGGTCGTAGGACAACGTCTCCGACGAGTCCAGCAGCCGCCGGGCGACCGCCTGCCGGTCGGGCTCGGACGTGTGCGCATGCTGGGTGGTGTCGGCGCTGGTCATCGTTGCTCCCTGGCGACGTTTTCCTGTTACCGCGATTTACAGTTACCAACGGTAACACGAACTTGGGCGGGCACGCGAGCGGTCACGGGTGCCCGGCGTGGGGCGCGGGCGCGCGGGCCGTGAGCACGCGGCCGGTCTCCGGGCCGCTGAGCAGGCGTTCGAGGTTCTCCTCGAAGCCGTCGGCCATGCGCCAGTCCGCCGTGAGCACGAACAGGGTGCGGCCGTCGCCCCCTCCGAGCGCGCAGGCGAACCCGGCGTGCTCCAGCCGGATCGTCTCCAGCACCGCTCCCCCTTCGGCCACCCGGACGCACGTGGGCCCCTCCTCGTCCCAGCCCGGGGTCCAGATGGCGCCGTCGGCGTCCAGCACCATGCCGTCGCCGGGCACCCGTGCCCACACCCGCCGGTTCGTCAGGCCTCCGTCAGGGCCGATGTCGAACGCGGTCAGGGTGCCGGCGAAGGACTCCGCGATGACCAGCGTCCGATCGTCGGGGGTCACCACCATCCCGTTGGGGAACGCGATCCCGTCGGCCACCTCGCGCACCTCGCCGTCCGGCGTGACCAGCGCGATGAACCCTGGCGCCTCACCCTCGCCCGGGTTGAAGTCC
Source organism: Prauserella sp. PE36 (assembly GCF_003311655.1). Classification (NCBI taxonomy): domain Bacteria; kingdom Bacillati; phylum Actinomycetota; class Actinomycetes; order Pseudonocardiales; family Pseudonocardiaceae; genus Prauserella; species Prauserella sp. PE36. The sequence goes on along the minus strand of NZ_QEQT01000048.1, from coordinate 50,186 downwards.
GTGCCGCCGTTGACGTAGATCCGGCCCCGGCCGTCGACGACGATCTCGTTGAGCCCGCCCGGCAGCCCGCTGAGCTCGACATGGTCCACGAGCGAACCGTCGGCCTCCTGGCGTAGCAGCCGTCGCTCGGGCCCGGCGACCACCAGCAGGCGCCCGTCCGGCAGCCAGTCGATCGAGAACGGCAGCGTGGTCGGAACCGTGGCCATCACCTCGGCCCTGCCGTCAAGGCCGACGGCCAGCACCTCGCGCGTGCCCCAGTTCGACAGCCACAGCCTGCCGTCGTGCCAGCGTGCCGACTCGCCGATCCGCAAGCCGCTCAGCAGTACCTCGCTCATCGTGTCCGCTCCTTCGGTGTCGGGGAACCAACCCTGCTCACCCTCGACACGAACGGGGACCGGCCGGATCGACAGCCGTCACGGCGGCGTGCGGCGCGCTGTTCGGACTGGCACAAGCTCGTGCAGGGGCACTCACCTCTGGACCCGCTCCGGCGCTGTGGCCGATCGCGGGGACGCTCTTCCCGCTGTCGCTGGCGTCGGCCAACCTCGCCCGCCGGTTCCGGCTGCTCGCCGTGACGCGCGTCGGGCTCGCGATCGTGGTCGCCGGGATGGTGCTGCTCGGGCCGGCCACCCACACCTCGTCGGCGCGTCCGTCAACGGAGGCGCTGCCCGAGGCGGCGGACGGCTCGCTCACGGGCGTGCTGGCCGTCGCTGAGCCGTCCGGCCCGGCGGGAGGCCGGCTCGTGGACGTCGCGCAGAAGGCGTTCTCCCACGGCAGGCGGCACAGCCGGCTCGCGGCGGCCGGGATCGTGACGGCCGCGCCCGCCGCGTGCATCCGCGTGCCGCGCTCGGGCTGAGCCGTGACCGGCCGGGCGCTACGCCGGCACGGCGTGGCGGCTCAGCAGCTGTTCGGTCCGGCGTACCGCGGCCGCGCGCTCGGCGCCGTTGACCGCGAGCGCCCGCACCACCGGGTCCTCCGGGCCCCGGCGTCCGCGCAGCTCCGCCATGCGGTCCGCGAACGACACCCGCAGACCGTCCGGGCTCGTGGTCATGTCCGCGTACCACAGCGCGTCGCGCACGGGCCCCCGCTCGTCCTCGAACTCCGCCAGCTGAGGCCCCAGGCCCTCCAGCTCGGCCACCGCAGCGGCCCCCGCGTGGTGCGCCACCAGCGCGCACACCCGCCGGGCCACCCCGTGCTCGGCCAGGAACCGGGCCCCGTCGAGCTGGTGGAACCCCAGCACGTTCAGCGCGCTCGCGTAGCCGATGTCGTGCAGCCACGCCGAGGCCACGAGGACATCGCCCTCCTCGGGGGACAGCACGCGCGCGACCTCCTCCGCCCGCTCGGCGACCCCTTGGGTGTGGGCCCACCGTCGGGGCAGCTCGACGGCGAGGATGTCCCTGGCCGTTCGCCGCGCCCAGTCCGCGAGACGCTCTCCGGAGGAGTGTCTCGGCGCGACGGCCCTGAACTCGGCGCGGACTGCCCGTTCGACCAGGATCGGCACGAACGTCAGCACCCGGGCCCGCGCGAACCGCGCCCTCGCCCGCTCCACCCAGTCGTGCACCACCTGTGCGGGCACCCGGTCCTGCTCACGCACCAGCCGCGCTTCCAGTTCCCGGATCTGCTGGTCCACCTGCGACTGCGGCAGGCGACTCCCCGTCAACCCCTCCACCATGGCACCAGCCCCGCTCCCTCCCCTGGCGGCCGAACAAACAAACGAGCCCCGAGTCTCGGCCCCCGACCGGCCCACCGCAAGTGTCGGACGTCCCGAGAGAACGACCTCACAGCCGAGCCGCCGCCTCGGCGGCCGCGTTCACCGCGGCCCGCCCACCGCGGCTACCGCGCGAGCGGAGCCGCGGCAGCTGATCCCGTTGCTCGCCAGCGCCGAGGAGCCGCACGTCAGCCGTGCTGCCGCCCTGGCCTTGCCCAGCCATCGCTGTCCCGGCACCTGCGCGGGCTGGAGCGCTCCACCGTGCCGAGCTCGTCGCCAGCGACTCCCACGAGGTCCGGCCAACCCCGCCGGTCACGCCTTCATCGAGTGCCCGCAGACTGACTCACGCGCAGTCCGCGCACTGGGCGACCTCGCCGGCGCGCCGCTCGAGCAGCACGGTGTCGTGCCAGGTGTCACCGATCTTGGCAATGCGCTCGCGGATGCCGACCGTGCGGTAGCCGGCGGAATGGTGCAGCCCGATGCCGGTGCGGTTCTCCGCGAGGATCGACGCCTGCAGCGTCCACAGCCCCGCGGCGTCGGCTTCGACGACCTGCTGCCGCAGCAGAGCCTTGCCGACCCCGCGGCCCCGGTCACCCGCGCCGACGTAGACGGAGCTCTCGGCCACCCCCGAGTAGCAGTCGCGGGACGAGACGGGGCTCAGCGCCGCCCAGCCCGCGATCCGTCCGCCGAGCTCGGCGACCCATCGGTGCCCGGGCAGCCAGCGCGCGTCGAGGGAGGCGCGGCTCGGCACGGTCGTCTCGAACGTCGCGATCCCCGTGGCGATGCCCTCGCCGTAGATGCGCCGGACGTCGGTCCAGTCGCCGGGGCCGAGCGCGCGCACCCGCACGTCGGCGGGTGGGTCGGCGGGGCAGCACGGCGGCGGGGTGACGGTGCCCATCACGACGTCGGCGGCGTGCGGCAGGCCGGTGCAGCAGGCCTCGTTCACCACCACCCTGGTGGCGGTTCCCTCCTTGTGCAGCCGCACGAAACCGAGGTCGGCGAGCTTGCGCACATGGTGGGAGCACGTGGACTGACTGATGCCGAGCCGCGCGGTCAGCGCGCCGACCGTGCTACCGCCCGCCGCCGTGGCGACGGCGTGCAGCAGGCGCACCCGCGTGGGGTCCGCGAGGCAGGAGAACCAGTCCGCGTAGGTGGCGGCGTCCTGGTCGGCGAGCAGCCGCGGCACCGGCGCCGTGATGGTCATGCGGCTGATTATCGGCGAGCCGCGACTCTTGCGTCAATCGAGATCCGTCGATAGATTCCGAGTCAGCTTCATCGACAGATATCGATGGAAAGGGGATCCGGAGATGAACGGCGAACTGCCTGTCGTGGTGGTAGGCGCGGGCCCGGTCGGGCTCACAGCGGCCGCGGAGTTGCGCGAACGCGGTCTCGAACCGCTGGTGCTGGAACGGGGTCCGGCGGCGGGGACGGCGGTCGCGCAGTGGCACCACGTGCGGCTGTTCTCGCCGTGGCCGGAGCTCGTCGCTCCGGCCGCCGTCAGGCTGCTGGAGCCGACGGGCTGGCGGCCACCGGACCCCACCTACCCGACCGGGCGGGAGTGGGCAGAGCGGTACCTGCGCCCACTGGCCGCCGCGCTCGGCGAGCAGGTCCGCTTCGGTGCCGAAGTGGTCGGCGTGGCCCGGCGTGGCCGCGACCGCGTGGTCGACGCCGGGCGGGAGACCGAGCCGCTCACGGTGCACGTTCGCCGGTCCGGCGGTGGCGAGGAGCGGATCACCGCGCGAGCCCTGATCGACGCCTCCGGCACGTGGGGAACGCCGAACCCCCTCGGCGGCGACGGGCTGCCCGCGCTCGGGGAGCGGGCCGCAACCGGCCGGATCACCTACCAGGTGCCGGATCTGACCGACTCCGCCGTACGGGACCGCTACGCGGGCAGGCACGTCGTGGTCGCCGGCAGCGGACATTCGGCGCTCACCGCGCTCGTGGCCTTCGCCGGGCTCGCCGAGAACGACCCGGCCACGCGCGTCAGCTGGGTGCTGCGGCGCGGCACGGTGGGCGACGCCTTCGGCGGCGGCGCGGCCGACCAGCTGCCAGCCCGTGGCGCACTGGGCGCACGCGCCCGCGAGGCCGTGGCCACGGGCGCGATCCGGGTGGTCACCGGGTTCCGCACCCGGGCCGTCGAGTCCGGTTCGGACGGCAGGCTCACGCTGGCGCCGGACGCCGGCGACCGCATCGAGGATGTCGACGAGGTCGTCGTGCTCACCGGGTTCCGCCCGGACCTGTCGTGGCTGTCGGAGCTGCGGCTCGAACTCGACGCGACGCTGCAGGCCCCCGTGGCGCTCGCTCCGCTGATCGATCCGAACGTGCACTCCTGCGGCACGGTGTACCCCCACGGCGTCCGGGAACTGTCACATCCCGAGCCCGGCGTGTTCCTGGCCGGGATGAAGAGCTATGGCCGCGCGCCGACGTTCCTCGCGTTGACCGGATACGAGCAGGTGCGCAGCATCGCCGCCGCGCTGGCCGGCGACCGGGCGGCCGCCGAGCGGGTCGAGCTGGTGCTGCCGGAGACCGGGGTCTGCGGAGGTGCGGGCGTGTTCGACGAGCCTTCCCAGGACGGCGGCTTCTGCGGCACGCCGGCCGGGGCGGAGCCGATCTCGCTGTCGGCCCCGCACTGACGCTGACGCGGCGTCCGCAGTGAAGGCCACCATGCCTGCGTTGAACGCAGTGAAGGTGGCCTTCACTGCGGCTGGCGTCTAGCGGCTACTCGACGAGCCACACCGGTGTGCGCTCCGGCCCCGGGACCGTGCACACTGTTCTCGATCTCGACGGTGAGCACGGAGGATGCGGTTGAACGAGGCGGAGCGGCTCGGCGAGTCGGTGAACAAGGTCTCGGTCGGGCGGGTGTACGACTACCTGCTCGGCGGTGTGCACAACTACGCGGTGGACCAGGCGTTCGCCGAGGAGCAGCTCAAGCGGTTGCCGGAGATGCGCAACTTCGCGCGGTCCAACCGTGCCTTCCTCGGCCGTGCCGTGCGGTTCGCCGTCCAACAGGGCGTGCGGCAGTTCGTCGACATCGGCTCGGGACTCCCGACGCAGGGCAACGTGCACGAGGTGGCCGAGGAGGTCGCACCCGGCGAGTGCAGCGTCGTCTACATCGACAACGAGCCCATCGCGCAGGCGCACGCGCACATCCTGCTGGAGCGCACGGCGGACCCGGACCGGCACCGCGCACTCGACGCGGACTTCTTCGACGGGCCGAAGCTGTGGGAGCGCGTGTTGGACACCGGTGTCATCGACCCCGAGCGGCCGATCGCGCTGCTCGCCGTGGCGCTGCTGCACTTCATGCCACCGGAGACCCAGCCGGAGCGCACGCTGGCGTACTACCGCGACCAGCTGGCCCCCGGCAGCTTCGTCGCCCTGTCGCACATCCACGTGCCGCCGGAGGACGCGGAGACCCTCGCCGCTGCGGAGAAGGTCATCGACTCCTACCGCAGGCAGGCCAACAGCGTGGCCCGGCCGAGGTCCCGCGAGGACATCGCGGCCTTCTTCGCCGGCCTGGAACTCGTGGACCCCGGCCTGGTGTGGGTGCCCGAGTGGCGACCCGACGGCGACGACCCCTACCAGAACGAGCCCGCCCGTTCCCGCGGCCTGGCGGGGGTCGCCCGCAAGGCCTGACGCGCTACTCGGTCAGGTGCGCGGGGCGCCGGGTCACGGCCTCGATGTCGGCCGCGGTCGCCTCGATGAGCTGGTGTGACAGATCGGCCATCGCCCTGGCGACGGCGAGTTCGTCGCCGATCGCCGGGACGTTGGCGTCGCGTGGGTGTTTGCGGGCGGTTCCGGTCCCGGTCCGTTCGGTGCCCGCGCCGGTGTTCAACCGGGCCTCCGCTCGCGTGCGGTCCTCGTACTCGTGGATGTCGATGTCGACGGTCCACCTCGTCTCGTGTTCCATCGCGCACCTCCTGCCGTACCCTCGATGGTCCCTCGCTCAGACCACCACGTCGAGCAGCAGAACGAGCGGGAGCGGCAGCACGGCCGGCCGCGGCCGCCGCACGCCCCCAAGGCCACCTTTGGTGCGTTGAGCGCACCAAAGGTGGCCTTGGGGGCCCGTCAGCTGGGGCTGCCGCTCAGTGTCCGGACATGCCGCCGTCCACGGCGAGCGTGACGCCGGTGATGTAGGACGACGCCCGGCTCGCGAGGAACACCACGGCTGCGTCGAGCTCGTGCTGCACGCCGAGCCTGCCCAGCGGGCTGGCCTGCTTCAGGAACGGGAGCAGGACGTCGTCCGGGATCTCCTCGGTCATCTCGCTGGCGAAGTAGCCCGGCGCGATGGCGTTGACCCGGATCCCCTTGCGGCCCGACCACTGCTGCGCGAGATCGCGGGTGAGCCCGAGGACGCCCGCCTTGCTGGCGGCGTAGGCGGCCTGCGGGGCGTACGACTTGACCAGCGCGAGCACACTGCTGATGTTCACGATGCTCGACCCCGGCTCCATCACCCGGCCGCAGGCCTGGGCGGCCCAGTAGGCGCCGTTGAGGTTGACGTCGATCACCCGGCGGAACTCGTCGGGCGACTCGCGCAGCGCCGGAACCGCCGTGCCCACACCCGCGTTGTTCACGAGCACGTCCACGCGGCCGAACTCCCCGGTCGCCGCCTCGACCATCGCGGTGCAGCTGTCCGGGTCGGTGACGTCGGCGGCGACGGTCAGCGCCCGGGTTCCCTCCGCGCGGACCCTCCCGGCGACCTCGGACAGCCGATCGGTCCGGCGCGCCGCGAGCACCACGTCGGCGCCCGCCTGGGCGAGTGCGACCGCGAACCCGGCGCCAAGACCCGAGCTGGCGCCCGTCACCACGGCGACCTTGCCGTCGAGGCGGAAGAGGTCGAGTACGTTCGGCACGGCGTCTCCTTCACGAATTCGTTGCCAGGGCCCGGAGCCCGGCGGCGGCCAGCGGGGCCACCGCCTCGCCCACGCGCTCGAAGCCCGACCCCCTGGTCAGGCCCTGCTGGAAGCGGGCGTGGATGCCCTCGGCGATCACGGCGATCTTGAAGTACCCGAGCCCGAGGTAGAAGTCGAGGCGGCCGAGGTCCCGCCCGGCGACCTCGGCGTAGCGCTGTGCGAGCTCCTCCACCGGCGGCAGCCGGTCGCTCGTGGACGGCGCCGAGCCCGCGAGGACGGGCGCGAACGCGGGGTCGGCGTAGACGAGGTGCAGGCCGAGATCGGCCAGCGGGTCACCGAGCGTGGCCATCTCCCAGTCCACGATCGCCAGCACGCGTCCCGGGTCGCCGGGGTCGAGGATGGCGTTGTCGATCCGGAAGTCGCCGTGCACGATCGACGCGCCGCTCTCCTGCGGGCACAGGTCGGCGAGGCGCGCGTGGAGCCTCTCGATGTCGCCGAGCGAGCGCGTTCGCACGCGTTCCCACTGGTCGCGCCAGCGCCGCACCTGACGCCCGAGGTAGCCTTCCGGCCGCCCGAAGTCACCCAGGCCTACCGCGACGGGGTCCACGGCGTGCAGCCGGGCCAGCGCGTCCACGAGGCCGTATGCGCAGCGGGCGATGTCCGGATCGGACAGTGCGTGCAGCTGCCCCGTGGTGCGCAGCACGGAGCCCTCGACGTACTCGACGATCGAGCACGGCACCCCGAGCACATCCGCTTCGGCGAAAGCGACGGCGCGTGCGACCGGCACGTCGCTGTTCCCCAGCGCGGCGACCACCCGGTACTCGCGGCCCATGTCGTGCGCCGACGGGGTGAGCCCGCCCAGCGGCGGGCGGCGCAGCACCCACCGCCGCCGCCCGTCCGAGAGCAGGTAGGTCAGGTTCGAGCGCCCGCCCTGCAGCAGCTCGGCGCGCAGCGTGCCGCCGAAGCCGGGGACGTGCCCGGCGAAGAACGCCTCCAGCGCGGGCAGGTCGAGACCGTCCGGTGTGGACCGATCGGCGGTCATCCGGCCACCTGCGCGTCGTGGCGGCGCAGGACCCGCCGGGCGATGGCCCAGCGGTGCGTCTCCGAGGGCCCGTCGTAGATCCGGAACGGCCGGACCTCCCGCAGGAACCGGCCCAGCAGCAGGTCGCCCGAGATGCCCAGCGAGCCGCAGATCTGCACCGCGCGGTCGACCACGCGCCAGATCGCCTCGGCACAGAACGTCTTGGCGATCGAGGTGGACTGCGACGCCGAGCGGCCCTGGTCCAGCTCCCAGCACGCCCGCAGGATGAGCCCACGGGCCGCGGCGATGTCGATCTCGCTGTCAGCGATCAGCTGCTGGACCATGCCCAGCTCGCCCAGCCGGGAGCCGAACAGCTCGCGCTCCGCGGCGCGGGCGACGGCGATGTCCTGTGCGCGCCTTGCGATGCCGAGCCAGCGCATGCAGTGCGTCATCCGCGCGGGCGCGAGCCGAACCTGCGCGTAACGGAAACCCTCGTCGACCTCGCCGAGCACCGCCTCGTCCGGCACAACGCAGTTGTCGAAGACGAGCTCGATGTGCCCGCCGTACAGGCTTTCGTCCAGCGTGTCGATGTGCCGCACCGGCTTCATGCCGGGGTTGTCGGCGTCGACGAGGAACATCGTCGCTCCCCCGGTCTCCCCTGGCCGGCCCGACGTCCTCGCCATGCAGATGGCGAACCCGGCGCCGTCCGCGCCGGTGATGAACCACTTGTGCCCGTCGATGCGCCACCCACCGGGCACTCGGGTGGCCGTCGTGGCGAGCGCCCCGGGGTCGGAACCCGCTCCGGGCGCCGGCTCGGTCATCGCGAAGCACGACCGGATCTCGCCCGCCGCGAGCGGCCGCAGGTAGCGCTCCTTCTGCTCGTCGGTCGCGATCGCCTCGAGCATGTGCATGTTGCCCTCGTCCGGCGCCGCGATGTTCAGCGCGAGCGGGCCCAGCAGCGAGTAGCCGGCCTCCTCGAACACGGCGGCCCGGCCCCGCATGTCGAGCCCGTGCCCGCCGTACGCCGCGCCGACGTGCGGGGCGAAGATCCCGGCTTCCTTGGCGCCGGACTGCAGGGTCGCCCGGATCTCCTCCGTCCGCGCGACGCCGTCGTTCGCCTCCTCGACGGGGATCACCACGTCGCGGACGAAGCCGGCGGTGCGCCGGGCGAGCTCGGCGACGTCCGGGCTGGGAGTGAGGTCGACGGCCATGGCGCCTCCACATTGGCTAATGAACATTAGCCGTGACGTTAGCGCCGAGCCCGCACGGAATCAATCAACGCGAAGACGTCCGCTAACATGAGTTAGCTCACGGGAGCTGGAGGTGACGTGGACCGGTTCGCCGACATCCGGACGGCAGCGCTCGAGCTGTTCACCCGCAAGGGATACGAGGCCACGACGATGGCCGACCTCGGCGCGGCCGTCGGGATGCGCGCCCCGAGCCTCTACAAGCACGTCGACTCCAAACAGGACGTTCTCGCACGGATCATGACCGCCACGATGACGGAACTGCTCGCCGTGCACCGCGCTGCCGTCGCCACCACCGCCGACCCCGTCGAACGCCTGCGGCGCGCCACCGAGGCCCACGTCCGCTACCACGCGCGACACCGCCTGGAGGCGTTCGTCGGCAACCGCGAGATCCGGGCACTGGTGGAACCTCATCGCGGCCGCGTGCTCGCTCTGCGCTCCGAGTACGAGGCCGCCTTCCGCGAGCTCGTCGAGGCGGGCGTCGCCACGGGCGACTTTCACGTCGCCTCGGTCAAGCTCGCCTCCTACGCGATCCTCGACCTCGGCATGGGCGTGGCCGTCTGGTACCGCGAGGACGGCGAGTACAGCGAGGACACACTGGTCTGGCAGTACAGCGAGTTCGCCCTCAACATCGTGGGCGCGGCAACCCGTCAGGTGGAACCTTCTTGAGTTCCCGCATGCGGCGAGTGACATTTGAATCACGCAGTGTCGCCAGTCGCATGGAGGAGGGGCCGGAGATGGGAATCTGGGCCGGGGTCGCACGCGCGCTCGACAAGTCCGCCGACAAGGTCGCCACCCGCAAGGGCAAGGTGGTGCGGACGACGAAGAAGGTGGTCGACGGGCTCTGTGTCGGGTGCCTGCGCCCGACCGGCAAGCAGCAGTGCGGGGTTCCGTGCTGCGGCCGGACCCAGTGCATGCGCGTGGTGATCGAGCGCATCTGACCCTCGCTGTGGGAGTCCACAAAGCCGGCCGTGCCCGGCGCTGGCCTACGGACCAGGGACGTTCCTAGCGTTGAGCCGTTCATCGACAGCGGATCGAGAGGGCGGCAGATGACCTGGGACTTCTCCACCGAACCCGAGTTCGCGGCGAAGCTGGACTGGGCACGCGAGTTCGTGCGCGAGGAGATCTACCCACTCGAGGTGCTCGACCTCGACCACGCCGGATTCCGGAAGCTGGCCACTCCGCTGCAGCAGCGGGTCAAGGAGCACGGCCTGTGGGCCGCCCACCTCGGCCCCGAGCTCGGCGGCCAGGGGTACGGACAGCTCAAGCTCGGCCTCCTGCACGAGATCCTCGGCACCAGCGAACTGGCGCCGTACGTCTTCGGCTGCCAGGCGCCGGACTCGGGCAACGCCGAGCTGCTCGCGCTCGCGGGCACGGAGGAACAGCGTGCCCGCTGGATGCGCCCGCTGCTCGACGGGACGCTGCTCAGCGCGTTCTCCATGACGGAGCAGGGCACCGGCTCGGATCCGCGGCAGTTCACCACCTCGGCGAGGCTCGAGGGAGGTGACTGGGTGCTCAATGGCCGCAAGTGGTTCGTCGGCAACGCCTCGCGCGCCGACTTCCACATCGTCATGGCGGTCACCGAGCCCGACGCGCCCCCGCACCACCGGATGTCGATGCTCATCGTGCCCACCGGCGTTCCCGGCATCGAGACGCGCGAGCTCGGTCTCATGAACGACCCTGAGCACCGCAATCCCGTGTGGTCGCACTGCGAGGTCGGCTACCACGACGTGCGCGTGCCCGCGCAGAACCTGCTCGGCGGCCGCGGCGAGGCGTTCGCGCTGGCCCAGCAGCGGCTCGGCCCAGGCCGGATCCACCACTGCATGCGCTGGATCGGCGTGTGCCGCAGGGCGTTCGACATGCTGTGCGAGCGCGCTGTGAGCATCGACGTGCACGGCAGCCTGCTCTCGGAGAAGCAGACCGTGCAGAACTGGGTGGCCGACTCCGCCGCGGCGATCGAGTCCGCCAGGCTGCTGACCTTGCAGACGGCATGGAAGATCGACCAGGTCGGCGCCAAGGCGGCGCGCACCGACATCGCGATGATCAAGTACCACGGCGCCGCCGTGCTGCACGACGTGATCGACAGGGCGATCCAGGTGCACGGGTCGCTGGGCTTCTCGACGGACCTGCCGCTGGAGCAGATGTACCGCTGGGCCCGCGCGGCGCGGATCTACGACGGGCCCGACGAGGTCCACCGGGTGACCGTCGCGAAACGCCTGCTCAAGGGCTACTCCGCCCGCCCGGTCCCCACCGAGCACATCCCGACCCGTCGCGCGGACGCGCTGGAGCGGTTCCGCGGCCAGCTCGACCTCGCGATGGCCGCGGGATGACCGCCACGGCACTGGGCCGCCCGGTCGCGGACTGGCTCACCGAGCACACCGGCAGGCCGGGGCCGTGGGAGCTGCGCCGCCTCGCCGGCGGCAACTCCAACGAGACCTGCCTGCTGACCTGTGCCGGCACCGAGTACGTGCTGCGCAGGCCGCCACGGCAGGCGCTGTCGGCCTCGGCGCACAGCGTCGCCAGGGAGCACCGGCTGCTCTCCGCTCTGGAGGGCACCGCCGTCGCCGCGCCCCGGCCGGTCGCGCTGTGCGACGACGCGAGCGTGCCGATGGCGCCGTTCCTGGTCATGGAGCACGTGCCCGGCGCGGTGTCGATCACCAGCGAGCTGCCGGAGGCATACCGCGACCACCCGGATGCGCTCACCAGGCTGGCCGACGAGGTCGTCGACGCGCTCGCGGCGATCCACCTCGCCGACTGGCGTGGGGCGGGGCTCGGCGATTTCGGCCGCCCGGCGAACTTCCTCGAACGGCAGGTCCCCCGCTGGTACGGGCAGTGGAAGGGCATCGCCCGCCGCCCGCTGCCCATGCTGCGCCGCGTCGCCCGGTGGCTGGAGGACAATCGCCCCGAGGACGGCCCGCCCGCCTTGCTGCACGGAGACTTCCACCTCGACAACTGCCTGTTCTCGGTGCACGAGCCCCGGTTGCTCGCGGTGATCGACTGGGAGATGGCCACGATCGGCGATCCGCTGCTCGACCTCGGGCTGCTGCTCGCGTTCTGGGGCGAACGGCCCCGCCCCGGCATGCCCGCGATCCAGGCCGTTTCGCGTCTGCCGGGCGCGCCCACGCGCGATCACCTGCTCGCGCGGTACCGCGAGGCGGTGGGCAGGCCCGTGGAGAACGTCGGGTACTACGTCTGCCTGGCGCTGTTCAAGCTCGCGGCCATCGTCGAGGCGGCCTACTCGCAGTACCTCGCCGGGGAGCTGGACACCCCCTACGCGGCGGCGCTGGAGCACGATGTGCCCGCGCTGCTGGACGAGGCGGCCGCCGCGGCCGGCCTCGGCGGGTGATTTGGAGTTCCCCACAACCACGGCCTCCGGTTCACCTTGGGCGACCCGCACCCGGCGGGGCACGCTCGACGGGCACCGGCAACGTCGACAAAGGAGACGGCGTGAGCGAGCAGGACCGCACCTTCGGACTCTGGTACGACTTCCGCAACCCCCAGCGCTGGCATCGCCCGTTCAGCACCCTCTACCGGGAGGCGCTCGACCAGATCGCCTGGGCCGAGGCCCTCGGCCTTGGCTCCGTCTGGCTGACCGAGCATCACTTCTGCGACGACGGCTACACCCCGTCCCCGTTCGCGCTGGCGGCGGCGATCGGGGAACGCACGTCCACGATGACGATCGGCACCAACCTCATCGTCGCCCCCCTGCACAACCCCGTGCGCCTCGCCGAGGACGCCGCCACGGTCTCGCTGCTCACCGGCGGCCGGTTCGAGCTCGGCGTCGGGCAGGGCTACTGGGCACCGGAGTTCGCGGCGTTCGACCGCGACCTCCGCCACCGGCCGAGCCTGCTGGAGGAGAGCATCGCGCTCATCCGCCGAGCCTGGTCGGGAAGCGGCGAACCCTTCGAGGGCAAGCGGTTCCGGCTGCCCTCGGTGCGCGTCACCCCCGCGCCGGAACGGACCCCGAAACTGCTCGTCGGCGCGATGGCCGACCGGGCGATCGAACGCGCCGCCCGCATCGGCGACGGCTTCCTCAGCACCCAGAACGCCCATCACCAGTCCTATGTGGATGCTCTGGAACGGGTCGGGAAGTCCCCGGAGGACGGCGAGATCTACGCGGGCCAGTGGGCGGTGATCGCGGAGGACCCGGAACGCGAGTGGTCCCGGATCGGCGAGCACGCGCTGTACCAGCTGAACAACTACATCTCGTGGGGTGCTTTCGGCCCGCCTGACGAAGTCCCGCGCTTCACCGACCCCGGCCAGATCCTCGACGCCGGCGCCTTCCAGCTGTGGGACCCGGCCACGGCGGTCGACGAGCTGACCACCCTGCTGCGGGACCGGCCGCAAATCAAGGACGTGCACTTCTGGGCCCAGCTGCCTGGCGAGCCGGTGGAGAGCGGCTCGGCGCGCGTGGAGCTGCTGGCCACGAAGGTGGTTCCGCAGGTGCGGCAGCGGCTGGCGGTCGAGGTGGCGGCGTGACCACTCCCCTGCTGCTCACCGACCTGCTCGATCGCTCCAGGGAGCTGTTTCCCGACAAGGAGATCGCGCAGTACGGCGACGGCGGGCCAAGGCGCCGCTACCGCTACCGGGACTACTACGACCGGGTCGCCCGGCTCGCGGGCGCGCTCAGGGAGCTGGGGGTGCGGCCCGGTGACCGGGTCGCCACCCTGGCGTGGAACCACGATCGCCACCTGGAGCTCTACCTCGCCGTGCCGCTGGCCGGCGCGGTGCTGCACACGGTGAACCTGCGGCTCGAACCCGGCGAGATCGCCTACATCCTCGACCACGCGGACGACCGGGTCGTGGTGGCCGACACGGCCTTGCTGCCCGCCCTCGAGCAGGCGCGCGCGGCCCGCCCCGGCATGTTCGTCGTCGGCACGGACGGCAGCGCGCCCGGTGTGCTGGACTACGAGGACCTGATCGAGACCGGCTCGCCGCTGTCCGGCCCACCCGATGTGGGCGAGAACGACCTCGCCGCGCTCTGCTACACGTCGGGCACCACCGGCCCGCCCAAGGGCGTCGGCTACTCCCACCGCTCGCTGTACCTGCACACGTTCGCCGCGTGCCTCGCCGACGGGCACGCGATCAGCGAGCGCGACACCGTGCTGCACGTCGTGCCGATGTTCCACGCCAACGCCTGGGGCATCCCGTTCGCCGCGCTGATGACCGGAGCGAACCAGGTGCTGCCCGGCCCGCGCCCGGCTCCGGCCGACATCGCGCGGATCATCGAGTCGGAGCGGGTGACCTACACAGGCATGGTGCCCACGGTCGCGGTCGACCTGGCCCGGTACGCCCTCGCGCGGGGCACCGACCTGAGCAGCCTCCGCGCGCTCGTGCTCGGCGGCTCGCCGCCGAGCGACGACCTGGTGCGCACCTTCACCGAGGACCTCGGCGTCCCCGTCTTCCAGGGCTGGGGCATGACCGAGATCAGCCCGATGGGCACGTTCGCGCGGCCGCTGCCGTCGGCCGACCACGACCCCGCGGCGCGGCGGCGGTTCGTCCGCACCCAGGGCAGGCTGCTGCCGGGCCTGCGCTGGCGGCTGGTTGACGACGAGGGCCGCGACCAGCCCCACGACGGCAAGACCCCCGGCGAGCTGCTGGTCCGGGGGCCGTGGGTGGCCGGCTCATACTTCCGCGACGAGCACCCGGAGAGCTTCACCGACGGCTGGCTTCGCACCGGCGACGTCGCCACGATCGACCCCGACGGCTACCTGGAGATCGTCGACCGCGCCAAGGACCTGATCAAGAGCGGTGGCGAGTGGATCAGTTCGGTGGCGCTGGAGCAGGCGCTGCTGCACGATCCGGCCGTCGCCGAGGCCGCGGTGATCGCCGTCCCGCACGAACGCTGGCAGGAACGTCCGCTCGCCTTCGTCGTCCTCCACCCGCCCGCCGAGGACACCGAGGACACCGAGCCCGCCGACCTGCTCGCCGGCCTCCGCGAGCGCGTGCCCCGGTGGTGGTTGCCCGAGCAGGTGCTCGTGGTCGACGCGCTGCCGAGGACGAGCGTCGGCAAGCTCGACAAACGCGCCCTGCGCGACCGGGGCCGTGCCGGGAGGTTCGCGTGAGGTTCGGCGTGTTCTACGTGCTGGAGTGCCCTGACCACGACTTCTCCAGGGCCTACCGCGAGATGCTGGCGCAGATCAGCTACGCCGAGCATCTCGGGTTCGACGAGGTGTGGCTGGCCGAGCACCACGGCAGCGACTACGGCTCGATGCCCTCGCCGCAGGTCGCCGCCGCGGCCGTCGCCGAGCGCACGGAGCGGATGCGGATCGGCATCGCGGTCAGCAACCTGACGTTCGACTGGCCGGTGCGCGTCGCCGAGGACTACGCGATGGTCGACGTGCTCTCCGGGGGACGGCTCGACTTCGGCGCGGGCCGGGGGTACCAGCCCGGCGAGTTCCACAACATGGGCGTCGGCGACCGGCAGGACGTCAGCCGCGAGGTGTTCGCCGAGGCGCTGGAGATCATCCGGGGGCTGTGGAGCCGGAAGCCGGGTGAGCCGTTCTCGTTCCAGGGCGAGCATTTCGACATCGACGCCGTCGAGTGCAGACCGACGCCGGTGCAGCGGCCGACCCCGCCGATGTACGTCGCCTCGATCAGCCCACAGACGTTCGACCTGGTCGCCTCGCAGGGCTACAACATGCTCATCACGCCGACCCTGATGACGCTGCCCGAGCTGAATCGCCTCGTGGTGGACATCAAGCGCAAGCTCATCGCGGGCGGGCGTGACCCGCTCTCGCTCGACTTCCCGATGAACTGGCAGATCCACCTCGCCGGGAGCGCCGAGGAGGCCGTGGCCAACGTCGCCGAGCCGCTGGCCTGGTACTACCGCAACGTGCTCGACCTCGTGCCGAGCGGGCCCGAGGTGCCGAGGACCTACGAGCGCTACGCCGAGCTCGTGGCCGCCTCGGAGGAGGCGGGCGGGCTGACGCTGGACGGGCTGCGCGAGAGCGGGGTCCTCTACGTCGGCGAGCCGGACGGGCTCGTCACCGAGATCGAGACGCTGTACCAGGAAACGGGCCTGCAGCACCTGATCTGCTGGATGCGCTTCGGCGGCCTCGCGCACGAGAAGGTGCTCAGCTCGCTGGAGCTGTTCGCCGAGCACGTCCTGCCGCGGTTTCGCGACCGGCCGCCGGTCGTGCCGCGCGCACTGCGCGACGAGGTCGCCGCGATTCGCTGAGCCCAGCCCGAGAGAGAGAAAGGCGGAACCATGGCACATCTAGAGGTCGAGGGAAGCAGGCGGATCTACTTCGAGCACCACCACGGCTCTGGTCGTCCGGTCGTGCTGGTGCACGGCTGGGGAGCCAACGCCCGTTGCTGGGACACCGTCGCGCCCGCGCTGCGGGCCAACGGCAACGAGGTGGTGCTGCTGGACCTGCGCACGTGCGGCCGCTCCGACAACGACTTCGAGGACGTCTCGATCAGCGCGCTGGGCGCCGACGTCGCGCTGCTCTGCGAGCGGCTCGGACTGCGCCGGCCGGTCGTCAACGGCTGGTCGCTCGGCGGAGCGGTCGCCGTCGACGCCGTCAGCAGGCTCGGCGGCAACGCGGGCGGGCTGGTGCTGTCGGGCGGCGCGACGCCGCGCTACACCTCGGCGCCGGACTGGCCGCACGGCGGGTCGCTCGACGACGTGCGCGGCGTGCTCGACGGGCTCGCCGCCGACCGCGCCACCACCCTCAAGGGCGTCGCCGACGCGGTCTGCGCGGCACCGGTCAGCGCCGAGGTGGTCAACTGGCTGTGGGGCATGTTCCTGGAGATGGGGCCCCGCGGCGACCACTCGCTGTGGGATCTGGCCGGAATGGACCAGCGCGAGAAGCTGGCGGGTGTGGACGTCCCCGTGCTTTCCCTGCACGGCACGGACGACGCGTTCGTGCCGTTCTCCGGCGGCGAGGCCGCGATGGACCTGTGCCGCGACGCGAAGCTCGTCGCGTTCCCGGGCTGCGGGCACGCGCCGTTCCTGGAGGACCGCGACACCTACCTCGCCGAGCTCACCGGGTTCCTCGGCCGATGAGCACGTGGCTGGTGACGGGCGGCTCCCGCGGCATCGGCCGGGCCGTGGTCGAGCGCGCCGCCGCGGCGGGAGCGGACGTCGCGACGTTCTCCCGCTCCCCCGCCGCCGACCGGGCGGGCCTGCCGGAGCGGTTGCTCGAGGTGAAGACGGACGTGACCGATCCCGAGTCCATCCGCCGCGGTATCGAGACCGTGCGGGAGCAGTTCGGCGGGATCGATGTGGTGGTCAACAGCGCCGGGGTGCACCGGGGTGGCCGGATCGACGGGATCGACCGGGCGGCCTGGGACGAGGTGCTCGCCACCAATCTGACCGGCGCCTTCGAGGTGTGCCGTGCCGTGACCCCGGTGCTGCGCGCGGGCGCGGCCGTGGTCAACGTGGGCGCGGTGGTGGGGCTGCGCGGCTTCCCCGGCGACGTCGCCTACGGCTCGGCCAAGGCGGGGCTGAGCGGGCTCACGCAGGTGCTGGCCGTGGAACTCGCCCCTCGCGGCATCCGGGTGAACCTCGTCGTGCCCGGTTTCGTGGACACCGACATGACCGCGGGCCTCAGCGAGCGGGCGCGGCAGCGCGTGGTCGACACCATCCCGTTCGGACGGACGGGAACGGCGCGGGAGATCGCCGAGGTGATCGTTGCGGTGGCCGGCTCCACCTACATGACCGGCGCGACGGTGCCCGTGGACGGCGGCCTGCTCGCCACGTTCGGGGGAGGCAGGTGATGCGGCGTTGTGCCGACCTCCAACGCCCGCCCGGATCGGCTGTTCGCCGGGCCGGAAACCCTGGCTAGCGTCCACAACAGAGTCCAAGGCCCACCGTTCAATGAGGAGCGACCGCTGATGACGACCGGCACTGGCACCAAGACCGTCGAGGAGCTCAACAAGGACACCGTCGCCTCGTTCATGGAGGTCTTCTCCACGGGCGACGTCGACGGGATCCTGTCCTTCCTCTCCGAGTCCGCCACGTGGTGGGTGGCGGGCGACCTGGACGGCATCTCCGGAACCAAGAGCAAGCGGGAGTTCGGGGAGATGCTGTCGGGGATCTCCGCGTCGACCGTCACCGGCGCCATCCGGCTCACTCCACTGGCCTGGACAGCCGAGGGTGACCGGGTCGCCGTCGAGACCGAGTCCTATTCGGAGCTGAAGAACGGCCGGGTCTACAACAACCTCTACCACTTCGTGTTCGAGGTGCGCGACGGGAAGATCCAGAGCGTCAAGGAGTTCCTGGACACCGAGCACACCCGCGCGATCTTCCTGGCGCCCTGAACGCGACGCCGAACACTCACGACAGAAAGGATTTCCCATGGACGTCGGCATGCTGCTGGTCTTCCAGAACTGGTTCGAGAACGTCAGCGACGAGGAGGTCTTCACACGCGAGCTGAAGATGGGCGTGCTCGCCGAGCAGTACGGCTTCGACTCGGTGTGGTCGGCGGAGCACCACTTCGACGACTACTCGATGTGTCCGGACAACCTTCAGATCATGGCCTACATCGCCGGCCAGACCTCGCGGATCAAACTCGGCACGGGTGCGGTGATCCTGCCGTGGAACGACCCGCTGCGCGTGGTGGAGAAGGTCGTGATGCTCGACCACATGTCGAACGGCCGCGTGCTGTTCGGCATGGGCCGGGGCCTCGCGAAGATGGAGTACGAGGGCTTCCGCGTGGACATGAACGAGTCGCGCGGCCGGTTCGACGAGGCCGCCGCGATGATCATCCGCGGGCTGCGGGACGGCTACGTGGAGAACGAAGGGCCGTTCTACCCACAGCCGAGGGTGAACGTCCGGCCCGGCGGGAGCCGCTCGTGGGACGGCAGGCTGTTCGGTGTCGCGATGTCGCCGGACTCGATCCCGGCGGTCGCCGATCTGGGCGCGCAGATGATGACGTTCATGCAGTACGACTTCCCCACGCACGTCGAGGCGCTGGAGCGCTGGCGTGGCCTGCACCGGGAGAAGCACGGCACCGAGCCGGGACCGGCGCTGATCCAGGACTTCGTGTACTGCCACGAGGACCCCGAGGAGGCGAAGCGCGTCGCGCACGAGCACATCTCGCGGTACTTCCTCTCCGTGATCAAGCACTACGACTTCGCGGGCTCCCACTGGCGGGAGACCAAGGGATACGAGGCCTACCAGGTCGGGGCGGACATGATCCGGGAGGCCGGCATGGAGGCCGCGGCGAGCGCCTACGTCGACGCCAACGTGTGGGGCACCCCGGAGCAGATCGTGGAGAGGTACGCCGAGCGCGCCGAGATCGGCGGGAACTTCATGGCCAACGCCGCGTTCTGCTTCGGCGGCCTGCCACTCGACAAGGCCGAGGCGAGCATGAAGCTGTTCGGCGAGAAGGTCGTGCCCGAGCTGCACAAGATCAAGGCCCGCACCCCCGCCGGAGTGTGAACTCCCGCCGTGGCCCCGGACCGGTCCGGGGCCACGGCGCTCGACGACGCTGGAGTCGCAGATGGAGACCGTGAGCTCGCCCTCGCTGACGGACGACTTTCGCGAGGTGATGTCCGGGGTGTGCACCCCGGTCGCCGTGGTGACCACAATGGACGGCGATCGTCCACACGGCACCACCGTGAGCGCGTTCGCCTCGCTGTCGCTGGAGCCCCCGATGGTGCTGGCCGCCCTCGACCGGCGCTCGGAGCTGCTGGCGCTGGTGCGCGCGCGGGGCCGGTTCGGGCTGAACGTGCTCGCGAGCGGTCAGCAGGCACTGGCGACCCGGTTCGCACGCAAGGGAGCCGACAAGTTCCAGGGCGTGCCGTGGCGGACCGAGCACGGGCTGCCCCGGTTGCCGGGCGTGGCCGGCTGGCTCGCCTGCCGGGTGCACCAGCTCGTCAGCGGCGGCGATCACGTGATCGCGCTTGGCCTCGTGGACGCCGCGCAACGGCTGGCAGTCTCGCCGCTGACCTACCACGCGCGTGGCTTCGGCACGCACCTTCCCGTGACGGGTGAGCGATGCTGACGCCCGGGACACCCGAAGTGCCGGTCTCGCCCGGCGAGGCCGTGCAGCACGCCGTCGCCGCGCTCGCCCAGGGCCGGATGATCGTGGTGCTCGACGACGCCGACCGGGAGGACGAGGGCGATCTGGTCGCGGCGGCGGCGTCGATGACCCCGGAGCGGATGGCCTTCCTCGTGCGGCACAGCACGGGCATCGTGTGCGCGCCGATGACCGGAGAGCGGGCCGACGCCCTGCGCCTGCCGCAGATGGTCGCCGACAACACCGACCTGCACGCCACGGCGTTCACGGTGAGCGTCGACCACGCGCACACCGGCACGGGCGTGTCCGCGCACGACCGCGCCACGACGGTCCGCGCGCTGGCCGACCCCGCGACGCACGCGGGCGACCTGCGCAGGCCCGGCCACATCTTCCCGCTGCGGGCGCGCGAGGGTGGAGTGCTCGTGCGGGCCGGGCACACCGAGGCGGCCGTCGACCTGGTGGGACTGGCCGGGGCCGGGGACGTCGGCGTGATCGGCGAACTCGTGACCGACGACGGTTCGATGCTGCGCGGCGCGGCGCTCACCGCGTTCGCCGAGCGCCACGACCTGCCGATGCTGCGCATCGCCGACCTCGTCCGTTACCGCAGGGCTACGGAACGGCTGGTGGAGCCGGTCGCGAACGCCGCGATGCCCACCGAGTTCGGCGACTTCCGCGCCGTGGCCTACCGCTCGACGCTCGACGGCACGGAGCACCTGGCGCTGGTGCTCGGCGACGTGGCCACCGCGGGCCGCACCGAGGCGGGCGCGCTGGTGCGCGTGCACAGCGAGTGCCTCACCGGCGACATCCTCGGCTCCCTGCGCTGCGACTGCGGCGCCCAGCTCGAACAGGCCCTGCGGGCGGTGGCCGACGAGGGCTGCGGCGTGGTGGTCTACCTGCGCGGGCACGAGGGCCGCGGCATCGGGCTCGCGCACAAGATCCGCGCGTACGCCCTGCAGGAACAGGGCCTCGACACGGTGGACGCCAACCTCGCGCAGGGCCTGCCCGTCGACTCGCGCAGCTACGGCATCGGCGCCCAGATCCTCACCGACCTCGGGATTCGCAGGCTGCGGCTCATCACGAACAACCCCGCCAAGTACGGCGGCCTCGACGGGCACGGGCTCGACATCGTCGGGCGCGTCCGGCTGCCGGTGTCCCCGACCCCGCACAACGTTCGCTACCTGCGGACCAAGCGCGAGCGGATGGGCCACGAGCTGGCCGAACCGGGGCGCACCGCCCGCTGGGGGCATGGACGTCAGGCGCACGGTAAGGCACAGTGACCTCCAGCTTTGCCCGCACTCAATGGTGAAGGCGGTTCTCGATGCGCGAAACGACCGCGAACGCCGTCGCGCCGCGGCTGCGGGCGGTGCACGCGTCCCGCTCCGCGGCGTCCC
Source organism: Prauserella sp. PE36 (assembly GCF_003311655.1). NCBI lineage: Bacteria > Bacillati > Actinomycetota > Actinomycetes > Pseudonocardiales > Pseudonocardiaceae > Prauserella > Prauserella sp. PE36. The sequence continues at coordinate 29,002 of NZ_QEQT01000048.1, read as the reverse complement.
ACCGCGAACGCGAGGTCATCGCCGCCTTCAGCGAGATCACCACCGAGGCCATCACCACCACGCGGCTGGAGGACCTGCTCGGGCTGCTCGGCAAGCAGCTGTGCCACCTGCTCGGCGTCACCCGCTGTTCGGTGTACCTGCGCCACGAGGACGACCGGTTCCGCGGCGCCGCGGGCTACTGCGAGCACGAGGGCGACATCTCGGCCGCCGTGCAGACCCAGGAGGCCGGGATCAGGGGCGACCGGTTCAGCCGCGAGGTGATCGAGACGGCCGCCCCTGTGCTGATCGACGACGTGCGCAGGGACCCGCGCCCGCACCGCCGCACGATGGAGCACTGGCGGGTCCGGGCCATGCTGGGTGTGCCGCTCGTGTTCGACGGCAAGGTCATCGGCCTGATCTTCGTGGACAACGTCGAGCAGGAGCACGTCTACACCGACGAGGACGTGGCGCTCGCCGAGCTGTTCGCCCGGCTCGGCGCGCTGTTCCTGCGCCAGGCGATGCTCAACGCGCACCTCAAGCGCAAGGCCGCCGAGGTGGTGCGGCAGAAGAACATGCTCGCCCACCTCGCGGACGTGCACCAGAAACTCACCAACGCGGTGCTCGACGGCGCCAGCATCCAGACCGTGGTGACGCTGCTCGGCGAGCTGTCGGCCAAGCCCGTGGTGCTCTACAACGAGGACTTCCAGGTGCTGGCCTGGTCGGCGCCGCCGGGTCTCAAGATGACCGAGCCGCCGGTGCTCGCGCCCCGCGTGCGGGAGCTGCCGTCGGTGCGCGGGACGCTCGCCGGGCTCAGCGCGAGCTGCCCGTCGGCCGTGGTGCCCAGAACGCTGGCCGTGGGGCTCGGCCGCAGGCACCTCATGTGCCGGCTCGTGATCGAGGGCCAGCCCAGCGGCTACGTCGGGATCGTGGAGGTCGGCCGCAGCCTGGAGCACCGGGACAGCAAGCTGGCCGAGCACGGCGCCACGGTGCTCTCGCTGCAGATCCTCTCCGAGCGCAGGCAGGCCGAGGCCGAGGGTCAGGCCCGCGAGGACTACCTGTCCGATCTACTGCACAACACGCGCGACGCCGAACAGCTGGTGCGGCGCAGCCCGCAGTTCGGCATCGACCTCACGCGGCCCCACGTGCTCGTGCGGTTCTCCCTGGGCAAGGCCGACCAGCACGTGAGCGTGTCGGCGGGCCGCAGGCTGGTGATCCAGCAGCTCGCCGCGGCTCTCGGCGAGTCCGATCCCGCCGCGGTGAGCCTGCCCGGCGCGGTGATCGCACTGGTGCCGCTGTCTCGCGACCGGGCGGTGCCGGAGTCGCTGCGGGACACCATCGCCGGCGTGCGCGAGACGCTGTCGCCGGTGCTGAACATTCACACCGCCGTGATCTCCGCCGTGTGCCGCGCTCCCGAGGACTTCCCCATGGCGCACAAGGAACTGCGCGAGGTGGAGGAGCTCGCGCGGTCGTTCGACTGGGGCGGCGGGGTGCTCACGGCCGACGAGCTCGGGCTGTTCCGCGTGGTCGCGGCGAGCGGCCGTGTCAAGGAGGCCGTGCACTTCGCCCACGGGTTCATCGGCCCGCTGCGCGCCGAGGACGACGGCACGTTGCTCGACACCTGGCGCGCCTTCGTCCGGGCCGAGGGCAAGGTGCAGGCCACGGCCACGGAGCTGGGCGTGCACGAGAACACGATCCGCTACCGGCTCGGCAAGATCCGCAAGCTCGTGCAGCGGGACCCCGCGACGCTCGACGGCCTGCTGCAGGCCCGGCTCGCGTTCCAGATCCTGGATCTCGCCGGCTGGTGAGCCGTTGTGGCGGCCGACAACGGGCCGCCGGACGATCCCTGTACGGCCGACACTCCACGGGATTGACTCGGGGCAGCACTGCACGGCAACCCCGCACGGAGGTCGAAGATGCCCCTCGCCAGCACCGTCACCGGCACCGCCATCGTCACCGGAGCCGCACAGGGAATCGGCCGCGCCACCGCCGAACGGCTCGCCGCGGACGGCGCCCACGTGGCCTGCGCCGACATCCAGGACACCGCGAGCACCGTCAAGAGCATCGAGGCGGCGGGCGGTTCGGCCGAGCCGGTGTCGCTGGACATCCGCTCCGCGCGGGACTGGACCTCCGCCGTCGAAGGGCTGCTCGAGCGGCACGGGCGCATCGACTATCTCGCCAACGTCGCCGGCGTGGTGAACATGATCAGCGAGGACACGGTCACCGGGCTCACGGAGGAGGCGTGGGACCACGTCATCGACACCGATCTCAAGGGACCGTGGCTGGGCATGCGCGCGGTGATCCCCGGGATGATCGACAACGGCGGCGGGCGGATCGTGAACATCTCCTCGCTGGCCGCGCTGCGCGGCCTGCCGAACCTGGCGTCCTACAGCGCCGCCAAGGGCGGTGTCGCCGCGCTCACCCGGCAGGCCGCCTTCGAGTACGCCGACCGCAACATCCTCGTCAACGCCATCGCACCAGGCACGATCGACACCCCCATCCTGGGCGACATCACGCCGGAGATGAAGCAGGCCAACGCGAACTCGCACCTCATCCGGCGGCTCGGCCGCCCCGAGGAGATCGCCTCGATGGTCGCCTACTTCTTCCGGGAGGGCTCCTTCCTGACGGGGCTGACCTACGCGGTGGACGGCGGCTGGTCGGCGAAGGGCAACTTCTAGCCCTCCCGCCGGGTGCGGGGGCACGGCATACGAGCGCCCATCGCGAGTCGCGGCGGGCCGGCCGCCCTCGCCTACCGGGTCTCGCGGAAGGTCCGCCCTGCGGAGGCCCACGGGACGACGCCTTCGAGACGGCGGACCACGCCGAGCGGTTCGCCGCGGAGATCCCGCAGGCCACACTGGCGCGCGTCCCGGAAGCCGGCCACATCCCCACGGCGAGCGCCCGGCCTGCTCGGCCGGGCGCTCACCGAGTTCTCACCCTGGCTGCCGACATCCCACGTCGGCTTCTGTAGTGATCTGTCCCACGGGCTGTTACAGCCAGCGGTCGCCCGGTGTCCTGAGGTCGAACGCCCACGAGCGAAGGAGACACCATGGCTGAGAACACCGAGGTCGTCGTGATCGGCGGCGGGTACGCCGGCGTCATGGCGGCCAACCGGCTGACGCGGCGCGACGACGTGACCGTGACCCTGGTCAACCCGCGCCCGAGCTTCGTCCACCGGATCCGCCTGCACCAGCTGGTGGGCGGTTCGCACGACGCGATCGTCGACTACCGGGAGATCCTGGCCGAGCGCGTCCGACTGGTCGTCGACACCGCGACCCGGATCGACCCGGCCCGGCGCGCGGTGACGTTGGCGAGCGGCGAGGGCGTCGCCTACGACTACCTGGTCTACGCGCTGGGCAGTGGCAGCGCCGGGCCCCGCGTCTCCGGCGCGACCGAGTTCGCCTATCCGGTCGCCACCCTGGAGGAGGCGCGGCGGCTGCGGTCGGTCCTCGAGGCCGCGCCCGCCACCGCCCCGGTGACCGTGGTCGGAGCCGGTGCGACGGGCATCGAGGTCGCCGCCGAGCTGGCGGAGGAGGGCCGCGCCGTGACCCTCGTCTGCGGCGGGGTGCTCGGTCCGTACCTGCACCCACGAGGCCGGCGCTCGGTCGCCAGGCAGCTGGCCAGGCTCGGGGTGACCGTGCTCGACGGCCCCGGCGCGGAGGTCACGGCCGTGACCCGCGACGCCGTGCGGCTCGGCGACGGCCGCGAGCTTCCTAGCGAGGTGACCATCTGGACCGCCGGGTTCGGCGTGCCGGACCTGGCCGCCCGCAGCGGGCTCAGCACCGACGCCATGGGGCGTCTGCTCACCGATGAGACGTTGACGAGCGTGGACGACGCGCACATCGTCGCCGCCGGAGACTCGGCGGCCCCATCGGGCCTGCCGCTGCGCATGAGCTGCCAGTCCGCGACTCCGCTGGGCGCGCACGCCGCGGACACGGTGCTCGACCGGATCGCCGGAGCGAAACCTGCGACCATCGACCTGGGGTTCTTCGGCCAGTGCATCGGCGTGGGCAGCCGCGCCGCCACCGTGCAGCTCGCCGCCGGCGACGACACCGTGAAGGGGTTCTACCTCGGCGGCCGCCTTGCCGCGAAGATCAAGGCGCGGGCTATGCGGGATCTGGTCCACCGGCTGGCGGACGAGGGCCGCGAGCCCGGCTCGTACACCTGGAAGTTCAAGGACGCCAAGCGTCGGGAGCGGCTCCAGGCCATGCGCGACGAGGCGCCGGCCGCCCGCTGAACGACCCGTGAAGGAGAGGCGGTCGACGTTGAGCGATCACGCCACCGACCCGGCGACGGACGCCTTCGTCGCCCACCGCAACCTGCTCTTCACCGTCGCATACGAGATGCTCGGCTCGGCGGCCGACGCGGAGGACATCCTCCAGGAGACCTGGCTGCGGTGGGTCAAAGTGGACCTGGAGCAGGTACGCGACCAGCGCGCGTACCTGGTCCGGATCACCACCCGGCAGTCGCTCAACCGACTCCGCACCATGACCCGCCGCAAGGAGGCGTACGTCGGCCCCTGGCTGCCCGAACCGCTGCTCACCACACCGGACGTGGCCGAGGACGTCGAGCTCGCCGAGAGCGTGTCGATGGCGATGATGCTCGTCCTCGAGACGCTGTCGCCCACCGAGCGCGCCGTCTTCGTGCTGCGCGAGGCCTTCGAGATCAGCTACGAGGACATCGCGGCCGCCGTGGACAAGAGCCCCGCGGCCGTCCGCCAGATCGCCTACCGCGCCCGCCGGCACGTCGACGCCCGCCGTCCTCGCCAGGTGGTCTCCCCGCACGAGGCCCGGGAGGTGCTGGAGTCGGTCCGGCGCGCACTCGAGACCAGGGACGTACAGAGCCTCCTCGACGTGCTCGCCCCCGATGTCGTGCTGGTGAGCGACGGCGGCGGCGTCAAGCAGGCCGCGCTGCGGCCCGTGGTCGGCGCCGACAAGCTGGTTCGCTTCATGGTCGGCAGCCTCGGCAAGGCCGAAGGCACGATCACCGGTGAGTCCACCGTGGTCAACGGCAACCCGGCACTCGTTCTGCGCCTGGGCGGCGAGCTCGACGGGGTCATGGCGGTCCGGATCGAGGACGGCCGCATCACCGGCGCGTACTACGTCCGCAACCCGGAGAAGCTGACCCGCGTCGCGTGCGAGACCCCGCTGACCCTCCGATGAGCCGGGAGCTGACGCACTGGTGTTCTGAACAACCCCGCCCGTGGCGAGCGGCGATCCGGAGGGCTGGTGTACCTGCGGGCAACGCGGCGAGGCGCCGCCTGCGCGTCGCGCTAGTCCGTGGTGGAGACGTCCAGCACGGCGGCGGTGTCGGTGGAGGCCACGACGTCGAAGACCACCGTCGCCCCGGCCGCTCCGAACTGCGCCGTTCCCGGTCCTGTCAGGCGGATCAGGCCGCTGCCGCTCGCCAGCCACACCGTGCCGTCGCTCACGGCGATCGTGAAGACGTTGCCCCGCACGGTGACGTCCTTCGGCTCGGAGACCTCAATCTGGCACGTGCCGCCCTGGCACACGGCGAAGTCCGTCCCGTTCTCCGCCTTCGGGAGCGTGGCGGTGGTCGCCGGGGTCGGCGGCTCATCGTCGCAGTGCGGTGCCAGGTGGTAGGCGTCGGCGAGTGCGGGGTGCCTGCGTGCCAGGTCCGGCAGCTCCCTGGCCTTCGGCTCGAGCGCCGACACGGTGGCGGCCGCCTGGCTCGCCCGCTCCCGCAGCTGTCCGAGCGGGACGTCGTGGAGATCGAGTGCCGAGGTCTGCCGCGGCAGCCGGGACGCGGCGTCGCGCAGCGCGCCGACCAGCTCGTCGCGGTAGGCGTCGACCTCGGCGACGCGGGTCTCCTCCAGCCCCGCCAGTGGGTCCACAATGGACGCTACCTGGCTATGAACCGACGTGAGGTAAGACGACAGCTCCATGTCCTCGAACTGCGCGAACCTCGGGTGCTTGAGCAGCTCGTCGCCCGCCGCCGGCAGCGTCTCGATCGACGACACGCCCTCGCACATCGTGTCCGCCCACGTCACCAGCGCGCGCGTCGCGCGGGTGGCCGACTCCGGCGGGCGCTTCAGCGGCGCGCACCGCGGGGCGAGGTGGTAGGACGGCCCGAGGGCCCGCGTGCGTCCGGCGAGCCTGCTGAGCGCGGGCTTCTGCTTCCCGACCTCGTCGACGAGCGCGGTGATCCGTGCCGCGTCGACCTGCTGCCCCTCCTCGCCGGTCGGCAGCTGGTCCCGTAGCCGCTCGAGGGCCTTCACCAGGCCGCCGACGTAGCTGTCGGCCTGCTTGATCCCGGACGGCCGGAGCACGTCCAGGGTCTCCAGCGCGGCGACCACGTCGGTGGTCACCGCCGAGGCGTAGTACCCGGAGTCGGCGTGCGACCGGAGGCCGTCGACGAGCTTCACGCTGGTGCACACCGTGTCCGCCCACGCGACGAGCTCCTTGCTCGGCGCGGGGAGCTCCGGGAGGGCCGATGGCTGTCCGCCGGTCGAGCAGCCGGCGACGAGAAGCAGGCCGGCTGCGAGCACGACGGCCGGGCGAGTGCGCATGAGGGGTCCTTTCCGAGTTCCTGCTCCGGTGAAGTTAACGACTTCTGCCAGACGAGAAGCGCGTTCTGACACCAAGCGGCCATCACTCGCCGAGCGGATCCCCTCGCTGGCGGCGCGGCGGAGACCCCGCTCGGGCGGGCGCCGCGGCACGGGCGCCGCGGCACGGGCGCCACGGCGCTGGCTGTCACCCACCGGCAGCCGCCAGCTCGCGCCTTTGCCGCGTCGGCATCGGCTCGCCGTGGCGACACCCGCGCCCTGCAAGACAGCGAGGAGCACGGCCAGCGATCACGTCGATCGCGAACTCCACGGCGCACTGGAGCCGCCGTGCCATCGCTGGTTTCCTCCGGCGCAGCCGCACGGTGTACACGAAGCGGCACGCCGCCGACTACCGCGTGGTCGCCCACGCCAGCCTGCCCGGCACCCCCCGATCCGCACCGGCCGGTCGTTCGCGATCGAGTCGGGCGCCGGGAGTCCAGCCGCTCCGACGGCGCGTTCCGGGTAGTCCTACTCAGGCGCGGCCAGGGGTCGCCGGGGGACCCTGGAACCATGACCGAACCAGCGGGCGAGAACCGGAACCGCTTCGGCCCGGCTCTCGCCGGCTTCCTGGTGCCGATCGTGCTGCTGTCCGTGGTGGTGCTGGGCTTCCGGCAGCGGCTGTTCTGGGATCTCGGCTGGCGCGGCGGCGAGTACGCACAGGTGTTCCTCGGCGTCGTGCTCGCCGCCGTCGTGGCGGGGATCGTGCTCAAGGCCGCGCGGCCCCGCCCGCCGTGGCGGTCGTTCGGCACCGGCCTGATCCTGGCGGGCACCCTCGGCGCCGTGAGCGCCGTCGTGGTGATCGTGGCGATCCTGAACGCCCTGTCGCGAATGTACTGACCGCTGCCCGGAACGCCTGGAATGTGCTGAGGGCCACAACGCTTGTATGTTAGGCAAGGCTGTCTTTACTGTGAGCCTGTGTCCGCGCCCTCCTCACCCACTGCTGCCGGCGTTTCGGCACGTGAGATCGACGTCGCCTACGGGGACGACGTCGTCGTCCGCGCCGCCTCGATCTCGCTCGACGCGGGCACCGTCACCGCGCTGATCGGCCCCAACGGCAGCGGGAAGTCGACGCTGCTGCGCGCGCTCGCCCGGCTACACCCGCCCGTCGCGGGTGACGTCACCTTCGCCGACGGCGCCGACCTGCGCGCACTGTCCGGCCGGGAGCTCGCCCGGCGGATCACGCTGCTGTCACAGCACCGGACCGCACCCGGCGGCCTGTGCGTGCGCGAGCTGGTGGAGTTCGGCCGGCACCCGCACCGCTCCCGCTGGGGCGGCCGCGATCCCGAAGGGCCCTCGGCGGTGGAACGCGCCATGGAGCTGACCGGGCTCACCGCACTGGCCGAGCGGCCGGTGCAGGCTCTGTCCGGCGGGCAGGCGCAGCGGGTGTGGCTCGCGAGCTGCCTCGCCCAGGACACCGCGCTGTTGCTGCTCGACGAGCCGACCAACCACCTCGACCTGCGCTACCAGGTGGAGGTCCTCGACGTGCTACGCGACCTCGCCGACGAGCACGGCGTCGGGGTCGGCGTGGTCCTGCACGACCTCGACCAGGCCGCCGCCGTCGCCGACCGGCTGCTCCTGCTTGAGGGCGGCAGGGTCATCGCGCACGGCGCCCCGCGGGACGTGCTGACCGCCGAGAACCTCACCCGCGCGTACGGCATCCGGGTCGACGTCGACATCGACCCGGTCGACGGCCTCGTGCACACCCGTGCCGTCGGGCGCTTCAACGACGCGGCCGTCCGGGTCGCCTCGGTCTGACCGGCGCTTTCCGGCCCCCACATGAAAACAGGAGAAGAATGCGCACCACCCGTGTGATCATCGGCCTGTCCGCGGCCGCCGCGTTGATGCTGAGCGGCTGCGGGACCACGGAGGACGCCAGCGGTGCCGACCCGGCCGCCGCGAACGGCGGGGACCCGATCAGGGTCACCGACTCGCGGGGCAAGGAGGTGAAGCTGGACGGCCCGGCGGAGCGGGTCGCGGCCACCGAGTGGAACGGCGTCGAGCACCTGGTGTCGCTCGGCGTCATGCCGGTCGGTGTCTCCGACATCGAGGGCTACGGCCAGTGGGTCAGCGCGGCGCCGCTCGACGACACCCCGACGGACCTCGGCACCCGTGGTGAGCCGAGCATCGACACCCTCGGCTCGCTGGACCTGGATCTCGTGGTCGTGACCGACAGCCTCGTCGAGGGCGCGCTGGAGCAGATCGAGTCGAAGGTCCCGGTGCTCGTCATCGAGGGTGGCGACGCCGAGAACCCCATCGGGTCCATGTTCGAGAGCCTCGACATGATCGCCGAGGCCACCGGCACCGAGGACAAGGCGGCTCAGCTGAAGACCGAGTTCGACACCAGGCTCGCCGAGGGCAAGGCCGAGGTGGAGCGGCTCGGCGCGGCCGGTGAGCAGGTGGCCTTCTCCGACGCCTACGTGAGCTCCGGTTCGGTGAGCATCCGCCCGTTCACCAAGGGCTCATTGGTGTCCGCGGTGTTCGAGCGCATCGGACTCGGCAACGCGTGGCCGATGGAGGGCGACGCCGCCTACGGCCTCGCGCAGGCCGATGTGGAGGGACTGACCCAGCTGCCGGACGTCCGGTTCTGGTACATGGCCAACGACGCCTTCGGCGACTCGTACGCCGACGAGCTCGCGGACAACGCCATCTGGCGGAACCTGCCCTTCGTGAAGAGCGGCAAGGTCGAGCGCCTGCCGGACTCGTTGTGGATGTTCGGTGGCGTGAAGTCCATGGAGCAGTACGTCGACGCCGCCATCGCCGCGCTCGGCCGCTGACTCCACAGTGGACACTGACACCGTCGCGGCTCCACCCGCGCCGTCGCCACACGCTCCGGCCCGGCGGCGGCGCGGGCGGCTCGCGCTGCTGGCCGTGGGCCTCGGCGTGCTCATCGCCGCGGGCTCGGCGCTGCACCTGACCCAGGGCACGTCGGCCGCCAACGCGCTCGACGTGCTCCGGCTCGTGTTCGGCGGAGGCACCGGCGACACCGCCGCCGTCGTGCTGGAGTCGAGGCTGCCCCGCCTGCTCGCGGCGGTGGTGGTGGGCATCGCACTCGGTGTGGCCGGGGCGGTGCTGCAGACGGTGGCGCGCAACATCATGGCGTCACCGGACACGCTCGCCGTCGACGCCGGTGCCCACCTCGCCATCGTGGCCGTCGCGGCGTTCGGCTTCTCGCTGCCGCTCGCGGGCGCGGCCGGTATCGCCTTCGCGGGCGGGCTCGGCGCCGCGGCACTGGTGCTCACGTTGTCCGGCACCGGGGGCGCCGGGATCGTCCGGCTCGTGCTCGCGGGCACCGCCATCGCGCTCGCGATGAAGGCCGCGACGAGCATGCTGCTGCTGTTGTTCGCGCAGGAGACGAGGGGCCTGTTCGCGTGGGGTTCGGGCTCGCTGGGCCAGAACGGCCTCGGCGGCCTCCTCACGCTCGGACCCGTGGTCGGCGTGGGGCTGGTGCTGCTGCTCGCCCTTTCCCGGCGGCTCGACCTCGTGTACCTCGGCGAGGACCACGCCAGGACCCTCGGTGTCCACGTGGGACGGATCCGCTTCGCCGGGATCGGGCTCGCGGTGCTGATGTCCGCGGCGGCCGTGACGCTGGCCGGGCCGATCGGCTTCGTCGGCCTGGCCGCGCCCGCACTGGCCCGCCTGCTCGCGAACGCCGTGCCCGGGCTGCACCGGCACGCGGTGCTGATCCCGGTGTCGGCCGCGCTCGGCGTCACGCTGCTGCTGGGCGCGGACCTGCTGCTGCGTGCGCTCATCGGCTCGCAGAACGCGCTGGAGGTGCCGACGGGCGTGGTCACGACCGTGCTCGGCGCCGTGTTCCTCGTCGTACTGGCCCGCAACATCCGCGTCTCCTCGGCGGCCACGGAGCCACCCGCCGCCGGTACGCGAGGCACCCTCGGCGCGCCGCGCTATCGGCTCATCCTCGGCACGCTGATCGTGCTGGCGCTCGGCGCGGTCGTCGCCTCGGTCCTGCTCGGCGACATCGGCATCCTGCTGGGCGACGTCGTCAACTGGGTGCGCGGCCAGGCTGGCCCGATCGTCTCGAACGTCATGGAGAACCGGCTGCCCCGCGTGGTCGCCGCGCTGCTCGCCGGTGCCGCGCTCGCGCTGGCGGGCGCCCTGGTGCAGGCGGTGGCACGCAACCCGCTGGCGGAGCCGGGGATCATCGGTGTCGCGGGCGGCGCCGGTCTGGGCGCGGTCGCAGTGATCACGCTCGTGCCCGGTGTCGGGTTCTGGAACCAGGCGGGCTTCGCGGGACTGGGCGCGGCGCTGGCGACGGTCGTGGTGTTCGCCATGGCAGCGCGGGGTGGGTTCGCGAGCGAGCGGCTGGTGCTGATCGGCTTCGGCGTGCAGGCGGGCACACAGGCACTGGTGATCCTGCTTATCACCCTGTCGGATCCGTGGAACGAGACGAAGGCGCTGACGTGGCTCGGCGGCTCCACCTACGGTCGCGCCTTCGAGCACCTCGTACCGATGGCGCTGGCGCTCGCGCTCGTGATCCCGGTGCTGGTCCGCGCCCGCCGGGACCTGGACCTGCTGTCGCTGGACGACGAGACGCCCCGGGTGCTGGGCGTGCCGGTGGCGGGGTCGCGGCTGCTGATGCTCGGCTGCGCCGTGCTGCTGACCGGCGCCGCGGTCGCTGGTGTCGGGGTGATCTCCTTCGTGGGACTCGTGGCTCCGCACGCGGCCCGCGCGATCGTGGGCAGACGACACAGCCGCGCCCTTCCGGTGGCGGCGCTGCTCGGCGGGCTCCTGGTGTGTGTCGCCGACACCATCGGGCGCACGGTGATCGCGCCGGATCAGCTCCCGGCGGGTCTCATGACCGCGGTGTTCGGTGCGCCGTACTTCGTCTGGCTGCTGTACCGCAGCCGCACGCGCACGTGAGGTGTGGTGCGTGCGGCGAGCACGCACCACACCCGTGTCACGACCGCACCGCGTCCCGCGCCGAGTCCATATCGGACTCCTCGGCCTCGGCGATCAGCCGGAGATCCCGCTTGCGCACCGCGAAGGTGCACACCGCACTCACCACGGCGGCGACCACCAGGTAGGTGACGACGAGCGAGTAGCCGTCGCCGTCGAGACCCACCAGGTAGGACAGCACCAGGGGTGTGAGACCCGAGGCGAAGATGCCGGAGAACTGGTACACGAACGAGATCCCGGTGCACCGGACGCTGACCGGGAACATCTCCGAGTAGAACGCCGCCTGCGGGCCGTACAGCACCGGGTACAGCACACCCAGCGCCAGCACCAGCCCGGCGCCCGCGAGCAACGGCGTTCCCGTGCCGAGCAGCGCGAAAGCCGGATAGGCGACCACGCCCGTCAGCAGCGCGCCCCAGCCGAACAGCGTCCGACGGCCGACCGTGTCGGACAGCCTGCCGAACAACGGGATGAACACCACCATGGTCACCGCGGCGATCATCACCGAGATCAGCAACGTCTGCTGCGGCATGTCCAGCGTGCCGGTGCCGAACGAGATCGAGAAGACGGCCCAGGTGTTGAACGCGACGCCCTCGACCCACCGGCTGCCCATGCCCAGCAGCACGTGCCGGCGCGAGAGCTTGTTGCGCACCATTTCGAGCGCGGGCACGCTCGCGCGCGCCTCGGTCTGCTGGAGCCTGCGGAACGCCGGGGTCTCCATCACCTTGAGCCGGATCACCATGCCCGCGATCACGAGCACGGCGGAGAGGAGGAACGCGATGCGCCAGCCCCAGGAGAGGAACGCGCTCTCGTCCATCATCGCGCCCAGTCCCGCGAAGACACCGGTGCCGAGCACGAGGCCCAGCGCCAGGCCGAGCTGCGGGAAGCTGCCGTAGAGGCCCCGCCGGTTCCTCGGGGCGTACTCCACGGACATCAGCACGGCGCCGCCCCATTCCCCGCCGATCGCGATGCCCTGCGCCAGCCGCATGAGCACGAGGAGGATCGGCGCCGCGACGCCGATGCTGGCGTACGTGGGGATGAGGCCGATGGCACATGTCGCGATGCCCATGATGAGCATCGTGGCGACGAGTGTCCTCTTGCGACCGATGCGGTCGCCGATGTGGCCGAAGATCAGCCCGCCGACGGGCCGGGCGACGAAGCCCAGCGCGAAGGTCGCGAACGCCAGCAGGGTGCCGACCAGCGGATCTTCGCTGGGGAAGTAGAACTTGTTGAAGACGATGCCGGCCGCGGTGCCGTAGAGGAAGAAGTCGTACCACTCGACGGTGGTGCCGACGACGCTCGACGCCACGACGAGCCGGACCTCGCGGCGGGTCGGTTCGGCCTGGCCGGTTGCGGTGTCACCCATGATTGCCCACCTCCCCGCATCAGAGCGACTGCTCGAAGATCGCGGTCAGCGCGGGGCGGTCCACCGGCCTCGGCACCACGGCGAGCTGCCTGGTCTGCTTGAGCGTGCCGTCGGTGAGGGTATCCAGGTCCGCCTCGGTGTAACCGAAGCTCCGCAGCCCGGACGGCATGCCGATGTCGCGCATCAGCTCGGTGAGGACGTGCGGCAGCGCATCGGCCCCGTCGGTGGCCGTGAACGTCTGCCCGGACAGCAGCTCCGCCGCGTGCAGGTGCCGCTGCGGGTCGGCGGGGTAGGTCCAGCGGAAGACCGCCGCCGCCGTCGCCGACACCGCCTGGCCGTGCGGGACCATCGGCATTTCCGGGTAACCCTCGGCCCTGTAGTCCCGCACCGCGCCCGCCACCGGGTAGGCGTTGGCGTGCGGCAGGTGCGTGCCCGCGTTGCCGAACCCGGTGCCCGCGTAGGTGGAGGCCAGTGCCATGTCGGTGCGGGCGGAGAGGTCCCGCCCATTGCACACGGCCTTGCGTAGGCTGCGGCCGACCAGGCGCAGTGCCATCTCGCACCACACGTCGCTGATCGGGTTGGACCCGCAGAAGGCTGGCCTGCGCATCGGATCCCGCGGCGCGGGCTTGGCGTCGTAGCGCACGCTCGTGTAGCTCTCCAGCGCGTGCGAGAGCACGTCCATCCCGCTCGCGGCGGTCACCTGCGGCGGCATGCTCACGGTGGCGAGCGGGTCCACCACGGCCAGTGAGGGGCGAAGCTTCGGGTGGCTCACCCCGGCTTTGAGGTGCAGGTCGAGAAGGTCGACCACGCAGATCGTGGTGGACTCGGACCCGGTGCCCGCCGTCGTCGGCACCGCGATGAGCGGCTTGAGCGGCAGCCAGGGCGCCTTGCCCGCGCCGATCGGTGGCGTCACGAAGTCGAGCAGCTCGCCGGGGTGAGTGGTCAGGAGGTTGACGGCTTTCGCCGTGTCCAGCGCGGAACCGCCGCCGACCGCGACGAAGCAGTCCCACTGCCGCTCGCGGGCGAACTCGACGGCCGCGGCGATGCTCCGGTCGGTCGGCTCGATCGCCACACCGTCGAACACCTCGGTCTTGACCCCGGCCAGCAGCAGGCTTTCCCTGATGCGGTCGGGAAAGCCCGTGTCCCGCACGCCGGGGTCGGTGATGACGAGCGCGGAGGCCGCACCGGTCGCCGCCACCTCGGCGCCGATCTCGTCGACCGCGCCGGGGCCGAATTTCAGGGGTGGTGCGGCCCAGGTGAACACCTGCTCGTTGGGCTGGATCTCCGGCAGCATTGACGGCTCTCCCATCATCGACATCGTCGGCACTATGTGGGTACTAGCCCCACTATGTGAAACACCATAGGCGCGCCGGGCGAAATTGAGAAGGGGCCGGGAGGACATCACTGTGTCCACAACGGACACAAAGTCGCGGATTTCCGTGGTCAGCGCGGCATCAGCGCGACATCATGCGGTCGACGGGAACGAACTGGGCGATCTCCTTGGCCGCCGTGACCGTGCGCGCGCCCAGCTCTCTCACCCGCCGTGCGGGCATGCGCACCGCGGGTACCTGGATGACGAGTGCCGCCTGCGCACAGCGGTCGGCGTCGAGGATCGGCGCGCCGACACAACGCACTCCGGCGACGTTCTCCTCCTCGTCGATGCTGTACCCGCGCTCGCGGATCTCCTCCAGCTGGGCAGCCAGTTTCGCCGGGGAGCTCAGCGTGCGGTTGGTGATCTTCGGCAGCCGCTTGGGCAGACCCGCCAGGTAGGTCTCGGCGTCCGGCGAGTACGCCAGGATCGCCTTGCCCGACGCGGTGGTGTACAGCGGGAAGCGGGCACCCGGGTGCTGTTCGAATCGAAGCGGCAGCGTCGACTGCACGCGCAGCATCACCACCGACTCGCCGCCTTCCCGCACGACGAGGTTCACCGACTCCTGCGTCTCGGCGTTGATCTGCTCCAGCACGGGCAGCGCCTTGTCGAGCCCGAACCCCCGCTGCGCTGCCTGGCCGAGCAGAATCGTGCCCGTGCCCAGGTAGTAGGCGTCCGTGCGCGGGTTGTGCGCCACTAGCCCCTCGGCCACGAGCGCCCGCACGATCCGGTGGGCGGTGCCCGATGACAGCCCGAGGTGCTCGGCGATGCGGGAGGTGCCCAGCTCACCGGCTTGCGCGGCAAGCAGCTTGAGCACGGCGAGCGCCCGGCCGATGGCCTGGGTGCCGGTCGGCGGCTTGGCGTGCTCCATGTGCGGATCCTACTGGCGGCGGGAGGCGGCGATCAGCCCCACGATCTCGCGGAACACGCGGTGCCCGGTGCCCTCTCCGGTGTCCAGCGCGAGGGAGTGCCGGTAGTACGGGCTCAGGTCGAGCCCCACGCCGAGGCCGTAGACCTCCACCGCGCCCTCCTGTTCGAACGCCGACACCACCTCCCGCAGGTGGTCGTCGAGGTACCGCTCCCCGTTGGCCAGCGCCGTGGCGCCGTCCATCGGGCTGCCGTCGGACAGCACGAACAGCAGTGCGCGGCGTCCGGCGTCGCGCGCCCGCGCGGCCGCCCATGCGACGGCCTCCCCGTCGGCTCCCTCCCGGAACAGGTCCGCCTTCAACAGGCCCGCGATGTCCGGACGGGCCCGCCGCCACGGGGTCTCGGCGTCCTTGAACACCACGTGGAGCCGTTCGTTGAGCCGTCCCGGCACCGGCGGGCTGCCGGCGCGCAGCCAGTCCCTCCTCGCGCGGCCGCCATGCCAGGCCCCGGTGGTGAACCCGAGGATCTCGCTGCGCGCACCCAGCAGGTCGAGGGCGCGGGCGAACAGGTCGACGAGCACCGCGACCCGCTCGGCGTGCTGCTTCATCGACCCCGAGCAGTCGATCAGGAAAGTCACGTGCACGTCGGCCACCGGCCGCGTGCGCTCCACCCGGAACAGCCTGCGCTCCTCCGGTGAGCTGATCAGGCGCGCGAGCGCCCGTCCGTCTATCAGACCCTCCTCCTGCGCGCCGTCCCAGCCGTCGCGGGCAGGCTCCGCCAGGACGGCCTCCAGCTCGCGCGCCAGGCGGGCCACGTTCACACCCTGTCGCTCGACCTCGCGGTCCAGCCGCTCGCGATAACCGGCGAGCGCGGCGGGCCGCACGAGGCTGGCGATGCCTGCCTCCCGGTCGTAAGCGGTGGTGAAGACCCGGTAGCCCGGATGCTCGTCGCAGACCGCCCGCTCACGCAGGGCCACCGCTCCCCCGTCGCCGGGCTCGTCGTCGAAGTCGAGCAGCAGCGCGAGCGGGGAGTCCCGGTCCTCCTCGGCAGCCGCGTCTCCGGAATCCCCGGCGTCGTCCGACGTCAGCAGCGCGGCGACCTCGGCGGCCAGCGACCGCGCATGCCGGGCGAACGCGGCCTGGTCCCGCCTGGTTCGTCGCAGCCCCGCGAGATCGGCGCCGAGTGACGGCGCGATCGCCGCGCGGGTGGGCTCGATCAGGTCCTCGGTCTCGGCGACCACGGGCTCGCCGGTGATCCGCGCCCGGCACACCTGCGCGACGGTGTAGAACAGCAGGCCGCGTGCGGTGTCGGCGTGGCCGTCGTGGTGGTAGGCGAGCGACCACCGCTCGAAGCGCTCGCGGAGGTTGCGCCGCGCTCCCGGCCACGTCGCGGGGACCTGCGCCTCCGCGCGGAACTGCTCCAGCAGCTCGAACAGCAGGCGCTCCACACCGGACTCCGGGCGCAGCCCCCGGTGCAGGTCGCGGTCGGTGTGCAGCAGGTGCAGCGCCATACCGTCGCCCGCGCCCCGCCACGGCTCCCCGGCCGGACGCAGGTGCGGGGCGTGCAGCGGCACCGGCCGTCGCCCGTCGTGCAGCCTGCCGCCGCGGAAGTGCAGGCCGGGTTCACCGGCCAGCGCCCTGACCGCGGCCGCGCACAGCTCCTCGGCGCGGCGGCGCTCCCGCTCGGCCCGCACGGCTCAGGCCGTGGCCGCGAGCGGTGCCGGCTGCTCGAGCTCGTGGTCGAAGCAGCGCTGGAAGTACTCCGCGAGCACGGGCTGCTCCGCCTCGTCGCACTTGTTCGCGAAGGAGAGGCGGAAGGCCAATGCCGGATCGCCGAAGATGCCGGTGTTCTCGGCCCACGTGATCACCGTGCGCGGCGACATCACGGTGGACAGGTCGCCGGCCCGGAAGCCCGCCCTCGTCAGCCCCGCCACGGCGACCATCGCCGCCACGAGCGCGCGACCGGCGTCGTCGGCCAGCTCGGGAACCCGGGCCAGGACGATGGCGATCTCCTCATCGGGGGGCAGGTAGTTCAGTGACGCGACCACGTCCCAGCGGTCGATCTGGGCCTGGTTGAGCCTTTGCGTGCCGTGGTAGAGCCCGTTGAGGTTGCCGAGCCCCACGGTGTTGGCTGTCGCGAACAGCCGGAACGCCGGATGCGGCCGCAGCACCAGGTTGCGGTCGAGCAGCGTGAACCGGCCGTCGCGTTCGAGCAGCCGCTGGATCACGAACATGACGTCGGGCCGCCCCGCGTCGTACTCGTCGAGCACGAGCGCGACCGGCCCGCGCACCGCCCACGGCACGATGCCCTCGCAGAACTCGGTGACCTGCTTGCCCTCGCGCAGCACCACGGCGTCCCTGCCGACGAGGTCGAGCCTGCTGAGGTGGCCGTCGAGGTTGACGCGCACACACGGCCAGTTGAGCCGCGCGGCGACCTGCTCGATGTGGCTGGACTTCCCGGTGCCGTGCAGCCCCTGGACGAGGACCCTGCGGTTGTGCGCGAACCCGGCCAGCACCGCGAGCGTGACGTCGGGGTTGAACCGGTACGAATCGTCGACGTCCGGCACGTGCTCGGTGCGCTCGCGGAACCCGTTCACCACGAGCGTGGAGTCGATGCCGAAGGCGTCCCGGACGCTGATCCGCTCGCCCGGCAGGTCGGTGTGCATGCGCGCGGGTGTTCCCTTCACGACGTGGCGGTCTGGGTGGCGTCGGCGGCTCCCTCGGCCTCGACCCTGCTGATGGCCTCGGCCGCACGCTGGAGCGCGGGAAGCGTGTGGAGCGCCTTGTCGGCGGTGAGCCGCATGACCGGCGCCTGCACGGCGACGGCCAGGTTCGACCGCCCCGACGGCGCGGGCACCAGCACCGCCACGCAGACGAGACCGGGCAGGAACTCCTCGTCGTCGAGCGCGAAGCCGTCGCGCCGGATGCGGGCGAACTCCTCCTCGAGCACTCCGAGGTCGGTGACCGTCTTCGGCGTGTACGCCTTGAGCGGCGCGTGGGCGAGCAGCTTGGCCCGCTGGCCGGGACTGAGCTGCGACAGGATCATCTTGCCGCTGGCCGAGCAGTGCACCGGCACGCGTGAACCGGGCCGCAGGTAGAACCGCAGCGGTTCCGGCGTCTCCACGCGGTCGAGGTACACGATCTCGTTGCCGGAGAGCGTGGTGATGTTGCAGCTCTCGCCCAGCTCCTCGACCAGGTTCTTGAGCACCGCGTGCCGCGCGCCGTAGTGGGTGGCGTTGAGCAGCAGGTTCTCGGCCAGTCTGCGCAGCCGGACCCCGGTGCCGTAGTGCCTGCCGTCGGCCTGCCGGATCAGCAGCCCGGCGCCCTCCAGCTGCTGCAGCATCCGGTGCAGGGTCGGTTTCGGCATGCCCGTCTCCGCGACCAGCCCCTGCAACGTCACCAGCTCGTCCTTGCTCGCGATGAGCTCGAGCAGCGAGAACAGGCGCATGGTCGGGGTGTCGCCGTTCAGGGCGGCCGGGTCCGGCTCACGGATGAGCTCCACGGCACCTCCTTCTGGAACACCGTCACGTGGTTCCAGAAACTAACACACTTCGTCTCGGTTTCTCGAAGATGACGTTGACCGACCATCGCGACTGGCATATGGTCGATCCGATTCCGGTTTCAGGAACATGCCGTCCCGATTTTTGTAGGAGTCCGCAATGGCGCAGCGTAAGACCGGCGACGGCCGGACCGTGGTCGACGGCCCGGCAACCATGACCCCCTCCGAGGCCTTCGTCGAGACACTCGTGGCCAACGGGGTCACCGACATCTTCGGCATCATGGGCTCCGCGTTCATGGACGCGATGGACATCTTCGCTCCGGCAGGCATCCGGCTGGTCCCGGTCGTGCACGAACAGGGCGCCGCGCACATGGCCGACGGCTACGCGCGCGTCAGCGGCAGGCACGGCGTAGTGATCGGGCAGAACGGCCCTGGCATCAGCAACTGTGTCACCGCCATCGCCGCGGCGTACTGGGCACACAGCCCCGTGGTGATCGTGACCCCCGAGGCGGGCACGATGGGCATGGGCCTCGGCGGCTTCCAGGAGGCCAACCAGCTGCCGATGTTCCAGGAGTTCACCAAGTACCAGGCGCACGTCAACAACCCACGTCGGATGGCCGAGCTCACGGGCCGCGCCTTCGACCGCGCTATGTCGGAGATCGGCCCGACCCAGCTCAACATCCCGCGCGACTTCTTCTACGGCGAGATCGAGACCGAGATCCCCGACCCGCAGCGGCTCGACCGCGGCCCCGGCGGCGACCAGAGCCTCAACGAGGCCGCCGAACTGCTCGCCGCCGCGGAGTTCCCCGTGATCATCTCGGGTGGCGGGGTCGTGATGGCCGACGGCGTCGAGGAGTGCAAGGCGCTGGCCGAGCGGCTCGGCGCGCCGGTGGTGAACAGCTACCTGCACAACGACTCCTTCCCCGCCAGCCACCCCCAGTGGTGCGGACCGCTCGGCTACCAGGGGTCGAAGGCCGCCATGAAGCTGATCTCCCAGGCCGACGTGGTGGTGGCGCTGGGTTCGCGGCTCGGGCCGTTCGGCACACTGCCGCAGCACGGGATGGACTACTGGCCGAAGAACGCCAAGATCATCCAGATCGACGCCGACCACAAGATGCTCGGCCTGGTCAAGAAGATCACCGTCGGGATCTGCGGCGACGCGAAGGCGGCCGCCGCCGCGCTCACCCAGCGCCTCGCGGGACGCACGCTGGCCTGCGACGCCACGCGGGAGCAGCGGGCCGCCACGACGAAGGCCGAGAAGGACGCGTGGGAGGCCGAGCTCACCGCGTGGACCCACGAGACCGACCCGTTCAGCCTGGACATGATCGCCGAGCAGGAGCAGGAGGAGGGCGGCTGGCTGCACCCGAGGCAGGTGCTGCGCGAGCTGGAGAAGGCCATGCCGCCGCACGTCATGGTCTCCACCGACATCGGCAACATCAACTCGGTGGCCAACAGCTACC
The DNA here is from genome assembly GCF_003311655.1 of Prauserella sp. PE36. NCBI lineage: Bacteria > Bacillati > Actinomycetota > Actinomycetes > Pseudonocardiales > Pseudonocardiaceae > Prauserella > Prauserella sp. PE36. The sequence goes on along the minus strand of NZ_QEQT01000048.1, from coordinate 8,993 downwards.
TCCGCTTCGAGGAGCCCCGGAGCTTCCTGGCCCCGATGAGCTTCGGCAACTGCGGGTACGCGCTGCCGACCGTCATCGGCGCCAAGGCCGCGGCGCCGGACCGGCCCGCCATCGCCTACGCCGGTGACGGCGCGTGGGGCATGAGCATGGGCGAGATCATGACCTCGGTGCGCCACGACATCCCGGTGACCGCCGTGGTGTTCCACAACCGGCAGTGGGGCGCCGAGAAGAAGAACCAGGTCGACTTCTACAACCGCCGGTTCGTGGCCGGAGAGCTGGAGAACGAGAGCTTCGCCGGGATCGCGCGGGCCATGGGCGCGGACGGCGTGGTGGTCGACAAGCTCGAGGACGTCGGCCCGGCACTGCGGAAGGCCGTCGACGCGCAGATGAACGGCGGCCGTACCACGGTCATCGAGGTGATGTGCACCCGCGAGCTGGGTGACCCGTTCCGCCGGGACGCGCTCTCCAAGCCGGTGCGCTTCCTGCCGAAGTACCAGGACTACGTGTAGCCGGCCCCTGTCGCGGAGCCGGGTGGCGAACGCCGCCCGGCTCCGTCCCATGTGGACTCAGCGCCTTCCCGCGCTCCCGCCGGCCGCCGCGACGACGTCCCGCAGCGCCGGGGACAGCTGCTCCCCCGCACGCAGCACCAGCCGCAGGGAGCGCTGCAGGTCGAGGCCCGACGTTGGCACCACCACGACCTTGCCCTGCGCCACGTCCTCGGCCAGCGCGAGCGAGCTGAGCACCGCCGGACCGAGCCCCGCCTCCACGGCGGCCTTGATCGCCGTGGTGGACGACAGTTCCATCACGGGGTTCGGGCGCGTGTGGTAGCCCAGCCGGTCCAGCTCGTGGTCCAGCACGTAGCGCGTGCCCGAGCCCGGCTCGCGGCTGATCAGCGCCTCGGCGGCGAGTTCCGCCGCGCGCACGGGCCGGCCCCTCCTCGCCCAGGGATGGTCGGGATGCACCACGAGCGACAGCTGGTCCTCGGCCACCACCTGGGAATCGAGCCCCTCGGCGGGTTCGGCGCCCTCCACGAAGCCGAGGTCGACGGCCCCGCCGAGCACCAGCTCCACGACCTTCGCGGAGTTCACCACCTGTAGCCCGATCGTCGTGTCCGGCCTGCGCCTGCGCAGCTCGCTCAGCCACCCGGGGAGCAGGTACTCGGCGATCGTCATGCTGCACGCCAGCTGGATCCGGCTCGCCTGCTGGCCACGCAGGGCCGAGATGCCGGCGTCCAGCGCGGCCGCGGCGTCGATCACCCGGCCCGCCCAGTCCGCGATCACGGCCCCCTCGTCGGTGAGCCGGGAACCGGTGGCCGAGCGCACGATGAGCGGCACACCCGTGAGCCGCTCCATGTTCCGGATCCGCGACGCCGCCGCGGGCTGCGAGATGCCGTGCTCCTTCGCGGCCTTTCCGAGACTGCCCAGCCGCGCGACGCTCAGCAACAGATCCAGTGCCCCGATCTCGGGCACGCGCGGTGGCAGTGGCACGCCGTCACGTTACTCCAAAGTCTGCTTTGGGAGTACCCAGGATCGACATTGGTACCGGGCCCCCTTTTCCGGAGTTAGCGTCACTGTGCGTCAGCTTCGGAGGTGTCATGCGCTACGGCTTCGCGATCGACCAGCGCACCTGCATCGGCTGTCACGCCTGCACAGTGGCGTGCAAGACCGAGCACGAGGTGCCGGTGGGCCAGTTCCGCACGTGGGTGAAGTACGTGGAGTCCGGGGAGTTCCCCGCGACCACCCGCGATTTCGGTGTCATGCGGTGCAATCACTGCACGGACGCGCCGTGCGTCAAGATCTGCCCCACGCAGGCACTGTTCACAAGGGACGATGGGATCGTCGACTTCGACAACGAGCGGTGCATCGGCTGCAAGGCGTGCATGCAGGCGTGCCCCTACGACGCCATCTACCTCGACGAGGACACCCACACCGCCGCCAAGTGCAACTTCTGCGCCCACCGCGTCGACGAGGGCCTCGAACCGGCGTGCGTGGTGGTGTGCCCGACACACTCGATCTGGGTGGGCGACCTCGACGACCCGGAAAGCGGGATCGCGCGCCTGGTCAACGAGAACCCGACGCAGGTGCGCGCGCCCGAGCAGAACACCGGGCCCAACGTCTTCTACCTCGGCGCCGACCGCGCGGTGCTCGACCCGCTCGCCGCCCCCACCGGCGACACGTACCTGTGGGCCCGCCCCGACGAGCACCGCAGGAGCGCGTCCACCGACCTGCCCACCGACCCGGTCACGCACGCCCGCACCACACTCAACACGGCACACCCCCGGCCGTGGGGCTGGCGGGTCACGACGTACCTCTGGACCAAGGCGGCCGGGGCCGGCGCGATGCTGATCGCCGCGCTCGCCCACCTGCTCGGCATCGAACTGGGCGGGCTCGGCGACGTCGTGGCCCCCGCACTCGGGGTGGCGGGGCTCGCCGTCACCGGCGTGCTGCTGGTGTGGGACCTCAAGCGGCCAGAGCGGTTCCTGTTCATCTTCCTCAAGCCCAACCCGAGATCGTGGATGTTCTGGGGTGCCGTGGTGCTCGCCGCGGCGGCGGTGGTCTTCACCGCCTGGCTCGCCACGGGCATCCTCGCCGCGACCGGCGCGCTGGCCGCGGCCACCGCCGACGCCCTGCTCACCGGCCTGGCCGTGCCCGCGCTGCTCGCGGCCGCGCTGACGGCGGGCTACACCGGTTTCCTCTTCGGCCAGGCCGAGGGCCGCGACCTGTGGCAGTCGCCCCTGCTGTTCTGGCACCTGATCGTGCAGGCGCTCATGGTGGGCGGCGGCGTGCTCACCCTCGCCGTCGCGGCAGGCGACCCCTCCCCCGCCGCCCGCTCGCTGCTGCTCGCCGCGCTGACCCTCGGCGCGGGCGGTCACCTGGCGATGACGCTGCTGGAGTACCTGGGCAGGCATCCAACCGCGCACGCGGCCGCGGCGGCGCACATGGTCACCTCGGGTCGCTACGCCCGCCTGTTCTGGGGTGGCGGCGCCGGTCTCGCGGCGCTCGGCGCGGCACTGGGCGCCGTGGGCTGGGCGGGCGGCCCGCTCGTGCTCGCCGCCGCCGGTGGCATCGCCGTGCAGGCCGCACTGCTCGCGTACGAGAGCGTCTTCGTCCGCGCCGGGCAAGACGTCCCGCTGTCCTAGAACCAGCACTGCCGAAAGGAACGAGCGCCATGAGCGCGACCGAACCCGTACTGCCCGGCTCGCGCAGCCACGAGCACCTCCGCAACTTCCCGCCGGTGTCCGCGTGGGACCACCACGTCGAGTACGACGCGAAAGCGCATCCTCGCAAGGTCGCGCACTCCTACCTGCTGGTGCCCACCACGTGCTTCAACTGCGAGAGCGCGTGCGGCCTGCTGGCCTACGTCGACAAGGACGACCTCTCCGTCAAGAAACTCGAGGGCAACCCCGCCCACCCCGGCTCCCGCGGCCGCAACTGCGCCAAGGGGCCCGCCACGATCAACCAGATCAACGACCCGGAGCGGATCCTGTACCCGCTGCGCCGAACCGGTGAACGCGGCGGGGGCGGCTGGGAACAGGTCAGCTGGGACGAGGCGCTCGACGACATCGCCGGCCGGATCCGGAAGGCGATCGTCGAGGACCGCCACGACGAGATCATGTACCACGTGGGCAGGCCCGGCGAGGACGGCTTCGCCGAGCGGTTCCTCACGGCCTGGGGCGTGGACGGGCACAACACGCACACCAACATCTGCTCGGCCGGGGCGCGGTTCGGGATGTCGCTGTGGACCGGCTACGACCGGCCCTCGGCCGACCACGCCAACGCCAAGGTCATCCTCCTGCTGTCCAGCCACCTGGAGACCGGCCACTACTTCAACCCGCACGCCCAGCGCATCATGGAGGGCAAGCAGTCCGGCGCCAAGCTCGTGGTGATGGACCCGCGTCTGTCGAACACGGCCTCGCACGCGGACGTGTGGCTCACGCCGTGGCCCGGCAGCGAGGCGGCGGTGCTGCTGGCCGTCGCGTCGTACCTGCTGCGGACCCGCCGCATCGACACCGAGTACGTCCGCCGGTGGTTCAACTGGGACACCTACCTCGCCGAGCTGCACGCCGACGCGCCCCGCGACTTCGAGACGTTCCTCGACCGCATCACCGAGGACTACGCGGACTACACGTTCGAGTTCGCCGCCGAGGAAGCGCAGGTGCCGGCCGACCGCATCGAGGAGATCGCCGAGCTGGTGGCCGACTGCGACGGGCGCCTCTCGGCGCACATCTGGCGCGCGGCGGCCGCGGGAAACCTCGGCGGCTGGCAGGTCGCGCGGGCGCTGTGGTTCGTGCTCGCGCTGACCGGCAGCATCGGCACTCGCGGCGGCACGAGCCCCAACGGCTGGCACAAGTTCATCCCGCACGGTCCCGCGAAGCCCGAGCCGCACGAGCGGTGGAACGAGCTGATCTGGCCACGCGACTTCCCGTTGTCCACCAACGAGATGTCGTTCCTGCTGCCCCACTTCCTCGCCGAGGGCCGGGGCAGGCTCGAGGTCTACTTCTCGCGGGTCTACAACCCCGTCTGGACCAACCCCGACGGGTTCACCTGGATCGAGCAGCTGTCCGATCCGGACAAGGTGGGCCTGCACGTGGCGCTGACCCCGACGTGGTCCGAGACCGCCGAGTTCGCCGACTACGTCCTGCCCATGGGACACGCCAGCGAGCGGCACGACACGCATTCGTACGAGACGCACGCCGGGCGGTGGCTGGGTTTCCGGCAGCCCGTGCGCCGCGTCGCGATGGACAAGCTCGGCCTGTCGTACAACGACACCCGCGACGTCAACCCAGGCGAGGTCTGGGAGGAGAACGAGTTCTGGTTCGAGCTGTCGTGGCGCATCGACCCCGACGGCTCGCTGGGCATCCGCCGCTACTTCGAGTCGCCCTACCGGCCGGGCGAGAAGATCACCGTGGACGAGTACTACCGGTGGCTGTTCGAGAACCAGGTGCCGGGTCTGGCGAAGAAGGCCGCGGACGAGGGCATGGAGCCGCTGGAGTACATGCGCCGCTACGGCGTGGTGGCCCTCGACGACGAGGTGTACCGCGTCGACGAGCGCGCGGTGCCCGGTGAGCAGCTGGAGAACGCGACCGCCGACTCCTGCGGCGTGCTGCGCACGCCGGTGACCCCGGACTCCGTCGCGCCGGTGGTGGGCGAGGCTGGCGCGATCGGGCTGCGGCACGAGGACGGGACGGCGACCGTCGGCTGGCCGACGCCGTCACGCAAGCTGGAGGTGTACTCGACGGCGATGCGCGACTGGGGGCGCGCCGACCGGGCCACACCCGGCTACCTGCGCTCGCACGTGGCGCGCGGCGAGATCGACATCGAGGCCGGCGAGCTGGTGCTCGTGCCCACCTTCCGGCTGCCGACGCTGATCCACACGCGTTCCGGCAACGCCAAGTACCTCAACGAGATCTCCAACACCCACCCGCTGTGGCTCAACTCGCTCGACGCCGCGCGGCGCGGCGTGGTCACCGACGACCTCGTGCGCATCAGCACCGAGATCGGCTACTTCGTGGCCAGGGTGTGGGTCACCGAGGGGATCCGGCCCGGCGTCTGCGCGCTGTCCCACCACATGGGCCGCTGGCGCCTGCACCCCGGGGAGGGCAGCCGCTGGACCACCGGCATGGTGGAACTGTCCCATCCGGACGGTGAGCACACGTGGCTGCTGCGGCATCGCGGCGGTGTCGCCCCGTTCGACTCATCCGACCCTGACTCGAGCCGGATCAACTGGGAGGACCCCGGCGTGCACCAGAACCTCGCGTTCGCCGTGCACCCTGACCCGGAGTCGGGCATGCACTGCTGGCTGCAGAAGATCAAGCTGGAGTACGCGCACCCCGGGGACCGCTACGGCGACGTCTACGTCGACACGCGGCGCTCCGCGGAGGTGTACCGGGAGTGGCTCGCCCGCACGAGCCCCGACCTCGGTCCCGGAGGGCAGCGGCGGCCAGAGTTCATGATGCGTCCCCTCGCCCCGAAGCTGCGTGGTTACCGGGTGCCGGAATGCTGACCCGGCGCCGGACCCCGGTCGACCACGCGGCCCTGCGGGAGGCCGTGGGCGCGGTGGAGGACCCGGAGATCCACCGGGGCCTCGACGAGCTCGGCATGCTCCGCGACGTCACCACCGACCGGCGCGGCACCGCGCACGTCGCCGTCGCGCTGACCACGCCCACGTGCCCGTTGCGAGAGCGGCTCCAGGCCGACGTCACCGCCGCCGCCTCGGCGGTGCCGGGCGTCACCGGCGTGGAGGTGAGCTTCACGACGCTCTCCGACCGGGAGCGGCTGGCCCTGTCGCAGCGGCTGCGCGAACAGCAGCCGGCGCGCCTCGGCACGGACACCCTGGTCTACGCGGTCGCGAGCGGCAAAGGCGGAGTCGGGAAGTCCTCCGTCGCGGCGAACCTGGCCGTGGCGCTGGCCCGGACCGGCAAGCGCGTCGGGCTGCTCGACGCCGACGTGTGGGGCTATTCGGTGCCGCAGCTGTTCGGCGTCCGGCGCAGTCCCGTCGCGCTGAAGGGGCTCATGCTGCCGGTCGACGCGCACGGCGTGCGGCTGATGTCGGTCGGGTTCCTCGTCGGCGACGGTGAGCCGGTGGTCTGGCGTGGTCCGATGCTGCACAAGGCGCTGGAGCAGTTCCTCACCGACGTGCACTGGGGCGAGCTGGACGTGCTGCTGGTCGACCTTCCGCCCGGGACGGGCGACGTGACCCTCTCGCTGCTGGAGCTGCTGCCAAGGGCGGCACTGCTCGCCGTCACCACCCCGCAGGTGAGCGCGCAGACGGTGGCGACGCGGGCGGGACGCATGGCCGCCGATCTGCGCATGCCGCTGGCCGGGGTGGTGGAGAACATGTCCACGCTGGTCTGCGAGTGCTGCGGCGAGCGCACCGCGCTGTTCGGCTCCGGTGGCGGGCAACGGCTCGCCGACGACCTCGGCACCGAGCTGCTCGCCCGCATCCCCCTTGACGCCGCGCTGCGGCACGCCGGGGACACCGGTGTTCCGGTGGTGGCCGGTGCGCCGGACGCGCCGTCGGCACTCGCCCTGTCCGATCTCGCGGCGCGGCTTCCGGTCGTGCGCAGGAGCCTGTCCGGCCTCGCCCTGCCGCTGTCGGTGGTCCGCTGAGCCGTGCGCGTTCCCCGTATCGCGCGACCGCGCGGCAAGACACTCCTGTACGACGCCGTCGCGGGCGTGAGCGTGGCGATGGTCGGCATCCCGCAGTCGCTGGCCTACGCCGAGCTCGCCGGCATGCCGCCCGTCGCGGGCCTCTACGCCGGTGCGCTGCCGCCCGTGCTCGCGGCGCTGTTCGCGTCGTCGCCGTACCTGCAGACGGGCCCGGTGGCGATCACCGCGCTGCTGACGTTCGGCGCGCTGAGCACCGTCGCGACCCCGGCGAGCCCCGAGTACGTCGGACTCGGCCTCGCGCTGGCGCTGGTGATCGGCGTGGTCAGGGTTCTGCTGGGCCTCCTGCGGGCGGGCTGGCTCGCGTACCTGATGTCGCAGCCGATGCTGCTGGGTTTCGTCCCGGCGGCGGCCGTGCTCATCGCCGCGTCCCAGGTGCCGAAGGCGCTGGGCGTCGCGCCGCCGGACGAGGGCAACGAGATCGTCGCCGCGGTCACGAGCCTCGCCCACCCCGCCGACTGGAGCCCCGCGGCGCTGGCGGTCACGGCGCTCACCGCGCTGGTGATCGTCGGCGGGCGACGCCTCCACGCGCTCTTCCCCGGGGTGCTCGTGGCGGCCGCACTCGGCGTCGCGATCTCCGCTGCCGGACTCTATTCCGGCCCCGTGGTGGACAGCGTGCCCTCCGGGCTGCTGCCGTTCACGCTCGACGACATCCCGTGGGACCGCGTGCCCTCACTGATTCTTCCCGGCGTCATCATCGCGCTGATCGGGTTCACCGAGGCCGCCTCGATCGCGCGCCGGTTCGCCGCCGAGGACGGCAGCCGCTGGAACTCCAACCGCGAGTTCGTCGGCCAGGGCGTGGCGAACCTGGCCGCGGCGGCGGTCGGCGGAATGCCGTGCGGCGGCTCCTTCTCCCGCAGCTCGGTGAACCGGATGTCGGGCGCGCGCACCCGATGGTCGGGCGCGTTCACCGGGTTGACCGTGCTGGCGTTCCTGCCGTTCGCCGCCGTGCTCGAACCGCTGCCGCTGGCCGTGCTGGGCGCGATCGTGATCGTCGCGGTCACCGGTCTGCTGCGGTTCCGCCCGCTGGTGCGGCTGTGGCGGGTGTCGCCGCCGCAGGCGATGATCGCCTGGGCGACGTTCCTGGCGACGTTGCTGCTGGCCCCCCGGCTCGACCTGGCCGTGCTGCTCGGTGTGGGGCTGTCGCTCGCGGTGTTCCTGTGGCGCCTGCTGCAGCTGGAGGTCGACGTCACGGCGCGTGACGGTGAGCTGACGCTCGCGCCGCGCGGCGTGCTGTGGTTCGGCACGGCGCAACGCCTCGACTCGCTGCTGCACGACCTGCTCGCCACGCACCCGGAAACCGTAAGGCTCGTGCTCGATCTCACCCGGCTGGGCCGCATCGACACCACCGGCGCGCTGGTGCTGCGGTCGATACTGGAGCAGGCCCACGGCGCCCGGCTGGAGGCCGAGCTGCGGGGTGTTCCGCCGCAGTCCCGCCAGCTGACCGACCGGGTGCTGACGCCGAGGACGAGCCCGCTCGAGTGAGTGAGCGGGCCCGCCCTCGTGCGGGTTCACGCCGCGGGTTTGACGCCCGCAGCCAGCAGGGCGTCGCCGACCCCGCTGGGCAGGTCCACCACCGTAGCTCCCGCAGAGGTCAGAGCGTCCACCTTGGAGGTCCCGCTGCCCTTGCCGGCGCTGACGATGGCGCCCGCGTGGCCCATGCGGCGGTCGGGCGGGGCCGAGCGGCCCGCGATGAAGGCCACGACCGGCTTGCGCATCGCCGCGATGTAGTCCGCCGCGTCCTCCTCCATCGAGCCGCCGATCTCGCCGACGAGCACGATCGCCTCGGTGCGCTCGTCCTCGTCCAGCTCACGCACGGCGTCGAGC